>CAYZWM010000308.1:0-4031 GCA_964482155.1 uncultured Chitinophagaceae bacterium | reverse complement strand
CCACGTTTATCACCGATTTCTTCTTTGATTTTTAGGCTACGCTGGTAATTTTCCATGGCACGTGTGTAATAACCTTGGTTGTAATAAATATTTCCACTATTGGTTAGCGCATTTGATATTCCATTTTTATTCCCGATTTCTTCTTGAATTTTTAGACTGCGCTTGTAATATTCCAAGGCAAGTATGTAATCGCCTTTCCCATAATAACTAAGTCCAATACTATTTAGCGTACTAGCAGTTCCACGTTTATAACCGATTTCTTCATAGATTTTTAGGCTACGATCGTAATATTCAAAGGCTTTTGTGTAATTACCTCTTATTGCAAAAGAGATTCCTTGAATATTAAATGCAAATGCCCTGGCTTTAGGGTATCGCTTTTTTTGCCCAAAGGACACCAATTTTTCGGCCAAGATAAAGGCGCTATCGGGATTTGAAAAAAGATATCCGTTCCAAATGTATTGATCGTAGGCGGATATTCTATTGGAGTCGTGCTGTGTTTCGTCTTGCCAAACGGAATAGAGGGAATCGGAATTTGTTTGGCTATATCCTATAATACAAGTACACATTAACATCAGTACAATGACGTATTTGATTTTCAAGGTAAGTCCCATTAACCCAAATGTAGTAAAAGATTGTTAAATGGTGCAAACTGGTATTTTCACATTAACTGGCTCTGTCGCATCTGAAAATCAAAGATAATTCTTGGTTCTGTTGCATTAACTTAGTTGGATTGTAAATGCAACTATTTTCCGATACAAAAAGTAATGAATATTGATTATCAATGGATTACAATGTTGAGGTACAAATGGGGTACAAAACCACCTATTCTTTTGATCTTCTCACTTCGAAAAGTAGGATTATACCAATACTTAAAATGTGGTTATCTCAAAGCCCCAACAACAAGCCTACAAAAATCACTTCTTCCCCATCATCAAAAACGTAACTAGTACTTTGGCTTGTACCAAATACAACCCTCTTTCGTCTAATGCTGGATACTCTTGTGTTAGATGACTTTCGTAACACTGTTCCCTTCCCTTTAGCTAACAAAATTGAAGTGCTCCATTTTAACGCGTTCTTCACTCTATACATGGGGTCATTTGGGTTGTCAATCAAACGGATCGTATCCATATCAAGCTTTAGCTCAGTTAAAGTATCTAATTCGTCTTCATCAGCGATTAATCTCCTAGTAATGGTATCCTTTAACTGACTGTATGACTCATCTAGTTTAATATTTTGGTTTCCATTTACGGAGTCGAGATAATTATTAAAAGTCTTCCAAAATTCTTTGTTGTCCTTAATATGCGATTCGGACTCTGTTAATCTCAGCAGGTCTGTTTTACTGAAACTTATGATAGCGCTTTCTGTTTCAAGGCTGATAAAATTGTCTATAGGAAAATTGGATAATGAAATATCATCATAAAACTCTTTGGAATCGGAACACCCCCAAATTGTTATTACATAAAATAATACAGTTAATCTTTTCATATCGATTGGTTTAATATCTCCAACATTGTGATCTATTAAACGAACACCAAATCTAGCAAAAATGTAACTGATTAACGCACTCAGACAGTCCCAAAGACAATGAACCACTCAATATCTTCAAGAGGCTAGTTTTGCAAAATGAAAGTACATGTGATCCCGTTTTATTAATACGCAGCACGAACATGCATTACTTATAAACCATAATTTCACTAAGGTTCAACCCTAAATCCTCTATTACTCGGTCAATGTCTAAGTCTATATTTTTGGGTATGTTAATTGTCGCTATGCTGCTTAGATCCACTTGCCAGAACCCACCAAGTTTGGTCAATTCATCTCCCAACATTCTATACTCAGATTCTTTGTGACTTATGGACAAATGAAACCGCCGAGTAATGTAATCTGACTCCTTTGTGATTCGAACAACCTCATGTCTATTGTCTTTATTAATACGTGTTTCAAACTCTGTCCCAAGCGTTAGCCTATAATTAACTAAGTCATTATCAATCATTCTAAATTTGTTTAGGGACAACTGGTCTACATCCAGTGTGGTTGTGCACTTTTCACGTTTATCGTATAGTTCGATTCTTACTTCTACCATAGTCCCTGTTTATTGTTTGATTTAGCACTTCATCTATCATCACCTTTGGGCATAAGCATATTTTCTTCATTCTCATTGTTTTCTTATTTGATCAAAATCAATCTCAGAAATCAGAAAACCGTGTACACAATGGAATTCGCCCCCCCCCTGATCCAATTCATTTTCACAATGTTCCAGTGGCTTATAAATTCCATCTTGATCAAACACATACACGTTAGCAGAAAATATAGTGAACCATGGATTCCAGAATCGATAATTCCCATCTAATTTTCTAGCAAATAAAATTCTGTTACCATTACGTTGGTAATTTATCATCGTAACCAACTCACCAACTTTGGGATAAGAGCCTTCCCATTCAAAATTCTCATAGTGGGTGCGAGCTCCTTCCCTGACTCTATTGCCAAACCCAGAAGTATCCGCAAAATTAATATCAACCAAAAAAGTATCTCCGTTGTACTTTTCCCAATACGTTTTCCATTTACACTCTAACTCTATAGTATCTCCATTACCAAGATCCAAAAGAGTCATTAATGTATCACCAGTATAAAAAAGGACCTTAACGTCTCTAATCTGGGTAATATTATTAAAAATGGAATCAACGGATACAACCACGGGTCTTGCAAAAGTTCCAAATGCAAACAACAGGTTCAAATAAATAATCAGTAATGTATATTTCTTCATTCTCTTTTGGTTTCTTATTTGGTCAAAATCAATCCCGGAAATCAAAAACCCATCACTACATCTAAAATCCAAATACAGGCTTTTACGGCCTTTAGATATTTGCTTTTGACGGAGAGTTACTTTGGTTGCCATTGTCCTAATGCTGTTTTCTAATTTTATCAAAATCAATTTGAGAAATTATAAAACCATCACTGCAACGAAACTCTAAATCTTGGTTTTCTGGATCAACATCAGCACTTCTAAGCTTACATAAATCTAAAGGCACGTACAGCTCACCTTTTTCGATCACATAAACAATGTCAAAAAGTGAATTCACTCTTGGGCTCCAAAATCGAATGTGATCATCTTTTTTCCTACCAAACAAAATTCTTTCACCATAATAATGAAAGTTGATCATCGTAATCACCTCATCATTTCTTGGGTACGTTCCATCCCACGCCTTATAACTTATTCCTCCATTGTCAAATTCAGTATAATCATTGTTTGTGGCTTGACGTTTATCTTCGTATTTGAATGTATCATGTTGCTTAAAACCAAACGATGCGAGGAGACTATCATATCTGAGTTTCTCATCTCGACAGTCCAATTCAATAGTATCTCCTTGTACAATATCTAATAAACTCACCGTAGTGTCTCCAGTATAAAAAAGCACTTTGACCTCTCTAATCTGAGTAATATTCTTAAAAATTGAGTCAACAGGGATAATAGTTGACTTTGCTAAAGTTCCAAATGCAAACAACAGGTTAAAACAAATAATCAGTAATGTATATTTCTTCATTCTCTTTTTGGTTTCTTATTTGGTCAAAATTTGTACATCACCCACTCGAGGTGCAACCAAGGTACAAATAGTTGCCAAACAAACACATAGTAACACAATCTAAGAATAGGTTCAAACACTCAGTGTATCCAATAAAACAAGATGATTTATGTAATTATTAGTCGTTTGGTATTGAGTTGTTTGCGGTGGTTACTTCCCGATACAAAACCGACTAAAAATAGAATCCAACACCTCATCGTTCGTCACCTCACCGGTGATCAAACCCAGGTGATAGAGAGCGTTTCGGATATCTAAAGCAACTAAGTCGCTTGTAATGCCGTTATCGAGGCCATAAAGAACCGTTTGTAGGGCTTCTGAACTCTTGGCTAACGCATCGGCATGCCGAGCGTTGTTGATGATGGTCTCATTGCCGTATTCATAGGTTTCGACCACCTTTTTCAACTTGACAATTAATTCTTAGATTTATTTGTTCTTTTCCGAGACAAACAC
>CAYZWM010000307.1:0-4107 GCA_964482155.1 uncultured Chitinophagaceae bacterium | reverse complement strand
CATTGCCTATGTAAAAAGCAAGATGGGGCCTTTAGAAGTCAGTACAGTCGAAATTCTGGATATCATGGGCAGGGTTTCAAAAATATCGTATCGTTTTAATGGATTTGGAGAAATTGCACTGGATTGCTCCGAGTTAAATGCAGGGAACTATTTTATTCGGCTCATTGATAAAAAAGGGAATAAAAAAATGTGTCGGTTGACGGTGAATGAATAGGGGATAACTCGCATAGGCGGATTACGATTTCGCGTTCCTGTTTACTATAATAAACCCATACACACCCCTGTGAAACGTAGGATAGGTCTCTTTAATCCGATGTTTATTTCTTAGTGTTTCTGATAAAGTGCATGGATGAATTGAAGTCGTTTTTAGAGGCGGAAACAGTTACATAGAATCATTATAAATAACGTAACAAATTGTCAAATGTCCCATAATAGGAATTAAATGTCTACTTTTGGGGCGTAAACGTTGACTTATTTCAATTTTTACAACAACTATTACTACTACTTACTTAAACGATTGATGAAATGGAACTTAAATCTAAACCCTTAATCGGTCTCGAACTGACCGTACGCAAGGTTGTAATTATTACTACAGCCTTCGCTATTCTAATTACTTCTGCTATTTTTCTTTACACATCACTTTCTTCCTCTTCCGACTCACTGGCCGGGACAGGCAGTGGAGATGAACAAATTTGTTTTACGATCTCAGATTATGAAAACAAGATTTACAAATTCAGATTGTCGGACGGTACAATTTTAGACTCGAAGTCATTGTCCAGTCTTTCTTCTCCTGAAGCTTCAACGTTAAACCTTGACGGTGACACTTTGTGGATTCTTAATCAGGACGAGTTGCACTATGTATTAACCAGCACGTCATCTTTAGCGAATACCAGAGTATCTGGTTCTAACATCAGTGGTCAATCCTTAACGGGGTCATTAGGATCTCGAACCATTAGTGATTTTGACGCTATGAGCGTTGACGTAAACGGAAACATTTGGGCAGGTACGTCATCAAATGACCCCTGTTTACTTGTAGTTATCGACGCTTCTACCGGAAATGTAAAAGAAGACTTCTTCGGTACAAACAAAGATTATCTAGTGGTAAACAACAGTGCTTGGTCTGCGTTGCGATTTGATGCCATGGCCTTTGACCCATTAAACAATGAGTTGTACGCCAACATGAACGGCACAAGTCAAAACTACGACTACCTGTTTAAAATAAACACAACAACAGGTAACATGGAACTGATTCGTCAGTTCAATACCATAAATGATGTGGAAGGAATGGGATTTGATGCTGTTGGTGACTTATATGTTACTACCGGGTCGAATGCGAGTTCATCATCGATCACAAACACACTTTGGAAAGTCGATCTTATCAATGGAGAAGTTACGAAATCGTTTAACCTTTGGGGTGGCGACATGGAATCGTGTGACTGTGTATTCGGAGATCCGATCAGCACCGTTGAGGTGTCTGGTTATGTGTTCTACGATGAAAATAAAGATACCACGTTTGATGGTGGGGACTATGGAAAAAACAGTTTCCTGGTTTCCTTATACAAGGATGTTAACGGGAACGGTGCCTACGACAGTGGGACAGACGTTTTTGTAGATACGACACGTACCTATGCGGATGGTTTTTACAATTTCAGATTAAACTATACAACTGGAACGGACAAGTATGTATTGGTTTCAAACGCGAATGACCTTCCAACAGACAACGATTACACGACTGATAATATTGAGGTAGCCAGTTTTACCGCCGGTCGACAAAAAGATGAAAACAACAACTTTGGTTTTGTTGTAGATTCTACGAATTACATCAACATAATATCCGGAACCGTTTATGCAGACGTAAACGAAAACGCCAACCTGGAGTCATTTGAAAATGGCGTATCGGGTGTAAAGGTAATCCTCTATGCTGATGACGATTGCAACGGTGTTGTTGACACAGGAGAGCAAGAATTAGAAAGCACGATTGTAGGTGCTGATGGTAAATATTCGTTTATTAGAACGTATTCGCCTTCGACAACCTCAACGTCAACTACGAGCATTTCTAAAACAATATCGTCGAGTTATGATGATGCTTCGGAATCGAGCGATGGTGACATGAACAGAACAGACAATGATTTCCATTTTGGAGATAGAACGGCTGGTCTTCGGTTTCGATCGTTAGCTATTCCTCAAGGAGCAACCATTACCAGCGCATATATCACGGTTACCGCTGAAGGGGATAAAACGGAAAGCACGGAAGTGAAAATATACGGAGAAGATGTAAACGATGCGAGCGCGTTCAGTTCTTCTGACGACGACATCACGGATCGAACTAAAACGTCTAATTCGTCAACCTGGAATCCAGGTTCGTGGACGAAATACGATGAATACAATACGTCTGATTTAAGCACTATCGTTGAAGAAATTGTTGGACGAACTAACTGGAGCACAGGCAACGACATGGTGTTTATTCTAAAAAAGATTAACGGTCATAGAGATGCATATACATATGACGGAAGTTCGTCGAAAGCACCGGTTTTGGTTGTCGTTTACCAAACAACAACCACAACAAGCAGTTCTACCGTTTGTTATACCACTAAAATTGACGAATCTACCAAACCTTCGGGTTCACATTTAACAACGGATAATATAGAAACAGCCGTTTTTACTACAGGTGGAAATCACGATTCATTGAACGACTTTGGTCTTTGGGGTGGAGCTCTTCCAGTTGAATGGCTGTCGTTTAAAGCTCGATATATTGGTGACGCAGTTCAATTGGACTGGGCCACGGGTTCAGAAGACAACAACAGTCACTTTGTGGTTGAACGAACACATGATGGAGCACATTGGGAAACTCTTGGTGAGGTAATAGGAGCTGGATTTTCCGTTGAAATTAACCGATACCAGTTTATCGATGAGAACCCATATGGTGATATAAACTATTACCGAATCAAGCAAGTTGACTTTGACGGAGAGTTCGATTACTCAAAAGTAGAAATCATTAGCAGCTTGATAGAACGCGCTAGCTATAACATTGAATTATATCCAAACCCTGCACGCAGTTATGTGGTAGTCGGGTGGAATGACGGTTCGAAAAATGGCAAAGTTCAGGTTGTTGATCTCAGCGGTAAGTTGGTCCTTGAACAGAATGCAGGAAATAGCAATTCTATTCGAATTGATTTGACCAATTTTGATACTGGAATTTACTTTGTTAAGTACAACAACGGCAGAGAAAATATGGTAAAAAGACTTGTGGTTAAACACTAATCACGTTCATACTTTCATTAATTTTTTATACAAAAGCCACGCCTTGCGTGGCTTTTGTATGTTTAGGATTTTTGATGGAAATCTTCCAATAGGGAACCTTGAGTATAATAGTCTCACACAAACTCTAATCCTAACGTCTTAATTGGTTTAATTTTTTCCTCGTATTCGTGAATGCGTTTTCTCATCATTTCCGCTACCTGGAAATCTATTTTATGCATTTGACGAATTAAGTCATATCCCGATCTCAGACAACTACGAACCAGGTTGGCCGAAGTGTCTTCTCCATTCTTCTTTCTCTCAATTAATTCGCAATCAATCAATCTACATTCGTAAATAAACTTATTGAGGATGTTTGTAACAATAGTAATACGCATACACAAAACAACCCATAATAATTAGGAGCACCTGTAGCAAAACTTCCATCTTATTGTAGCTAAACAACTACGTCCTTGAAGGATGAACCCGTTTAGCCTTGGCGACAAAGTGACATAATATTTGGGATAAACTCTATACCGACAATTAGCTAAGTCGATCTTTAACCGCAGCGATTGAAACATCCTGGTGTTACCCTCAACACGTTATTTTCAATATCCAGGACTATTCATCTATTTGAACCTGATACCCTGCACGCCTAACCTAGACTGTGTTAATTGGATAACACTTAGGTATGATTACTATTTTTAATAGGGTGGAAGCAACAATTGAAAGTGAGTCACGATCAGTATCTATCACTAGACATGCCTATAGTTGTGGAGGACAATTTATTCAGACCAATTACGGACTAACAGCTCATGAAATCAGTACACCCCTTCGTTCTAGATTCCGTAAAAAAGGTGTTCTACGTCT
>CAYZWM010000306.1:0-4148 GCA_964482155.1 uncultured Chitinophagaceae bacterium | reverse complement strand
ATGTTCACAAAAATGAAAGCGAGCTAGATGTACCGAGAAGAAATTTGTTTGGACAAGAGTACTGGCGTGCACTTGCTTAGGCGAGAAGTGGATCAAACTGCAATCTGCTACGCAGCTTGGCGTTCAATGTTCGCAAAAATGAAAGCGAGCTTTCCTTTTTGCTCTCTTTTGAACGCGCTAACGCGGTTTGATCATCTAGTGCCCAGGACAAGAGTCGAACCCGTCAACTTTTCGCCATCCTTTGCTAGCTCTGACACCAGTGTTTTCAAGGTCTCCCGTATATCCTGTTTTTTCATATTTTACCGACGCTTGCTGACGCTTTTTTACATCCCACTGATTTACAGTATGTTAATTATTGGCATCCCCTAACTAAAGAAACTGCAAAAAACCATAATCACATGATTTACAACATTTTAGCATAAAACGCTTTTAGCTAGAAGGTAAATTCCACTTCCGTATAAGGAAGCTTTCCTTCCTTATACGGAAGTTTTCTTCCTAAAGAGGAAATTTAGGAATTAATAAAACAAATCTAGATACTAGAATTAGTATTGTTTCCACATTAAAACGTTAAGCATAAAGAATCTTGTCCATTTCTATTTTAGAGTTAGCCGGGTTCCAATTCTCGCTAGTTAGTTTGACAAAAAGCCTCACTACTATGTCCTCAGTTTTGTCAACGGCTGAATCGAGATTTGCTTCAGGAATAAATTCGCTACGATGTAATTTCTCAAGAGTTTTGTCCAAACTACCTCCACCATGGGCTATCTTTGATCTTAGTGCATATAATAATTTTAGGTTACTGGTGTATTCAGCAGACTCTCCCAGAATCTTAGATACATAAAGTGATATCCGAAATGTAACTTCGGAATCTACATCGTCAAATAGGGACTCTAGGGCAAAAAACAAGATTGGTAACCGAACCTCAGGTTTAACTCCGTCCTTTAGATTAAACAACTTAAACGAATAAAGCATAGTTGAACCAGATGACAAACAAGAGTTAAACAGTTGCTTAAAATTGGTAATTTCATCCTTACGGATTTCCAACGGTTGTCTTTTAACGCATACATGTTCCGTATTCTCTCTGGTCCCAGTAGCAATTGTTTCCCTATATGAATTGCCTTGGAAAACATTTCGATACAATCTAAATGTTCCAATATATTGAATTTTGCATTTTTTAAATAGACGGATGCTGGTACCAATAGCATCTATATTTATATCCTCTGAATTCTCAAAGTTTGATGCTACAATCGCACAATTCGTATCTGTTTTTAGAAGAAAACCCTCTCGTTCAATTTTGGATTTTTCAAAATCACTAAGTGTAATAAGCTCGAAATTATCTTCAACCAAACTCCCCCCCTCTTCAACATAGAGGTGATTAAAAAGTAGTATATATGATTTTGTATCAAGTAGAAGAACGTCTGGCATCACTGTATTTTGAAGATACTCCACTAGAAGATCTTTGTCTACAGGCACATATTCCATTACACCAATTGGTCTCAACCTACCGTCTAGAGTCTTTTCTAGCCTGAACAATTCATTTAGGTACATTGGAAACAAATACAGCGCTAAACCTAATGGATTAACCACAAAATCAGCACCCAATTTCACCTCCGCTTTCATTAATTCATTTAATCTCCCATAGGAATGCAGGGATTCAAATATTTCTGGTATTGATTTATGGTTCTCATGGACCTTGGAATAGACCAGTTCATGCTTGATGCCGGAAATTGTTATTCCACCCTTCACTATTATTTGATTACCAGAATCAACCCAATCATCAAACTCGTGAAAAAGGTTCCTAAAGCACTTTATAAGTGTTTCTTCCCCCTCTTCTTCTTTGGAACGAACTCTCATTATTTCAATTTTTACGAAACTATATCATTTGGGCAATGACAACAATAGTTAGATATAACAGTTTTGAAAATTAAAATCTTAGCGGGACAAGATCAGGTGGACACTATATAAGTCTGACCATGTACTATAGAGAAGACAGTAGATTATTTTTTTTCTTATTTACTGACGCAACCGACGCTTTTGGTCACAAGGGTGTCAAAATAGGCCTCAACTCACTGATAATCAGCGAGTTAAAGTGCCCAGGACAAGAGTCGAAGTTGGCTTATTTCCTACAACTCCCATGCACACTGGGCTCAATGGTAGTGTCGTTTTCCGTCGCTTATCTTTTTTCATAATTATACCGTCGCTAAGGTGTCGCTTTTACCAATTATCTAATTACCAGTCGATTACTAGACCTAATTTGGTTGCTAATGCCATTACCCAATTACTAATGTGCTGTTTAACAAATAGTTATGCTTTTAGAAAAATGTCTTAGCAGAACAAATTTTGTCTCGTTGAAACAAAATTAACATTATTGGATTGTTTTCATATGCTACCATTTCCTTGAAGAAAATAATACAAGAATGTCTCTTATAGACTTTAATTCCGACGACATAGAATCAAGCTTGTCGATAATCATGTCCGTATAATTATTCTCCAACAGCTTCTTTTCTTCTATTTTCTTTAGTTGATTTGGGATACCGGTGAGTATCCAGTCTTTATCAATGAATCTGTGTGTACTTAATAAGTTGATCATAAACAAAATATCGGGTGTCTCCGCATTGTCTCCCACATAGTCAGAGACTTTCCTTGGACTCATTTTAAGGGCTTCACTAAACTTCCTTAAATTTTCACCATAAACTATTTTGAAAATCAATGAGATCCTTTCTCTAGCTTCAATTCTAGTCCCTTTCATAATATTAAAAACAAAGTAAATAATATTTATAGATAGCTATTAACCTCATAGCTAAACTTGACTTTTAAGCCAATGGCTAAAACAATTAAAGGCAAGAAGATCGTACCGGTTAAGTCTTACACTAGAAGAATTGGAAAAAAAACAATTCGGGTAAAAGGACATCGACGATCAACTCAAAATTGAGTGCCGAACTGGGGACTACGGTTCCCAGTTTTTCTTTATTACACACTTGAGCAAAACCACAAAATGTAACTATGCGACAACGCTCAGCTAATTTGTATTTTTGAACTAAATTATCATATCAATGGAACCTACACGGCTAAACATAGAATTCGAAGAATTTGAAAATCAAATATTATCCTTTCAAAATAATGCCGATGAGTTAATATCCAAATATTATACAATTTCTGCAGACGAAGATATCTATAAAGTATTTGACACGGAGTTCACCGAGTGGGTGAACTCTGTTACGGCCTATTTGAGAAAATCGTTCAATGGAAACACTCAGTTTGCAGTTAGATTTAATGGAAGTACAAAACCCAATGCGGTAAGAACTCAATTTAATAATCCATCATTAAAAGCTTCCCATTTTACGACACAATACAAACTGCTCAAAACCAAGTCTAATCTATTAATTCAGGAATTAAATTTAATAAGGGTTTGTGATGCCATTTCGAACCCAATGGTTATAGACTTTGAACAGAGAAATAAATTCACTGTTAAAGAAACAGAAATGCTTCTTTTGCAAAAACTTAATGACCTGTCAAGCACTCACGCTATGTACAATGCAGAAGACATACTCAGCGGCAATGGCATTCAATTTACAAATGACCAAGTAGCTGAATTGGTGGTGATGTTATATGAACAGCGTCTTGTCAGCAAACCTGTTGCAAATGGTGGTGGTAGTTATAGTTCTCTTACCTTACAAGGAAAGAAGTTTCTGGAAGAAATTCAACACGATAGTGATGAACAACCTGTATACACAGAAGAAATGGAAACGACCTTTAGTGACATCCAAAATTACCTTCTAAGAATTGACATTGCTCAAGAAGTAATACTAGCCGAGATAATAAAACTGAGGAAGGAAGCAAAGAAACAGAACAAAGAATCATGGCCAACCATTATGAAAGGTAAGGCTGTCGAATGGGTTTTTAATGGGCTATTAAGTAAGGAGGCAGCTGGATTCATTTATCAAAGTCTAACAGGCGAAAACATAATGCCACTCCTTAGTTGAACTGACGCAATCGACGATTTACGTCACGAAAGTGTCATAATTGATCGCAACTCACTGACAATCAGCGAGTTAAAGTGCCCAGGACAAGAGTCGAACTTGCACGACCGTAAGGTCACTACCCCCTCAAGGTAGCATGTCTACCAATTTCACCACCTGGGCTTTTTCGTT
>CAYZWM010000305.1:0-4152 GCA_964482155.1 uncultured Chitinophagaceae bacterium | reverse complement strand
TATGTACAAGTTAAAAAGTACTTCCAAGCTTTTCGTGAAAGGGAAACCTTCCTTTTAAGAGAGTGTGGATATTGTCTTTGTGACGCATGTAATACGGTTGGAAAACTCAAACTCAAAGCGATTGTACATTCAGGTGAAGCTGCATTTACCAGGGTTCATGACATTCAAAAAATTTCTGGTGAAGATATTATCACGTCTCATCGCTTGCTTAAAAACTCCATTGAGTCTGATGAATACATCATCGTAACAGAACCGTTTTTGAATAGATGTCAATCTTTCGACACAACCGATTTTGTAAAACATGTTGAACACTACGACCACCTGGATCCTATTCATTTAATGGTCCGGAATTTTGAGCCCGTAAAAGCATCCGAAGAAACCGTATCTGCATGGAACAAATTCAAATTCCTCATGAAGCTAGAACGCCACATGTTTTCTCGACTCTTTGGTAAATCGAAACTAGAATTTAAGAATTTACCTTAATGGAGGAGATGATTTGAACATTCCTTTGTCAAGAGTTGAAGGAGCAGGTGGGAAGATCATTATGCCAAAAACTCGAATTGAAATAATGTTCATGGCCGAGTTCAATGATACAGAAGGAAACCGAATGAGATTCCATTCTATGAACTAATCACTCCTAAATTCAACTATTACTCGACCCATTCTTTTCGGAGTAATTAGTGGAAGTTATTAGTTAATTGCGACCTTAATGGTACGTATAATTTAGTAGCAAAGAAATAGCAATGCCTAAAAAGGAAATAGAAACATATTGTCCGAAAAGCCAAAGAGATTGGCGACTATGGCTCGATTTGAACCATAATAAGAAAGAAGCAGTTTGGCTCATTTTCTATAAGAAACAATCGTCTAACTTTAACTTAAATTGGAGTGAATCAGTTGATGAAGCTCTTTGTTTTGGTTGGATTGATAGCGTCAAAAGAACAATAGACAGTGAGAAATACATACAGTATTTCAGCAAACGAAAAGCAAACAGTACCTGGTCCAAAATAAATAAGGATAAAGTGGATTTTTTAACTTCAAAAGATCTAATGCAAGAAGCTGGATATAAGACTATTGAAATGGCTAAGAAAAATGGCTCTTGGTCAATTTTAGATGAAGTAGAAGCACTTGTTATTCCTGAAGATTTAAAAAAAGCATTTAACGAAAGAGTGGGATCTTTGGAATATTACGAGGGTTTAAGTAAATCGGTAAAGAAAATTCTATTAGCATGGGTTGTTCTGGCTAAAAGATCTGAAACGAGACAAAAAAGAATTATTGAAATAGCAGAAAATGCGAGTAGACAACGTAGACCAAAACAACTCAGATAGAATAAAAACGGCTTACAACAACATATAAAAGTAATGAGGCTTCAATATTTTTGAACTACGCCTGACGCACAAACACAGTCTTTGTCTGGATGATTGAAGTAGCCACAGGGGCATGGTTGCGTGGCGCTTTTGTCATATCCGTATTTCGATTAAACGTAGAGATGAAAAGCCATTTGGTTATCCCAAACATCCTAAAACTTTAGGTGAAAGAATCAGAAAGACAAGAATGGATAAAGGTTGGTTGCAAAAGGACTTGGCTAAACACTTGGGAGTTTGTGAAGACTCGATTACATGTTGGGAGAATGACAGAAGTATTCCAAATCAAAGAAATCTATTTTTGCTGAGGGACGTTCTGCATTATTAAAATAGCTCAGGATATCTCTTACTTTTTTCCCTAAAGATTCACTACGGGCTGACGTCAAATAGTGCACGTCACCATAGATTAAATTTGTCCACCGATAAGAGGAAATTCTAACATAAATAGTCCCCCCGAATGGAACTAGTTACATATATGGAAGAAAACTTAACCTTGAATTCAATATGCAACCTTTAGAGAATAAAGTGTCATTACTACAGATATGGATTTATTCCAATATGTAAAAAAACAAACCACTATGAAAAATTCAGGTTACAACAAAATTCCTACGTTTGTACTTTTAATTAGCGTCTTCTTCGGCTTGAGTCAAAACAGTTTGGCAAAGTGTTTTGAATCGCCTGCTGTTTTCAATACATGCAATCCAAAAGCCAGCTCACCCCAGACAAAACCAGAAATAAGACTTTCAGGCAATGAACCAGAGTATGTGGACGTCATTACTGGAGACTATACCGAACCAGGGTGGAGGGCATTAGACAGTATTGACGGAGACATATCTGTGTATGTTCAGGTACATGGTACTGTCAATGTAATGCGACAAGGTATCTATACCTTAATGTACACTGTCACTAACTCCTGCGGCAATTCAGATACCGTTTACAGGGATGTTATTGTAGGTGATTTCACGGCTCCCATAATCAGTGCTCGGTACAGCGATACAGTTCATATATACCTACACGATGCTTATGACGTCCGTGATTATATAAACATTTACGATGCTTGGAACGATTCCAGCTATCTGTTTGATCAATTGGTCATCGGATTTAACAACGTAGACACCTTTGTTGTTGGGCATTACAAAACCACGGTTGTTACGAGTGATAGTTTTGGAAACACATCTGACTCATTTACTTTGGCCGTGGTTGTTAAAGACACCTCGACTACAGGAGTGAGCCTTCAATTACTAGGCGAAGTATACTTCTTATTTCCAAACCCAAGTACAGGTCTAGTGCATGTTCAATCTAATAAATTGATTCAATCATTACAAATATTTAATGCGATTGGTAAAGAAGTATACACACTTTTTCCAACCTTGAACGATGGACAGGTTTTAGTGTTGGATTTGAAACATCTTCCAAGAGGATATTATGTCTTTACAACTGTGATAAATGAGAATACTAAAAGGTCGCAGAAATTACTACTTTACTAACCCGGTGCTAAGTACAGGGTTGGTTCATAGACCTCTCCTTTATGGTACCAAACTTCACCACTTTCTCATGGTTGCGTGGCGCTTTTGTCATATACAGATTTCGATTGAAAGAAGTCATATAGAGCCGGAGGCAAAACCTCCTGAGTCAATTGCTGAGCATATTCGATTTGTTCGCTTGACACGGAATTTATATCATAAGGATGTGGCACACATCATTGGTGTATCGACTACGCGCATTGAAAACTGAGAGTAATATAGATATCGTCCTCATTCTGTAATGGTTTCAAGGTTCTTTGACTTTTTTAGGAATATTGACGTGGTGTTATAAGAATACCCAAAGACTTCAAAGATAAATTTTCAATACCTAGAAAACCTTGAATTGGGGTTAAAGAGTTGGCTGATAGCGAGGAAACTAGGATAGACAGAGATAAAGGGTGGAAAGGGTATTGCACAAGGTTTGAGTGGTCTTAAGTTCATATCTTTGCTGAAACAACCTATCCATGAAATGTTCATTTCTCACCTTTTTGCTAATGGCTTTCTGTTTCTGTGTTAAGGCCAATACGGTTTCAGTTAACAACACCAAAGACAGTGGCACAGGGTCATTGAGAAACGCCATTTCAATTGCGCAAAATGGAGATACAATAACGTTTGATCCTGCATTAATTGCTTCCGGAAGTGACACAATAGTTCTAAATTCCCAAATACAATTCTCAAAAGGCTTGGTGATTATAGGCCTGTACAACCAAACTGACACTCTTTATCTCAGTGGCGGAGGTACAAACCGAATATTTAAAGTTAACCTAAAGAATGCGTCTTATCAGGAATTAATCCTAGACAGCCTTAACATTATACACTGCAGTGAACGTAACAAAGACAGTGTTGGCGGTGCAATTCAATTCCGGTTTGGGGATTCACTTGTCCTACGAAATTGTCGCATTTCCAATTGCCATGCGGTTGATGGTGGCGCTATATGGGTTTATTACGGTTCTCTAAAAATTAACCATTCTACAATAATCAACAACACGGCAAAGAACGATGGAGGGGGCATTTGGCAATACGATCGGTATACGGGTTCTGTTGAAGTATGGAACTCCGTCATTCAAGGAAATAAAGCGCTTGAGAATGATGGAGGTGGAATCCATTCATATTGTAAGTTAACCATTCAGAACTCTAACCTCCTGGCGAATTATTCAGGACATCATGGCGGGGCTATTAATACAAAGAGCAATGGCCCAGGATTCCATTTCCCAGATACTTCGTTTATCTATATTTCCAACTCAACTTTTCATGGAAATTCATCATAT
>CAYZWM010000304.1:0-4186 GCA_964482155.1 uncultured Chitinophagaceae bacterium | reverse complement strand
TTGTATCAGAGATTGTGTATCAACAGACAGAGCGCCCGGCATATAAATGGCCGCATGTGCCTGAAAGGCAACGTTGGGTACTAATCCAGGAACATCTTTGGGAGAAGTATCTTGAAAAGGTTCATTGTGCTCGTCCATTAAAGCGTGAATCTGCCTGAAATGTTCCAGGTCATTGTCCCCTCCTGAATTTGCTACGATGAACATCCCATCGTTTCTATAAACGCTGCCACCACCACTCTGTTCAATCTCTTGAATCCATTTTGGGTACTGACGTTGGCTATCGAGACGCATTTTGAGCAACAGTGATTCTGTTGGAGAAGGACGCAGCTCATTTTCTCCAAAAGCGTCTATCATTGCGCCAGCCGCTAATGAGGCTCCGCCTGTACTAATTGAAGCCGGGTCTATTATGGTTAAAGCCACGCCTTTTTTAGCGAGTCCGAGGGCAGTACTAAGTCCAATCACACCACCACCTACAATGGCTATTTCTGTTTTTATATTCATTTTGTGTTCTGTTGAATCAACCTGAATGAGTTTGATCTTTGAATCATATTATGTGTCATCCATTGTAACCAAAGGTAAAATCCTGTTGAACCCAATACAATCGTCAGAAGTGGTGGTTTTTACACTCGAATTTTCTTGAGTTTAGTGTTGGTAAACGAAACCCTCAATTTTAAACTCGTCTCTGTAGAGTTGAATGAAACAGCCAAATTTTTTGGTCATTAATCACGACGTTGATTCGTAGTCATTAGCTAGATACGAGCAAAGGTTAAACGCAACTGTTGCTAAGCGATAATTTCACGAATATTATTGTGACTGTTATTTCTATCAAGGAAGTGAGAGATTTTATACGACAGAACTCTTTTCGATGGCGGTTACAATCGTTCTTGACTATAGTGTAACAACCTTTAGATCGTCATTCTCTATACGGATAGATGTACCTCAAAAGTTTACTCCAAAATTCATAACCGGCTCGAATAGAAAATAATTTGGCCAACGATCTTCCTTGGTTTTAAAGGATTCAGGCATGTTGGTGGTTATTGGCCAATAATTAAACGTAACGCCGGGTTCAAGATAAAATTTCTTGTGAAAAAACTCCAAGTGGTAGTCCAATTGAAATTGAATGAATAACTGAAAACCTTTTTGGATTATATTTTTATCTAAATCTAAGTAGACCATCTGAAATGGAGTCGCATAGACTCCCGTAAATAAACCTTTCCATAACGTACGATTGTAACCGGCACTGACACCGTATGACCTCACAGAACCAGGGTAGTCTTCATTCTTTGAGCCCAACGAACTACCAAAAGGAACACCCAAAGGTGCATGATATGCCCAGGTAAGTGGTTGAATTATTACAGCGTCTTTGTCGGTTATTCTATAGCCGAGGTCTAATCTATAATACATTGGAGAATCATCCAACAAATTGCCCAACATGAACAGAGAGCTACCAATAAAAAAACGGTTATTATCTGATGTTGATTTTTCTGTTTGAGCCCTAACTATGCTGTTGCTCAAAAAAAAGAGTAAACAGAAAATAACAATTACATTGCGTTTGCACATGTTCATGAGGTAATATTAAATATCGTGTAATTACTTAGCGGTGAATAAAGTGAACTAATTTCAATAAGTCTATTTACAATTTCCATACCACATATGATTGAGGTGGCCCTACATAGTTTGTAGGATAAGAAGAAGGTTGAACGACCCTGGATGAACTAGACGGCTATGGAGTAACAAAACAGCACGTCGGTGTACGCATAAAATGAGCAGTTATTCAAAACGATAATTACACCAAAACAAAACGTTCTGAAGCACGTTAAAAAAACGGATTAATGTATCTTGCCGGCCTATTTATAAGGTGAGAATAATGGACGACATCAAAATGCTGAATTATATTAAAGATGTGTTGGGAAACATGCCAACGGATTGGTTGAATCTAACAACACATCGACTAGACATTTATGATGAAAAATTAGCCAAAACTCAGTTTTTAGAACAGTTTGAAATCCTATATAATGCCAGTAATTCTCAATCATCAGCACTCAGTGAATTACCCACTGCGTTCGACTATATTCGATTAGGTCACCCATTGTCCTGTATCTTAGAATGGGGAATTGCTCACTTGAACAATCTAAAGGCTGATAATTTAATCAGTTTTTCTTCAAGGACGGTTCCTGTATTGGCCGTTCTTAGAAAGAATTTATTAGCCAATAAAAACACTCGAATTATTTATAACGGTGAACTTCCAGAATTTTTTGATACGGAGGTAGTAAAGAACATTTATGGTTATCAATTTAAATTGAAGAAAGTTGATAATCTTGAAGATGTTTCTGAGTTTGACGGCAGTACCGTATTCATTTCACAACAAGACGATATCTGCAATTTTGATCTCATGCCTAACGTTGACTTTTTCATCAATGTTCATCGGCATTTGGGAAGTATTTTGTTAGTAAATGGTGAGCAAAATGAACATTATATCTCAGAAATTCAGCATGTAAGAAGACGAGAGACCATTGCAATGACACCACGGAATACATTAATTGCTTTGAAGCAGTTAATAGATCAATCTTCTGATGAACATAAGCAGAGTAACGTTGAGACCAATAAAGCACTGGTCTTAAAATCAATAGAAGAGATTACCGGCACTCATATCAAGGCAATAGTTGGTTCCAGCGGATTGTCTATGCAATATGCTATTGTAATGGGTTTAATTCATGATGCGCAAGAAAATCATCGTGGAAAGGCAATTAAGATTATAGTTCCGCCTAATTGCTATGGTGGTACAAATGACCAGGCAAGACGCGTAGCCGCATGTAACGACAATATTGAGGTGATGGATTTACCCGTTGATGGTGGACAGGATATGGTTCAAAGTATTGATGTAGTTTTAGGTAAAATTGCTGATCAAGACGCGATCCCATACATTATTGCAGAAATTCCGACAAACCCCAGAGTTGAGGTTCCTGATCTGATAAAATTAAAAGACGTTTTAAGTAAAGAGCGTATAACCAGTTCGGGTGAAACTGCTGTCGCTCCAGTTTTTATTTTAGATCAAACATTTTGTCCGAATGTTCACTTTTTAGGTGAAGATGAAATACTCTCTTCAGTTAGAACCATTGCCTATGTAAGTGGCTCTAAATTCCCAAGTGGCGGTAAATGCACTGCAGGTTATTGTGTCGCGAATAAAAAAGCTGAATCTCTTATGGAGAAAGTTGAATTGCACTTAAGGCTTTGCGATAATGAGGCTACGGACATTCAAATGGAAATTTTAGCCAAACAACTGCCTTCCATGAATCAACGAATTCGTAGTGCCTATACCCATACACGTGAATTTGTAAACTTTATCAGCGAAACTTTACCAGATTCAAAAATCAATTTTGTTTCAGAAGATTTGGCAGCACAAGGATTTACCCCGTCCGTTTTTTCGTTAGACCTACCCACTAAAGGGAATACGCATGACGAAAAAGAAGCCTATAAAAGGATGTTGAATCTTAAACTCATCAATTTGATGATTAAAGAAATCCCCCATGAAAGTAAGTTTTGCGTGAGCTATGGGCAGTTAAATGGCTGTTATTGGACGATACCTGCAACCTCCACGCAAGGGACGACTAGCGAATGTGACAAAGACTATATTGTCCGTGTATCACTTTCTTCCAATATGGATTTAGAACTTCATAAGAAAGTCTTCGCAGAATTCGTTGGGAAGATGTGACTGGAGTTCGTAGTTGGGAGTTTTGAGTTTTGAGTCTTGAGTTTGGAGTTGGGAGTCTTGAGTTCTTAGCCTTTAGTTCTTAGTTCTTAGACATAAAAAAACGGGCGGTCCGTTAGGCCGCCCGTTTTGTCTAAACATCTAGATATCTAAAGGTCTAATTTCTAATTACTTTAAAGGTTTCTCCTGTATCGATAGATATAAAGTACAACCCAGCTGGTTGCGTACTTAAGTCTATTGTTACATTCCGATCCTCTGAAGTAATCTTCATCAGTACCTTACCGATGTTATCCATTACCACGATTTGATGATTCTCAGCCTCATCCTGCTGATCAAACTGAACATTCACCTGATCACTCGTTGGATTTGGATAGATAACCGTTACACCTAAAGATAAATCCACGTTGAAGTCGATTTTTCTGATTGGGCTGTAAGCCTCTGTACCGTCAAAGTCCACTTGCTTCAATCGATAGAATA
>CAYZWM010000303.1:0-4338 GCA_964482155.1 uncultured Chitinophagaceae bacterium | reverse complement strand
GTTATCTTATGATTTGCAAAACCATTTAATGGTGATGACGTCATACGACATATGGGTAAATGAAGATCTAACAGTTCAACCGCTACTGTTGTATAAAAACACAAAAAACGCGCCAGGTCAAGTCGATTTTAATGTAATCGCAGACTGGCATAAAATGGGCTGGTTGGGTTTTGGTATTCGCGCTGGGTATGGTGTATCTGCCATGGCGGGTATACGCACAGCGGAAAAGCTTAAGTTTGGTTATTCCTACGACTGGTCTACTGGCGATTATAGCCAGGCGTTGGGGGGAACCCATGAAATACTTTTTGGTATTGCATTAAACGACATGGGTAATGGCAAAAAGGTTAAGGAGGAGATGGAGCAACTTAAGAAGACTCTTGCTGCGAAACACAATTCCGATTTGAAAAAGCATGATGATAAAATCTCTGATTTGGAGGCTAAGTTGGCCGAGATAGACAAGAAAACGCCTCTTACGGATACGATATTTGTAATTCAAAAAGTGGTTCAAACAACCAGACCTGATGAAGGAATAGATCGTAGAGACCCCAAAACGGGTTCCACAGATCGAAACGTAGGTGATCAAAAAACTTCAGGCGACTTTATGGTTGTTGCAGGTTCGTTTACACAAGAAACCAATGGCACGATTTATTTCAACCAGTTGGTTAATAAAGGCTTTAGCCCGTATATGCATTACAGCAAAAACAACAAGATGTATTACGTGCATTTAGGTAGGTTCTACTTTAAAGAAGAAGCACGAAAATTTGCCAAAGGGAAGGCCAAAAAGGGCGTTAAGCTCTGGGTAAAGACATTAAAATAATAGGTGATAAATAATCAGCCCGTCAACTTGAGTTGGTGGGCTTTTTATTACAGCAATTCGCCAATGATATCGTCAACGGATATACCTTCCGCTTCTGCCTTGTAATTTTTTATTATCCGATGCCCTAACACGTAATTCGTAACGAATTTTATGTCTTCAATATCTGGAGAATATTTACCCTTCATTATGGCACGGCATTTAGCAGCTAATACAAGGTTTTGGCTCGCTCTTGGGCCCGCGCCATAACTCAAATACTGCTTGATATAGTCGGACGCACCTTCTTGATTTGGTCGCGTTTTCCCCACCAGTTTTACAGCATATTCCAGCACATTGTCTGCAATTGGTACCTTACGAACCAGTTGTTGAAATGCGATGATTTCTTTAGCCGAGATAATCTTATTGACAACAGCTTGTTCATGTCCTGTTGTACGTCTTACGATTTCGATTTCATCTTTTTCACTGGGGTAGTCCAGGATGATGTTAAACATAAATCGGTCGAGTTGAGCTTCTGGTAACGGATACGTTCCTTCCTGCTCAATCGGGTTTTGCGTAGCAAGAACAAAAAACGGGTTAGGAAGTTTATGATCATTACCACTTACTGTAACCGTTTTTTCCTGCATGGCTTCCAGCAATGCGGCTTGAGTCTTTGGCGGAGTTCGGTTAATCTCATCAGCAAGGACAATGTTTGCAAACAAAGGGCCTTTTGAGAATTTGAATTTTCTGGTATCGTCCAATATCTCTGATCCTGTTATATCTGAAGGCATCAAATCAGGCGTAAATTGGATCCGATTAAAGCTCAAATCAAGGACGTCTGATATCGTGTGAATCAATAAGGTTTTAGCAAGTCCTGGAACTCCAATGAGAAGGCTGTGACCATTGCAAAAAATGGACATTAATACACCTTCAACAACGTGATCCTGGCCTACTATTACTTTTGATATTTCTTTCTTAAGGGTTTTCGTTATTTCGTTGAGGGCGTCAGCCGCTTCTACGTCGTTCTTATACATCTCACTCATTTGCTTGTGTTAGTTCTTTTCCTTCTTAATCCATTGGTCTATACCCGGACAAACCAGGTATTTTTGGTCAATCCAAACGTATACGTCTTTTCTAAACGACTGACTCCATTCATTTAGCGTGTCTTGCTTTTTCTTTTCGAGAGCAAACACAGCAAGTTTTTGGTAATCCTTTTCCAAACTGGCTACATGTGGTGGTGTTTCTGACTTTAGATAAAGTAAACGAAAATTAGTCGAACCATCCTGCTGAGGTACCGTATGGACGTGCGATATATCGCCCTCTTTCATCTTGTTTACACGAATCGATACATCGGCGTCTAGAGCGGTTATTTCAATCCGCGTACTGCCAACATTTGGGTCGGTAAAAAAGCCGCAATTCGGCTTTAATTCATCTTCAGTCGAATATTTTGTTACCGCTTCACACCAGGTCAACGAATCACTTTCAATAAGTGCCTTCACCTTCCTCAAGTCCGTTGATGTTCTTTCTAAATCTGAGTTTAATATCTCAGGCCTGATTAGGATATGTCTTGCATTCGCTATTTCACCTTTTCGCTCAATGAGCTGAATAATGTGATAGCCAAATTGTGTTTTAACGACTTGGGATATGGAATCTTTCTTTAATCGAAATACCACCGCCTCAAATTCGGGTACCATTTGGCCTCTTTTGAAATCACCTAAGGAACCACAATCATTTTTAGAACCTTCATCTTTACTGTAAATAGAAACCGTTATGCAAAATTTTCTTGAACCTTCGATCAATTCCTTTCTCAATTTTTCGGCTGTTTCTCGTGCGTAGTCTTCGGCGATTTGACTTGGCTTAGGTTTGACAACAAGCTGGGCAACCTCTACTTCGGAAGCAAACTCTGGAAGACTATCTTTTGGAATGTCTTCATAGAACTTTCGTACCTCTGTTGGCGACACTTTAAGATCTGCAATTATGGAGTTCTGAGCTTCTTGAATCTCCATTTCCTCGGTCATTTTGGTTCGCATTTGATCTTTGTATTCCAACAAACTCATGCCCAAATATTTTTCCAGGTGCATTTGTCCTCCTGCTTGAGCCGCATAGTACTCAATCCGCCTGTTTATCTCGTAATTTACGCGATCCTCTCCAACCACTATGCTATCAATGTCCGCCTTATAAAGCAATAACTTCTGAGTCAGTATTTGATCAAAAAGTTCACACTTCAGGTTGCCATCATACGTTGGATACTGAAGTTTCATTTGGTAGTATGTTTTTTCGAGATCTGACTTCAGAACAATCTTCTCTCCTACGACCGCTATTACCTCGTCAAGAATGCCTATTTCCTGTGCTTGACCACGTAGTGAAAGTCCAGTAAATAAACTGATCAGTAAAAAAGCTATACAATGTTTTTTCAAAATGTCTCTATTATGTTGTTGGCGTATGCCTCTCTTACGATTTCATCCTCAATTTGTTGCAGCAATTCTACCTTTCTTTTATGGATTATGATGTTTTTGATCCTATCTTTTTCAAAATCCAATGGAGAAATATTATTCTTTACTCGAAAATCCAGAATGTGAACGAAATACGTAAAGTCCTTTTCCGTCAATCGTATAAACCTATTGTTGTTTAAATAACTTTCTTGATTGTATGTCGTTATGGGTACTTCCTTCAATACATCGTTAAACGAAAGCCAAACAGAGTCCTTATAAAAGTGATTTGATTGGGCAAGTTCACATAAACGTTCAAGAGCTGCAAGATCGATATCACTTCCTTTCTTAAACATAGTCCAGAGCTTACCCATGTTATTTATCTCCTGAGGAAAACTAAAAAATCGAAGCCGAACGATATTTTCCTTCAGCTCGAAGTTCTTCTTATTTGAGGAATAGTAGGCTTCGATTCCACCTTCCTGAATACTTGTATCAAGTCGTTGATTCAATATTTTTTGTTTCAACTCATGAATAATGAGGTCATTGTAATACTGTGAAACCAAATCAGACTTGTCTCGTTCTGTATTCGACAAGGTAGCGTGTGCTTTCTCGACAAGCGCTGTTTCTATAATCCAATTTCGAACAAATTCTGCATACACCTCTGTGCTGTCTTGCTCCAGAAGCTTACCAGTTACCTTTTTTCGAACCTGTGACTGATACAATACATGTTCCCCAACTTTTGCCACCACGGCATCATTTGTTACGGCAGGTTCGGACTGTGTACAGCCTGCAACCAACCCACTAATTGTGAATGCTATAAAGAATTTATTGATCAATTATTTTTTGTCCGCGAAAAGTTGCTCCAATCGTCCGTTGTAAACCGAAACTGGATATTTCAATTTTAATTCTTCAATCCATTTGTCTTCAAGGTAGTTTTGGAAATCCGACGTTACAGGTCCGAGTGTTTCTTTTAATATTTTCTGACCAGGTGCTAAGATACTGTCAATCTGAATAAAGGTAATGTTGTTGGTACTCTTGTCCTTTAGTTTATGAAGGCTTTTACTCCATTTCAACTTGTCAATAGCTTCGTCCTGACCTTTTTCGTAAACCTTGTAATTC
>CAYZWM010000302.1:0-4355 GCA_964482155.1 uncultured Chitinophagaceae bacterium | reverse complement strand
TATCATCATTGAGTTTACGAGTTATTCTGTTTTTAGATAATCGTTTTTCAGGTTCTTAATAGTTGCCGCCCTACAGAGTAGAAAGTATTGATTGTAAGATAAGATTAGAAGTTTTTTTGCACTAATTTGGGATTAATTATTTCTGTACATGAACATCCATCTGAGGGTAAGGAATTGTTATTTTGTTTTCATCCAAAGCTTTCTTTACTTTTTCTGTCATATCAAAATATACAGGCCAATAATCAGAACTGTTTACCCAAATTCTAAAAGCAAAGTTAACTGAACTATCAGCCAATTCTGAAACTAAAATATCATACATTGGACTATTAAGTATTCGTTTGTCAGCATCAGCAAGTTTTTTTAGTACTTCTCTTGTTTTATCAATGTCATCATTATATCCTATACTAACCGTTAAGTCAACTCGTCTTTGAGGCTTAGTTGTTTTGTTTACAATAATTCCAGTTGATACTGGGGCATTTGGGAGTATTATTGTTCTGCCATCTAATGTTTCCAGTATAGTGCAGAAAATCTGAATTTCTGTAACGATACCACCCTCACCCTGAGCTTCAATATAGTCACCAACTTTGTATGGTTTGAGAATTAGTATCATCACTCCACCAGCAAAATTTTGCAATGTTCCTGAAAGAGCTAACCCAATGGCCAATCCTGCTGCACCTAATATTGCAATAAATGATGTCATTTGAATGCCTACCATTGAGGCAACACTAACGAGGAGTAATATTTTAAATACAATTCTTATTAGAGAAAGCAAGAATGGACTCAATGATTCATCAATATTTTTTTTCTTAAATTTCTCCCCCAGTATTTTTATAAATCGATTAATTATCCATAAACCAAATAGCAATGTTATGATAGCTAAGATAAACTTAGGAGCATATGCCATGAGCATTTCCATTCCTTCTTCTGTGTACTTAGCTAAATTCCCCATATTCTTTTCAATTATTATTATCAGCACAAAGAAAGGCAATTGTCAGGATAAGTATTGACTGATGATCAATAGTTGTTTTTCAGGTTCTTGATGGTTGCCTACCAAAACACGGTATCCTAAGGCCTTTATCTATCTGGGTTTTCTTCATTATTTTCGTAATTAGTGGTTCCTATTGTTTGCCAGGCATCTAACAGGATGCTTGAATAACGAAATCCAAAGCAAATCGCTGACCGTTGAATCCCATGAGCTGAAGGACTAAAAGAATGTAACTTGAAATGATGCGTTTCAATATGTTCGTTAATCCGAACATACTGTTTTACGTTTACATACAACTTCAATGACCTATCACCATTGAGTATACGAGTTGTTCTGTTTTTAGAAAGTCGTTTTTACGGTTCTTGATGGTTGCCGGTCAAGTACCTGTATAATATTGTTGATCAAGATCATCGGACAGTGAAACGAAGGATATCTATAACAACAGGTTTCAAAGAGTTTGAATCCGCTCAGAGAACATTGGCAGGGATAGAGATAATTAACATAATCAGAAAGGACCAAATCAAAGATTCAAAGTCAAGTTGGTTTGCTACATTTAAGTCCCTAGCCGCATAGTTTGAGTTCAGAATTCTGGAAATTTACAATTCAATAAAGTTAATGCAACAGAACCGCCATTCCCCAGTTACTTTCTTTTATTGTGCAGACTTCAAAGACTCAACGGTTAGGGGTTTGCTTTTGAATTGGGTTTCCAAGCATCCTGTTAGATACCGGGGAAATAGATTGATTCTTAATGCGACAGTACCCAAGTCTATATCTATGGTGAAAAATGCGGCAGAACCTATTGGTATCTATTTAGATGCTTTTTTCGTTTTATAAAAAACGTATTTTTGGGATTCCTTGAAATCTAGTTTAACATATCACTATTCTTTAACTGATTCAAATTTCTTATTTGGAGGATTTCAAGCTCAAAAACACAAAGACGTTCCCACAGTTTTGTACAAGAATGAAGGAGGTAATTCCGCAAATAACCTAAGTTTGGCAGAAAATATAGTGGCTAAACAAACTACAATGAGATATTTGAGGTGATGTTCATAAATAAATATAGCCAAGGACTTTCTTACAAAATATATGTCCCTTCAGAGAGGTATAGGGAATTACTCGATAGTATAGTTGAAATAAAAGGCATCCCTGATTTTAAATTTGAGAGAATAATACCATCTAATGGAGTGGATTTGGTAATCAACCTAGGTCAAGAAATGACAGGGAGATTTAACAAGGGAATAACGAACCTAAAACAAGGCAATTATATTCTTCGAGGCAATCAGTTTAACTATTACGACAGCAATTTACCTACAGATACACATTTTTTAAGCATTAAATTAACCAACAAGGGGCTTGATGCATTAACGAAAATACCAGCAAGTGAATTGATTAATTCATATGTAGAAAACCCTTTTAAAGGCTACCTCCATGAAAATATTATGAGAATTATAGATTCCCAATCATTTCATCATCGGGTAAATTTGATAAGAAAATGGATTGAATCAACAACCAACTATAATAATAGAAATATTTTGGCTACCACTATTGAGAATAAAATAACTACAAACCCAAACTATACAGTTCATCAACTTGAGCAATTTTCAGGTTATACGGAAAAATACTTGAACAAGGTATTTAAAAATTACTCTGGTTACACTATTTCAAATTTCAAACGTCTTTGTCGATTTAATAATACAATTGACACCTTAAGGTATATGGGAAACAAAAAATGGACTGATATTTTATATGACCACAATTTTTATGACCAAAGCCATTTCATTAATGAAATGAAACATTTTACAGGGCTAAACCCATCTCAAATTCGTAAGAATTTTGCAAACCAACATTTTAATCTCATTTTCTAGTAAGCGACATTTTTACAATACATTGCTTATACCCTTTTATATTTTTGCTAAAAATCAATTATATAAATAAAATACAAATGTGGAAAAATCTAAAAAAACGAATAAAAATCATAGTGATATTTGCAGGATTTACTATAGTCTACCTTAGCGTAGGCTATTTCTTACACTTGATTGTCTTTCCTGAAAAGGTCCCCGATATTGCAAATTACTTTCAACCAGGGGATGTCTTTAAAAGCGATTTTGAAGGGTTCACTCAAACCATTATTCGTCAAGAAAAAGGAAAGGTATATTGTAAACTTGAATTAGCTCCTTTTGCTCCTGGACCTCCAGTACATGTTCATACAGATTTTGATGAGTTTTTTGAAAACGGAAATAAGGTCATGTCAATTATTATTAACAATGACACAATAGTGTTACAACCTCATGAAAATAGGTTAATCCCAAAAGGAACACCTCATAAACCATTTAATCCCACACCAGACACTGTTCGTTTAACCATGAAAAAATATGCGTTCCCCGAGGAATTTGCTTTTTACTTAAATCAATTATATGGCTATGTTGATGAATCAGAGGATAATTTAAAACCACCAAAAGTGTTATTTCAAATGGCTATGTTTAATCAATCTTTTGATAGTTATCTGACTAAAAAAGCACCACCTATTGCTGTTCAAAAGTTTACTAATTTCATGATTGTACCACTTGCCAGACTATTAGGCTACAAATCTTATTATCCAAAATATGACATAAAACAGTGAAGCTAAATGGAATGGTTTTGTCGCATTAACTTGTTCAATTTGCCAAATTTTTAGATTTGTTCCTTTTAAACTACTCCTATTTACAAGCGTCACAGATATCCAAAGGCAATCATTCTTCAGGCTGTTTACTTTAAGTTGAGATTCACTCTGAGTTATCGGGATGTAGAAGAAATATTGAGAATAAGAGGTGTGAAAGTAGACCATTCTACTATTCAAAGATGGGTGTTTAAGTTTTCTCCTTTGGTAGAAGCCAATATGCATAAACGGAAAAAGAAGGTTTGTGACAGTTGGAGAATGGTTGAAACTTACATCTAGGTGGCAGGTAAGGATAGATACTTATATAGAGCAGTAGATAAATATGGAGATACGATTGACTTCTTGCTAACTAAGCGCAGGATGAAAGGCTCAGCTCAGAAGTTTTTGAATAAAGCCATTGGGAATAATGGCAAACCCAGACTGATCAACATTGACAAGAGTGGAGCAAATACAGCGGGAATTCGGACAGTAAATAAACGAAGTCTTTCAGTGACAAAGATCAAGATCAGACGAGTGAAGTATCTGAACAATATTGTCGAGCAAGATCATCGGCATGTTAAAAGCCGGATAATAATAAGCACTGGATTTGAGGAGTTTGAATCAGCCCAACGAACATTATCTGGAATCGAGGTAATTAATATCATAAGGAAGAATCAAATCAAAGATTCAAAGTCCAATTGGTTCGCTACTTTTAAATCTTTGGCGGCTTAGGAA
>CAYZWM010000301.1:0-4405 GCA_964482155.1 uncultured Chitinophagaceae bacterium | reverse complement strand
GCCATTCAATTAGCGAAAAAAGTTGGAGAGTCAACCACCGTACCGGTTTACCTTTACGGGGCTTCACAGAAACAAGCGTATCGCAACGATTTGTCCAAAATCAGATCAGGTGAGTACGAAGGTTTTTTCAATAAGATTACCGAAGCGAAATGGAAACCAGATTTCGGTAAGGCAGAAATGAATGCATTTTCTGGTGCTACCGTTATTGGAGCCAGAGACTTCTTAATTGCCTACAACGTCAACCTAAACACAAAGTCTACACGGATTGCAAACCGAATTGCCTTTGATGTGCGAGAAGCAGGTCGGGTAAAACGAATTGGCAACCCGTACTCTGGAAAGATTGCGTTGGATGAAAATGGAGAATCAATTCGAATTCCAGGAAGCTGTAAAGAAGTAAAAGCAGTTGGGTGGTATATCGAAGAATATGACGTAGCACAAATTTCAGCCAACTTAACCAATTACCATGTCACACCACTTCACACTTTTTTCGACGAGGTTGAAAAGAGTGCCATTAGCCGAGGGATTCGAGTTACTGGAAGTGAACTTGTTGGACTGATTCCTCTTAAAGCGATGTTGGACGCTGGAATTCACTATTTAACAAAACAAGGCCGCTCAATTGGTATAAGCGAAAACGAGATTATCCATATAGCCATTAAGTCTTTGGGACTTGACGAGTTAGGGCCTTTTGATCCGGAAAAAAAGATTGTCGAATATGCCTTAAAGAAAGCAGAAGATACCCGATTGGTAGATATGACGTGTGTTGAATTGGCCAATGAAACAGCCTCTGAGAGCATGGCACCAGGAGGCGGAAGTGTATCTGCGTATATCGGTAGTTTAGGTGCATCTCTTTCGTCCATGGTAGCGAATTTGGGCGCGAACAAACGAGGTTGGGAAGATCGCGTTACAGAATTTTCTGATTGGGCTGTTAAAGCACAGCAAATCAAACAAAAATTATTGTTTTACGTCGATGAAGATACGCGTTCGTTTAACGGTATTATCGATGGCATTCGAATGCCAAAAGACACGGATGCAGAGAAACAACTTCGCAGCGAGGCCATTCTTAAGGCATCGATATATGCGACCGAAGTACCTCTTCAGGTTATGGAAACCGCATTTGAAGGATATGCTTGTGTAGAGGCGATGATTGTAACTGGAAACAAGAGCTCCATTACAGACGCTGGGGTAGGGGCACTGTGTATTCACACCGCCATTGTAGGAGCTGGTATGAATGTATTGGTCAACGCGAAAGACTTGTCAGACAAGGAAGTAGCGGCTACTCTGCGCGAAAGAGCACAGAAGTTAATTGCACAATCAACCGAAACGTCAGAACGCTTAACGAAAATTGTGTTTGACACGATTACCGGTTAGCGAACTCTTCGGTAGTAATACCTCTTATCTTACAAAAGGCTTCAAGCGCCAATTGATAACTTGGAATTCGGTCTTTAAACGTATCAATAATTTGTAGCTTCTCAGATTGAGTGGCTTCAAACTGATTGAGAATATTGAGCAGATGCATTTTCATATGCCCCTTCTGAATACCGGTTGTGGTAAGTGAACGCAACGCAGAAAAATTTTGGGCAAGTCCGGCAACCGCAACAATTTTCATTAAATCTTTAGCATTCGGTTTGCCTAAAAGCTCACTCGAAAACTTGACCATTGGGTGAAGTGACGTAATACCACCCACCGTACCCAGGGAAAGTGGGATTTCGATATAGAAGCGAAATGTGCCATCTTCTACCTCTACATGAGTCAAACTCTTATATGTACCGTCTTTTGCTGCGTAGGCATGCGCACAAGCCTCTACAGCGCGAAAATCATTACCTGTTGCGAGAATAACGGAGTCAATCCCATTCATAATACCTTTGTTGTGCGTAACCGCCCGATACGGTTCGATTTCAGCAACATGGACTGCTCGAACAAAATTTTCACAAAAGTCTTCTGCATTGATGTCTGTACCATCTGTCAGTTGTTCAACAGGACAACTTACCTCTGCACGAACAAGACATTCTGGGGTAAAGTTGCTGAGAATGCACATGATCACTTCAATGTGTCGGTTCTTTTCAGAAAGTGTTGTCGCCGTAGATATGTACTTCTCAAAAATGGATGACCACTGTTCAAGAATGGTGTTGATGAAATTGGCGCCCATGGAATCGCAGGTCTCGAACGTTCCCTTAATTTGGTAGTAGTTCGGTTCAAGATCAGAACGGTCGACTAGTTCAACATCCATTATTCCACCCCCTCGGGCCCTCATGTTTTTAGTGATTTCTTCCGTTTCGTCAAAAAATGCATGTCGAATGGAGTTGAAAAAAACCTGAAGCTTGGAGAAATCATCACCCCGCCATACAAAGTGAACATGACCGATTTTTTTGGTCGAAATAACCTCTGCTTTAAAACCACCTCGTTCTAACCAAAAATTACCGGCCTTACCCATTGCAGCTACCACAGAACTCTCTTCTATAGCCAGGGGAAGGCAGTACATCTTTCCATTAATAAGAAAGTTAGGTGCCACCCCAAACGGCATGTAATAGTTTGTTAGGGTATTTTCGATAAACTCGTCATGGAGCTTTTGAATACTCGTATCAGAATGCCAGTAACTTTTTAACGTTTGAAGCGCTTTTTCGGGGTTTTCAAAGTAATTCTCAATGAGCCATTCTGTTTTCCCTTCCTTGCTTAGCTTACTAAACCCCTTTATCCTTTCAACCGCCATTATATGTCTTTTACCGTTAAGTAACTTTGCGCCAATCGATACCCTTCCATTTGGTGTTCGATGTATTCATCGAGTTTGTCAAAACCAACCTCAGCATGTTTTAGTAAACTGGATGCCTGTGCGTAAACGGATAGAGCATTTAATCGTTGCTGGTGATAATACCCATCGAGAAAACTTCGTACTCCTCCCGAAATAATGATGTGCTTTGTCCCAAACGCAGGGTTTTCTTCAATAAGTTTATTGCACGAATCGACCATTTGATCCGCATTGTGCCCAATATTTGCTAAGCCAGAAAAGTGATTTTTTGCATTTTGATTGGCTCTATAAAGTTCCATTGCTGAGAAGTTCGTTCCGCCATGCGCTCCAAAATCAACTCCATCAATGGGTAATTCAAACAAGGCGCGTAAACTTTCCGTTCCCATTCCCTGTCCAACCTCTTTTACAACGATGGAGCAATCAACTGTGTCGAGTAGCTTCTTTAGAGTTTCAATTGGCGACGCGTTAATCCGATCTCCCTCAGGTTGTATCCATTCTTGTAATGGGTTGACATGTACGATCAAACCATCGGTTTCCGTTTTCTTGATTAATTCCGTAATCGATGATGATTTACCCTGATCAAGCAGTTGTTCTATCTGAGCAATACCCAAATTGGCGTAAAAGGGATGTTGGTCACCTATGTATTTACGCAATTGAAAATCAGCTAGATAGGTGTCATCGTCCAAAATGATTCGACACGAACCAAGGCCCATGCCAAGGCCATATTTCCCAGCGGCTTTGCCCAAGTTCTCATTAATAAATCGAGCCTTTTCGGTTCCACCAGTCATGCTCGAAACCCAAAGTGGATTGTGCATGCTCTTTCCAAGAAAAGCGAATGGTTTAAGTGCCGATGAAGGATGACCTGCTAAAACAGGTTCATAATTAAAACGATGATCAAGGTCTTCTACCTGAGATTTATAGGCCAAATCTATGTGGTTTGCCTTTCGCTCTGAAGTGTGGTCTGACATAAAAAAATAGGAAGCTCAAAGATACGGCTTTAATATCCCTTAATACAACAAAGATTTACGTTGAGAAGTTCGTTATTTGCACCACATTTGGTATGATAGATTTTAACGAAGGAAGAACGATAAGTATTGACAAGCCATTAACCTGGACGTCTTTTCAGGTAGTGAAAAAACTAAGATACTTAACCAAGGCCAAAAAGGTTGGACACGCCGGAACGCTTGATCCTCTTGCAACCGGTTTACTGATAATATGTACAGGCAAGCATACCAAAATTATAGCCAATTATCAAGGGCAAATAAAGGAATATACGGGTTGCTTTAAGCTGGGTGCTATTACACCGTCATACGATCGCGAAATGGAAGAAACCGACCATAAGCCTTTTGATCATATCACAGAAGAGGAATTACATTCAACGACCAAATTATTTACGGGAGACATTCTTCAAACTCCACCTATTTTTTCTGCTGTTAAAATAAAGGGCGTACGAGCTTATGAAAAAGCGAGAAGAGGTGAAGCGGTAAAGATTGAGCCTAAAAATGTGAGTATTTCAACGTTCGAAATAACCAAAATTGAGCTGCCGAACGTGTATTTTAAGGTCATTTGCAGTAAAGGTACGTATATCAGAAGCCTGGCAAGAGACTACGGAGAGGCTTTGAAATGTGGGGCATATTTAACGGAACTTAGACGAACTAAAAT
>CAYZWM010000300.1:0-4406 GCA_964482155.1 uncultured Chitinophagaceae bacterium | reverse complement strand
ACAACCATCAAAAAATGGGTAGTCGTATTCTTCAAAACCATCAAAAGCCAATTCGTGATGATAGGCATTTTGGCCTACGGCTTTCACCAATTTTCTGTCGTAACCAAATACCTCCGAGCTTGGCCTACCCAAAGCATCAAACTCTATGTAACTATATAAACCCGTTGTAGCTTGCATCGCATTCTGAGATAACGCCATTCGTCCTAAAGCATCAAACCAGGTATGGTTGACACCTGCGTCAGGGGTTTCTTGAGTTATGATCTCTCCCAGGGTATTGTATTTGTACCTGGAAACCAGAGTATGATAGGTGAGTGGTCGAGTGCTAATAGTTCCATTTCGATAATCCCGCGTTTTGTTGATTCGGTCCTGAATTAATAGTTTTCTGTCAGGTTCTGATAGGCTTGTGTTTTCGAAATCTATCCCTGAAGGAGGAACGGTCTTAACAAGGTTTCCTGAACGATCGTAATGATAAAGCGTATAATGATACGTCTGATCATCAAATTCTATTCGCGTCTGTTCTTGAAGAGAATCACTATTCATACAACCAGCAACAAATGTGCTATCGAACTCTTCGATCACTCGTGTCAAATAATTGTCGTACCTAATAAACGCATTTTCCAAGGCTAGGCGCACATCAACATCATGACAACGCTCTTGCTGCGGTAACGGTCGGAAAAATGGTTTATTACACAATCTGGCACAACTTAAACATGACACTTCTATACCAATATGGTGGTTTTTAAACCGTCCCATAAGAGGTATGGTGTCATAGCAATACACGCCTTGTATATTGGGACATCCTGGTTTGTCGCCCCAGTATTTTTTAGGCAGTTTGTACACTGCAATTACTTCAAACAGATTAGGTGCGTTACAACCACCGGACTTGACCGGAAAGATGTCGATAAATTCAAGAATCTCGCCGAAGTTCCATTTGTTCTCGGCACTTGGAAAAAGAAGATTGAATTTAAGCTCGTATCCATTAAGGTCTTGAATGGTAATGTCCAATTCTGGTACACGCACTTCATTTGCAATGTATTCCAGATCGTTCGGAAAGCCGTTGTTATACAGAATAGGTTCAGCATGAAACTCATCAATATCATACGGGGAAATTCCAGTAAAACCCCAAAGGGATTGGTGCAGGTAATTGGGATCCGGTTTTTGGGTGACCTGATCTAAAAAGTCTTTAAAAGCGTAGAGGTACGTTGTATCACCCACATAACATTTAGGGCACGGTTCTGCTTTATATTTGGGGAATACGCCTGGCCTACAGGTAAATGACCAACGTAGGAAGTCTGCCATTGGTTTTGTGCTTTCAGGTGTGTTTTTATAACATTTGTTAAATTGTTCATTCATATAGGTTTGAAATAGGTCAAACCAATCCGACATGTCCTGTTCATCTTGTGTCAATGGCACTTCATACTCCAGTATTTCTGCAGTAAGTACACCTAGGTCGTAGGCATACGTTTCTAAATCGGCAGGTGAATATCCAGGATCATCAGGACGAGCATTATCTACCAAGAAATCTTTGAAAGCCTGACCAAGTTCACTACACGTTAATCTGTTAATGCATGGTGGGGTACCTGTGTCTCTACTCCTATGGCAGTTATACAACCTAAACAGAAAGAACTCTAAGCTATATTTAACACTTGGGTCACATTTCGAATAATGTGCATTTAACGAGTCGAGCATGTTTTGCAAAAACAAACTCTTATAGTCGTATTCATCTCCAGATGGTGGGTCGTTTTCAATAAAATCAAGCATATCAAAGGTTAAACCAATTTGATTTTTTGGATCTTCGTATAAAAGCATGTCCATGGGAACGGGAATCGAACTGAAGGCCGGTAACAATGGGATATCTACCCACAAATCCATAAATAATTGGGTTAATGCGAAACATGAGATTTTATCCTCGCACGGGTTTTTAGGATTACACAGCAGACTTTCATTCAGCATCCAATCCATATCGTGGGCATATTCTTCTAAATTCGTGTTCCCTATTCTGGACCAGCCTGACGTGCTGTTCCAACTGTTTGTTGGTAGTCCATTAACCTTCCTTTCTCCAGTACCCCACATCTTTGCGCATGCATCCAAAAGAATCTGGATACTATCAATTGCAAACCCTTTTTGCTGCAATGCGTACGCCTCTATGCTAATGTGTGGAGGGGGGTTAGCATTGACATAGGTTATGTAGTCCTCTTCAATTTTCTTAATCTCCTTACATCCACACGTATCTAAAAAGCGTTTGGTCGTAGTTACAGGCGGTTCAGGGCTACACGGTTCGTCCCCAAAAAGGTCCAGATTTGGATCATGGTTAGGGTCATTAATCTCGTTATCAATGTGTTGTTTTGCCGGGGGCGAATATGGATTGCCAGGCTCGTAGTCTGCAGTTGGTGTACATGGGCCTGGTGGTGTTGTAGGTTCCATATTCCACAGTTTACAGCACAGATCTTTCATCGCATTGTAATCCCAGGCTGAAGGCCATGTAACTGGTTGAAACAGTTGGTCATATAGCTGTTCGCCAGTCATTCCATTCGCCTGGTTATTGTCAATAAGGTGTCCAACTGCCATTATTTTTTCACAATGACAGGCGACGTCATCTGCATCTTGAATTTGGTTGGTTGAATTTCCAGTTATCGAAGGATGTTCTCCACCTAACATGGCTAAGGTTGTCTCTACTGGATGTCTGGCCAAACCCGCCCTGATGAAAGGACCCAGGTCATTAACTACGATTTGATATTGCCCTGGAGAACTCTGCGTTGTCTTTCTCGGAGTCAAATCCGTTGGTGTATTCTGATACTGGTAAGGATTCGGGTCTAAAGGAGCTACATCCTTATAAACAACCAAACGGTTCATGCCAATGTTTTCCCATACCTTATCCCAAGTAGTGTCGTTTACGTCGGTGACGCAGTTTGCTGCATAGAGTGCATATTCGTGGTAGGTCAGATTAAACCCAAAATAACGGTTCAACCAAGTGGACATTAAATCCTGATATTTAATTGAATCTACTTTATATGCAACAGAATCATACCGTTCTAAAAATAATTTTACAGGTTCAATCAGATCTTTACAAACTATACAGTTTTGGCACTTTTCACTGATATTAATACCACGTAAGTTGGCTTTTGCCATCGATAGCTTATGTGGGTATGAACAGGCGCATGTATCAACCAATTCCTCTACGATGAAATCCGGGCAAGAAGTTGGCGTATGCCATTTAATTGTATCGCAAATACAGGCGTCCGCTTCGGGATCGTCGGTGGCCAAATAGTCATGGCCATAGTATCCGGGAAACTGAATTAGCAAATCGTCACAGACCCCTTCTTCATACCAGTTGTAGCCTAAATGTTTTACAAAAACATCATGTAAACTGCCAAACGGGTATAGATTGTCATACCGGTTTACTGGAGATCTGGAAATTGAGCCATAGGGATGTTTAATGTCGCACCCACTCATACATAGGTTCTTTAAGTCCAATTTTAACAAATCCAATTCAACCGTTGTAAGGCTCGTAATCTTATCGCAACCGTTCAACCATTCCAACCATATATCTACATTATACAAACAGTTCTTTTCACACTCTTCTGCCATTTTCTGATCAATCTTGTCCTGAAAATCGGCTGGTTGGCACAAGTTGTCCAGTCCGCCCCAATTCGGATCAATATCACTGAGTATACTGAGATCCGCAACGCCGTGCCACCGAAGTATATCAATTAATGCATCGGGTATCTCATCTGAACAGGCTGTGCCATTTGGGCACTCTGTTTGATAATAGTCCTTTAACCATTTTTGTTTTGCACTCAAATACAAGCCTCTAAGGATGGGCCAAAAAATGGCTTCGATACATGTATCTTGTTCCAAAATATTGGAGTTAATTCCTTGATCCATTCGGTATTGTTCATAGATTTCCCAAACCGTGTTGGTCAAATTGTCACACCCCCCAGAAGAATTTGGTACCTTATAATCGTGACTACCCAACAGAGATTCAAACACACTTCCGTCAGACAAATAATAGGCATGTGACATAATCGGGTCTCTTTCAATCATTGCAGTAACCTCCAGCGACGAATAGTCAATATTTTGAACACCAACTATGGGTAGGTCAAGCGTACCAAGTGCACTCATGGCTAACGGGTTGTAATACCCTCGTTGTTGAGCTTCCGTAGCATTGGATGTGGCAATTAGTTGCTCGTCATACGCATAAGACGATTCAATGGACAGGCACTTTTCAAAATAACAGTATTCTGGGTGCATGTATACAAGTGATGCTGCCCAGGAATTTTGCCAGAACTTAATAAAGTCTTGTACATATTTCAACTCATGTGGTTTTGCATATTTCACACCATCAATGGTCACATAAGTTGCTCCTGATATTATTTCGGGATAATTATCGGTAACCCGTATGAGCG
>CAYZWM010000299.1:0-4434 GCA_964482155.1 uncultured Chitinophagaceae bacterium | reverse complement strand
TACCCACTTTTTTAGTGATACGAGGCACCTCCCCTTTAACGGTAAGTTCTGCGAGTGGAATTCGTTTGGTTATATCTCTACATTCAAAGTGTTTAATAACCGTTTCCTGAGCAAATAGATCCGCAATAATATCTTTCTTATCCATTTGATTAATGGAACCATACATAACTGGGAAGAGTAGATCATACTGACTTAGGATGTGCTTAGATCTATGAACAAAGGTTGGGTTACTACTAGACAGGTTTACGACTGTTTTAGAACGGGTATAGTTAAAGGAAGATTTGTCCTTAGATATCTTCACTAACTCCCCACCAGATTCCTTAATTAAAAGTGCATACCGCCCATAATTATCTGAACCGACATGACCAAATGGCAAATTCTGATTCGTACAGTCGAGCCAAATGGTATCCTTTTGTAAGGGTACACATAAGATGACGTGATTGGTCTGTGTTACGGTGGCAAAATCCGGATAAACTATTTTTTGAAAAGAACCGACGCCAACTTCTGCGTAATACGATTGGATACCGACCGTACTTAAAAGCACTTTCATATAATTGGTTAAGGCCTTGCAATCACCATAACCACGTTGTTCGACCACGTTAGAATTTAAGGGCTGGAAGCCCCCAATACCTAATGAAATATTCACATACCTGGTATTGCGTTGGACGTAGTTATATATGGCTGAAATTTTTTCCTTTTCTGTTCCAAACGTGTCGCACATAGCATGAATCTGTTGAACGGTTTTGGATGACAATTTGTTTTGGTTTTCGCATAGCTGGTAAACCCACTTGCCATACGTATTCCAGCTTTCGAACCGCCCTTTATTGTTCTCATACGAAAAACGATTCGGACCAAGGATTACTGCTGGAAACACATGAAGGTAATTAGGCAAATTCTTAACTCTAGGAATTGCTTTAAGCTGCTTAGCTGTCCATGTGTAAGTAAGTTTAGATCTGTTGGAGGTATCTAAGGAAAATTGAAACGCGTGATTGACGGTTTTAGATTTCAGTTCAAAGGCCGCTTTAGTCTTAAAAACGAGGGATGCTTCTTTTACAGAAACATTGAAATCAAAATGAGGCAACCACGGACCAAAACCGATTAGAGATTTGTGTTCGGTCACATACTCATATTCTAACGTACAAGGGTATGCCGGAATAACCGGGTGAAAAAAAAGATGCCTTTGATCGCTAGACATTATATACGTGGCATTGTTTACCTCATCGCGCATGGTTGATTTGGCCATTCTGAATAACACCTTATTGTTTTGATCTACTAAAGATCCTATCACATATTTGACCTTCGTATTCCTGTCATAGGGAATGTTAACATACGCCAAATGTCGGGCTCGGTCATTTAGCAAGGTAATAACCATCTTTGTCTTTTTAGAGTATTTACTGATTGAAGACCTATCGTAAGTAATGGTGTACAAACTAATAACGGCATCTGCGTCTTCATACAATGAATCGGCAAAGGTTTCTGAACCAAGTGCCCCATGAACATACGTCGGCACAAGAATAAAAAACCAAAGAGCACGGATTATTTTATTCATTCTCATGGATTTAATTGGAACGTAACAACCTCTTCCTGTTTTTTTAGAATGAGCTCATAAATCTGCTTTAACGTACCGTAGTCGGTAGGCAAAAATGACGTTTCACTTATACGCAAACTTACCACAACTTGAATCTTATTCCCCGTTTTTGTGATTTGATACACGTACCTAATTTTAGATTTAGGTGTTACCAGCATAACGGGTTTTGGCAAGTCGATTATTGTACAGTTTGGTGGGATATTGAACGTGTAAATTTGCTTGACATTTATCGGATATAAGAACTCAATTGGGTAATTTCTTTCATCTCGTGTAAAAGGGTTTGTTTTCACCAACGGGACAAGAGTTGGAGTAAAGAAGTATGTCCCATTAACCAGGTCTGTAAAACTCGAATCGGCTACATCAAAATGGCACGATACGTTATGACTAGAACTATCAATGGAATACTTTACAATTTCCATTTTACCGGTGTCCAAATAGTTCGTTAATATGTCGGAAACGGCGACATCCCCTCCCGTTTGTCGAATCGTTTTAAGGAATTCATATCCTGCATATTGCTTTAAAAAGGAAGTACCTTTTATTGTAGCCTGCTTGTTTGAAGCAAAATTTACAGTGTACGTATTGAAGCTCTGGAACACACCAAAATTATGAAGGTCGAACCAATACCCCCCACCTTTTGACACCACTCGTCCCAGATCATTTAAACACCTTGTGGGTGGTACATTGATTTGCCCTAATGGGTCGGTTGCATCCAAGACATAATGCGTACTATCTATCCGAACTAAGACAGCCACGTAATTCAATTTGGTCATACTTGGCTGTTGTTTACTAATTGAACCATTCGACCGAGTACTCAGAAGTAACGGATTTGCATCTAGACCTAATTCTCTGAGTAATGTCACCAGGTTTAAATTGATATCGGCACAGTTTCCTACACTGACTTGATAAGCCCCTTGAGCGCTTTGAGACATATATTTTGAAACCTGACCATTCCAGGTGAAGTGGTTTTTAATATGTTCAAACGCCATGGACATTTTATTATAATCATTGGGTACTACCTGCATTGTGGATACTACATCTTTAAGGTGCACGGTTTTTACTAACTGACCACCAAAAAAATTATCACTGAGTAATAGACTGTCAATATTTCTCCAGGAAGAGGCGTACTGGTATACATACGACTGAGGGAAAGCGATGGTTTCCAATTCAAATTCTACCTGAGTTTTATAGTTTTTTCCAGTTTTGACATAGGACTCTGCGTTAAATGCAGGTATGTCGTTCGCCGTGTAATGATAAATATAATCTTGATAATCAATCGTAGAAACTGCCCCAGGTCTCCGCGCACTTCCACCTCTACCTGGCAAGGCTATTGCTCCGATTCCTATGGCATTCGCCTCATAAGTCAATGTAAGGATTTTCTGTTCTTTGTCCATTTCTATATTCACCGGTACATACCCTTTTACGACTCTGTTAAACTGAAAGAATTGAGGAATATGCACATGATACTCACTGTGAAGCACGGGTATAGGGTATTGAAAATACCAATTCCTAAGGTTCATGAAATAGTCCGTTAATAAGACAAATTCAACTTCAATGATTGACCCGGCCTTTACATTAGGCATGGCGAATTTGTCCATATCCCAATGATGGTTTGTCTCCTCGTGGATGATGCCGCTTTGTTTGAGTTTCGTTTTTACGACCTGGCCATTTTCCAAGTTGTAGGTAAACCCACGAATTTTAAGTATTTTTTCTTTCTTTTCAGCTTTATAGAGAGGGATTTCAAAGTTGCCCCAGTCCAACGCCTGATTATCCACAATCTTTATGCGTACAAAACGGGTATGATACAATTGAAAGCCTGAATTTTGATCATTCGCTCTAATGTAGGTATTACTAAACTCAAAGTATGATCGACCGTAATCGTAAATAATATAAGCATGGGCATTTGCATCAATAGGGCAATTGGTTTCTGCAAAATCATCTTTTGTAATCGTCCCAAATTTTGCCAGCTTGTTTTTCGAATAGACTTGATAAGATGTACATACGAATAGTAGAGTAGAGAAGAGGAAGGTGATTGGTTTGGATATTTTCATTTGGTTGCTCAGCGATTGTCAACGGAGATAGATAAGCCTGATAAACCATCTCATCCATGTTCAATTTATTATCGGTCTCGAATATAGAGGTAACAATTAATATATCGATCAAGATGTAGTTCTTACTATCACCTATACCATTTCTAACAACTAAAACGCCGTAGTAGTCGACGACGTTTAGTCCAAAATATTTAAACAGGCATGCTAAATAGCTGGCCTGTTTTTTTTGTTTAAAATCTAAATCTGAAACTTTAGGAAGGATGAAAATGTCCGGTCTTGCTTTGGTAAATCATCATTTGTAATGCTCCACTTTGATTAGGCTACTGATAATTATGCCCATCAATTCCATTTTCGACTTCGAACCTTGTACATATTGAACTTAATATTTCAATAATTTTTGGTTTGAACTCTAAAAAGTCAATATACAATTGACTCCCAAAACCCAATTGCACGGCCTTCCATAAATTCTTTGGACTTAGATAATATTTAATCCGATGCCGACGGTTCGAATAGGTAATTAATTTCTCAAATTTAGGAAGCTCCTTCCTCCCGATGTTGCGGTTTATAAATGGATAACACGATTGATAATGTTCAACAAATTCCAATTTTTCCTCAAAGTTTTCCTGCACCGACAATGCATCAATAATTTTTATCCTATTTAACAATCGCTTCGCAATGTTATATTCATTTTTGTCTATCATACCGCTACATGGTTAAAGAGTGAGCCAAATGTTCGAACTGAATATTTTCTTCCTTCGAATAAAGACAAGTTTATGGCTTATTTAGTATTTCAACACT
>CAYZWM010000298.1:1044-4440 GCA_964482155.1 uncultured Chitinophagaceae bacterium | reverse complement strand
CCCAGGTTGATATTACCAAGAAGGTAGCTCTCAAGGACATTATTCAATCGAACTCAATGGTAGAGGCCTCAAACAAAATACTGAAACATCGATATCTATTCAGAACACCACTATACAATCTAGAACATTTAGAAATCCATCTTAAAGAAGCGATTCACGACTATTGCCATGTACGCCCCCATTATGCATTAGGTCCATTCACACCATTTGAAGTTCAATATGACCAACAACCGGACATTAAAACCAAAGAAATGATAAATCATGCAGTCAAAGAACGAAGAAAAAGTAACCGAATGGATCAATGTAGTTTGAATTGCAGATAAGAGTAAAAAGTACCTAACTCACCATTCAAAATCTAACTTTTAACCTCTCAATTATTCCTCTTTCCTTATCAAATATATATCCAAAAAATGCAATCGACAAAATCCAAAAGAACGTAAACATAATAGGCTCTGATTAAGAGTGTTCGTTAATCCGAACACGCTATCTTAGGTTTATAGACAACTTCAATGGTCTATCACCGTTGAGTTTACGAGTTATTCTGTTTTCAGATAATCGTTTTTCAGGTTCTTGATGTTTGCCAATTAGCCTCTAACGTCAACACATTTGAGAAATGTTATTAATACATAGAGATGTTTTCTCTCGATTTTAGATGGTAAATAGCGCCTAACTGAATCATAAGTACCTTATGATGAACTGATCTGATATCAACAAATCGTTTACCATTAAATTTTCCAAGATAATCATTATTAATATTCGAAATACCTCGGCTGGAATTTAGTTCAAATAAGAAATTAATAGACTTGGAGACAGGAATCCCCATACCTATACCAGCTGTTATTCCCCAATCCAATTGCTTGAAATTTAAGTCGTATGTATTGGCTTGATTCCCATGCTGTTCAGGGTTTATCTGTTTTTGATCAAACAAATATCCTCCATAAACTCCTGCTTGAGTAAAGAATTTTATCTTTTTGCCTAAAGAGTATTTTACCATCACCGGTAGGGTCAGATATGTAAGTCGAGAATGGGAAGTTAAATCACCTAATGGGTTACCTAATTCATCGGTGAATTGAACATTTTTTATGCGGTCTCCCTTGATATCAATAGACAACCCACCTTGCATACTGAAATGAGAGCCTAAACCATATTTGTAGAAAAGAGACCCGCCATAACCTACAGTAGTGCCAGTATAGGGTTTCATGATATTCGTTCGCACAAAGCCGGTATTACCAACCCCAAACTTAAATCCAAGTCCATGAGATTCTGTTTGACCATAAGAAACACCTTGAAATAAAAGTAACATAATCGAAGGAGTTATGATTCTCAATAGTTTTATTTTTATAATTGATATTATTATCATAGACATCTATAATTTAACATTCAGAAAAACTCCTCCGTGATTGTTTCGCCATTTATGATCGGGCTGAACGGTAATAGATTTGGTCATACCAAAAGTCATATTGACTCCAATTTGAAACCTATTCCAAGCTGTAAAACCTGCTTGAATTCCATACTTGAGATTAAGTCTCGGGTGGTTGGATAATTTCTCTTTAATCTCGTCATATGCGCCTAATCTTTTCAGTACCATAATATTGTCTCCTAAAGATTCCGCTATACGAACATCAGCCTGTAAGAGAGGACTTACAAAAAACCAATCGAACACGCCAACTTTAGCTTCAATTCGATAATAGGCGTTGTATTTTTTGACAATTGTGGTCTCTGTATCCATTTGGTAATTAATAACCGCGCCATGGGGATCGCGATCATAACTTGCGCCATAATACCCAGTGTAATCCTGTTTTGCATAGTGAAAACCTACCATATGGTTTAAGCGAAACGGAAAACCTAACAATCGCTTTTTCGTTGTAATTCCAATTCCTACAGTTGGGACCATATAGCCAAGAAAATCGTGATAGTGCCAAGGATTTGGAGCATATCTGAGAAGCTCATAGGATTTGTCATAACTGTGGTCCACAGTCACATTGAAGCCTATTTGAACAATGTACCTTGTTGAATCATTAGTATTTAGTTCTGCTAAGCAGACAAATGGAAATAGAGCAATAAACACTATAAGAATTCCTTTTTTCACAACCTTAAATAATTACTGGCGAATGAACTTAGTACTAAAATACTCCCCATTTTCAAACATAAGGGAAAAGAAATAAACTCCCGATTGCATATGAATTTGTCGCGAGCTTATTGTTATAGCTCCCATGTAAGCCTTTAACTGAGATGAATACATTATTTTTCCAGACATATCACAAACAGTATAGGAACAAGCTTTGCCTTTATAAGAATTAAAATCTCTTAAAACGAAATTTAAGTCATCCAGAGTTTTTGAAGGATTGGGGTTGGCCATTAAACTGGATGCATTTTTTGCTTCTTTAGTATTCTCGAAAGACCTCTCCTCAATTTGTTTAATGAGCACATCTCTATAAGGCGGGTTACTCTTTTTAGATAACCAGTAAGGGACTTCTTGTTCTACAATAAGTATTTTTTCATTGTATCCTACAATAATGGATTTAAGGTTAAGGTTCCCTTTATAAGAGGAGTTAGAAGTACTATAGATTACATCATAGTCGTTCAAATTACGGGAGGATAAAACCAAATTTCTCAGATACTTTCCCTCTATATAATTCAATACGACAAAGTACTTTTTCAGTTTTTCGCAATAAATTAGTTCTCCATGACTGACATTTCCTACGTGAGGTAAAAGGTGAACCGCCAACACGGAGAGATTTGAGATGTCGACTTCTTGGATAAAAACTCCATCTTCGTTTGCAGTTAAATAAGCCATTCGGTTCTTAGCACCTTGAATTGGTTCATGATCAATAATGGTTGAATTTAAGGCGAGAATTCCTTTGGAAAATCCATGCTGGTCATAGCTCAGGAATTCTTGACTCGTAGTCAAAAGTAAACCATTGGAGTTCGAGGCAACAGAATGTACCTTTTGATGCACTTCTAACTCATATTTATGTTCTTCAACTATCTGGATAATACTCTGATCCAAGAGATATTGTCTGATATGAGTAATCGAATCTTTTTGTTCAACTACCAAAGCCAGCAACCCCTTATCCGTTGTTGTCAGAGAAGCACAAGAAATATTACCTATTTCTCGCGTCAAGATTTTTTCACTATGCATAATGGCCTTATCCGTAGCCAAATCGATTTCCACAATGCTCATCGAAAACGCATAATCATTGTTCATCTCCATTTTATTGGCATTTGAATTCGAACTACCAACTAAGAGATATAATATGTTCTTATCTTTGGAAACGGCATGTACCCTTGAATAGGATTCCCGTTTAAGACGAATGAGGTTTGATTCTTGATTAAGGTTATTGATCTCATTAATTTCCAGAGAGTATGTGTTTTCATGGTTATCAGCATAAAGGG
>CAYZWM010000298.1:0-1024 GCA_964482155.1 uncultured Chitinophagaceae bacterium | reverse complement strand
CAATACAATTTGCTTCGACAACCTTGTTGCTGAATTTAGCGGTTTCCTGAGCCATTGAGGCCTTTGGAGTGAGACTAAGCATTACTATAACGACGAGCCTCGTAAAAATTCGATTTATCATTTCCATACAATTAACGGTATTAACACATCTCCATCAATATCCCTTATTACAAAATTATCCGACCATTTAATACATTTCTTTGACCATCCCATAGTTAATATGCTAAATTTATTTCCATATTTCTCGCAATCCAAGAAATAGCCTTTAGGGTAGGTTGCTGAGTACGTTTTATACTTGCAGTTTGCAATTTGAATATGCCAATTATACAGACCTAATGGCACATCTTCACCATTTACCTGACCATTCCATAAAATCTCCTTTTGCTTAAAATCTCCACCAAATTTTTCGACATTGTGAATCAATTCACCCCACCTGTTATAAACACGAAAGTGATATTTAGTTGCTCGATAAGCTGGGTGTTGATCTGGAGTCAGCACTGGGGAATCAGTCCAGTCCTCAACGACATGTCTTTTACCAACTTTATTGGGTGTCATTATATCCGAAAAGAAAAGGGTTGGTTTGTTTGAATGGTAATAAGACGACTCTTCATCTACAACAAAAGTTGTGGATGTCGTTCCACAAGGATTCGTGGCAACAACCGTAATGGTAATATCAAAATCACCTGAAGGTGTGACTATAATCTTAGTTCCTTCACCTGTGACTGGATTTCCAAGGTGATCTGTAAATGACCACGTGAGCACAGCATCATTATCACTCGACAGATCATATTCATTATCACATGAGTTTGTAGACGTTACTTGAGTGGTAGCCCGTAGGCTCCTTAAGTCGAACATTTTCATAGTATATTTGTCTGATAAACAACGTGTTATGTTTTTACTGTTGTAGAAAAGTTGAAAGATTTGATTTTGATTTTCAACTGCATATTAGATGAATAAACTACTTCATGTGAAGGAGAAATACGTACCATTCGACCATCAAATTAGCCTATGGTTTAGATATTCA
>CAYZWM010000297.1:0-4483 GCA_964482155.1 uncultured Chitinophagaceae bacterium | reverse complement strand
ATTTTATTCCCCACAACCTATTACAACTCTGTATCAATTCTCGCCTTTATGAGATATCCCGCAATAAGTCAACTTGACAAATGCCTCACCCTGCCCAATTCTCTCTATCCAAACTCCGATATTGAATGGCTTCTGCGAGATGTTCGATCTGTATGGATTCACTGTTATCCAGATCTGCAATCGTTCGGCTGACTTTTAGAATACGATCATAGGCACGAGCCGAAAGGTTCAGCTTGTCCATGGCATTTTTAAGCAACGTGCTGCCCGTTTCATTCAATTGGGCAAATTCATGAATATGATTGGTATTCATCTGTGCATTGCAATAAATACCGGCAACGGTAGAATAACGCTCCTCCTGTTTTAATCGAGCCTCGATAACCCGCTTTCGAACCGCTGAACTTTTTTCTGAGCTTCGTTCCGAAGACAACTGATCAAAGTTTACCGGTGTGACTTCAATGTGAATGTCAATCCGGTCCAAAAGCGGCCCTGATATTCGGCTTAGGTACTTTTGGACCACGCCTGGTGCACATACACAGTCTTTGTCTGGATGATTGAAGTAGCCACAAAGGCATGGTTGCGGTTAATTTTTGCAAGTATCGAGCTTATAGCTCCTAAACCTTTGCCCATAGGGCTTCCTGAGAATCCTAAGACCTTGGGTGAGAGAATTCGAAAAGCTAGAATGGAAAGAGGTCAATTTCAGAAAGATGTTGCAGGAATCCTCCATGTGACGACCTCTAGTGTTGAAAATTGGGAAAGAAATATGACCAAACCACTCCTAGACTGGTTGCCAAGAATTATTGATTTCTTGGGATATGTTCCTGATCCATATAAGAATAACACAAGACTTAAGAAACCCGTGTTTCAATACCGAGCAAAACATAGACCTGGGGTTAAAGCTATGGCTGATTTACTTAGAGTCTACAAATGCACCCTGTTTTCATGGGAAACAGGCAGAAATCCTATGAGTGAAGAGAATTCGTTCAAATTCAAATGGCTACACCAAGATTGTCCCGAATAGTGAGAAGGCTACATAACATTTTGAGTGAAAAATACCTACAAGTGGAGATTTATATGATTTCGAAACGAACTAATTTAGTCGCCGAAAAGAACTAAATGGCAAATCCAGTATGGCGTTCGGAATAACTCCAGACTTCATTTAAATAAAATACCCTTGATAGGGTCGCAATAACTGCTATATATGGGTGTTATGGCGGATGTTTTAGGTAGTTTCGCTTGTACTAACGTTACAAATAATTAAAAAAATATGAAATTGAATGGGATTTAATATTGTGCTTATCGAACCAGAAATACCAATGAATACTGGTAATATTGGTCGTCTTAGCTTAGCATCAGGATCAGTTTTGCATTTAGTAAAACCATTTGGATTTGAATTAGATGATTCAAGATTAAAAAGAGCAGGATTAGATTATTGGAAACACATTTCTTTAAGGATTTATGAGGACATTGATGAATTTTTCTCAATAAATAATGATAAAAAAATGGTCTATCTCTCAAGCTCTGGAGAGAAGAATTATTATTCTATTGACTATACGGATGATATGTTTCTCATTTTCGGAAAAGAGTCTGTTGGTTTGCCAAAAAAAATAATCGCTAAAAACTCAGATAAACTATATAAAATCCCAATGTACAGCAATCATGTTAGAAGCTTAAACTTAGCGAATGCTGTAAGCATTGTGGTATATGACGGCCTTAGAAATATTAATTAAATCTATTGCTAACAAAGGCTAAACTACATTGAAAAGGGTTCTGTCGCATTAATTCGGTTTGGATCTAAAATACCATTTCCCTTATTCTTATTAAGCAGCTCAGGACTTAAATGTAGCAAACCAACTTGATCTTGAATCTTTGAGTTGATTCTTTCGGATAATATTGATGACTTCTATTCCTGACAATGTCCGCTGAGCAGATTCAAATTCCTTGAAGCCAGTTGAAATCATAATCCTTAGCTTGATAGTTCGATGATCTTGTTCAACTATATTGTTCAAATACTTGACTCGTCGTATCTTGATCTTTTTTACTGATAAACTTCTCTTGTTTACTGTTCGTATACCTGCTGTATTGGCTCGACTCTTGTCAATATTTATGAGTCTTGGTTTGCAAGTAATGAGTAACCAGTACTTGAATTGATGCTAAATCAGCCGAATCGGAAATCTGTCCGAAATCAGTATCGTTAGAGACAATTCATATCGGAATTAACAAAAGCATCCATCTTATTATTGTCATTTATTTGTTTCAATTAACATGGACATTAATGCAACACCCATTGAGTTTAAGATTGTCAAAATTGGTTCCATTACGTTAATTCGAATTCACCAATTTTCAGATGAAAATCATAAGTTAAATCCCTGACCATCAAGATCAATTTGGTGTGATCAGTACCGTGTTTAGTGATTAACCCGGCTTTCATTAGGTTACCAAATTCATTGCATGGACATGGTTAGGTGGCGCTTTTGTCAAATCTGCATTTCGACTGAAAGAAGTCGTGTAGAGCAAGTGATACTGCCTCCTGGAACGATTACGGTTGATACGAAATTTAGTACTGACTGATTTTAAAAGCATAACAAAATAATTCAATCCACTTCCAACCATTTGCATTTTGGTGTCGTATCGCTAGGGAATAAGAATACAAAAAAATTAATTTATGTTTCGATATCTAAACTGCCCGGTTCTAATTTTAACATCAGCCTGCGTATGGTCACAAAATATTGTGATAAATCTTGGCTTTGAAAAAGTTAAAAGCCCCATTTGGATATTAAGACCCTAAGTATTATTGATATGAAAAAATTTTACCTACTTGTCTTATTGGCAAGTTCAGTCTCGTTTTCTCAAGCAACAATCGTTTACACGGACCTAAACCCTGATTTCACCTCCAAATTAGACCCTGTTATTCAGACGGAATCAAATCTGTTACCAATTGATTTTGATGGCGATGGTACCGAAGAGTATAATTTCAGTTGGTCGGATTTAACCAGTTCCAGCAATGGTTGGGAGGTATTTATCAATCCAAATGGAGGAAATGAACAAATTCTCAACGGGTCGATCACCAGTCCCTCTGGCTCTCGATATTTGAACTCGATTATTTCCGGAAGTAGTATACATGCATCTGCAAACTGGGGCAGCTCAATTCCCCCTCCCCTAATTGGTGACAACAACCTTCCTAATTTTCAAGGATCGGGCGATCAGTATATAGGCGTGAGATTTACATTAGGATCAACCATACACTACGGCTGGATCTTGGTTTCATTTGACATCAACAAGGTACTGACTATAAAGGGATACGCCTATGAAGATGACGGCAATACCAGCATTTCTGCAGGTTCGAAGTCATCACCTCCAGTATTGGTTACCTCCATTTCTGTTAAAGGTGAGGCAGGTGCATCAACAATAACAACCAAAGGAGGAAAACTCCAAATGGAGGCTACTGTTCTTCCAGCCAATGCAACCAACAAATCTGTTATTTGGACAGTAATCAGCGGTTCTGGATCAGCTTCCATTAGCACAGGTGGTCTCTTAACTGCTGTCAGCGACGGCACCGTTACTGTTCGGGCAACAGCGACCGACTTATCAGGGGTTATCGGATCAAAAGGAATTTCTATTTCGAATCAAACGGTGATGGTCTCAACCATTACAGTTCAAGGCCAGGGTGGGTCTACTAACATTTCTACAAACGAAGGCAGCCTACAAATGGAGGCTTCTATACTTCCCGTTGACGCAGCCGAACAAGCGATTACCTGGACAGTTACAAATAGTTCAGGTGAAGCGGCCATAAATACTACTGGTTTGTTAACAGCTATTGACAATGGATTAGTTACCGTTACAGCGACCGCGAATGACGGATCTGGTGTTACGGGATCAATAGACATTACCATTTCAAACCAAACTGTAGGTGTTTATCAAATTGTAAATCAACCCTTCGACATTGAGGTTTACCCCAACCCAACAGGCAATGTCCTACAGATTAAAGGAAGTGAAAATGGTATGATAAACCTATATAATTCACTTGGCAAGAAGGTCTATTTCGGAATGAAGAAAAACGAACCTCATACAATCGATGTTTCGAACTATCCGGCCGGTGTTTACCTCATTAAAATTGAAGCCAATCACGCCATTAAAACGGTACGAATTGTAGTCAAATAAGGAGATGTCTTCAGCGAAAAATGAACTTTTGGGGACAAAACCCAACCTCTTGACCAACATGACCTTTCCGGCTCCAGGCGGGCCAATTAAAATGATGTTATGTCCGCCTGCGGCGACTACCTCGTCTATCCCCAGTTGGTAACATTACTCGTGCCTATGAGGCTCGACGATCGTAATTAAACTATTACGAATAGTATGTGCCTCATCGTATCCAATTCGCACCCATCACCCCGCCCAATTCTCTCGATCCAAACTCCGATATTGAATCGCTTCAGCGAGATGTTCAATCTGAATAGATTCACTGTTATCCAGATCAGCAATCGTT
>CAYZWM010000296.1:0-4503 GCA_964482155.1 uncultured Chitinophagaceae bacterium | reverse complement strand
GTATTTTTAAGCGGAATAGGGTACAATAGACTCGAATTTATACCGAATCTTAATATTAGTAAAACGAGCAGCAAAACATACTCGAAAAAAGACTTTGACCTGACTCCAACAATCGCTTGTCACGTAAAACTAGCCCCTTTAAAAAACACCTCGGGGGCGTCACTTTATTATTCATCCAATAATCCAATGGTAAGTGACCGAGCCTATGGTTACATTCCAGATGCAGAGGAATTCCCATTGACCATTACCGAGTATATGCCCGATGGAACGGGTCGAATTCGAAGACAAGCTGGTGTGGGTAAGACCCATCAACTGGATAGTAATCATGAAACCAAATATTATTATGCAACACCAGAAGAGCAGGAACTAGACCGTCTTTTTGGAAATGCCGTTGGTCATCGAGAGCATTATCAAAAAGAAATGGTCATTGACCCGAATGGTCAAGCAAGCATTTCATATAATGATCTTTCTGGGAAAGTTATTGCTACGGCACTTGCCGGCTCAAATCCTGACCAAATAATAGCACTGCCAACGGAAAATAATGCAAAAACATCCCTTTTTGCTATGTTAAAATCTGCATATCACTTGGCGAATAACGAAATAGTGATCGAAAAAGAATTTCTAGTGTCAGACGATAACTCGAAGTACGAAATAACCTATGACCTGGACATTCCTCGCTTAAGTTTTGATTCGTTTCCATTGATGTGTTTTGATTGCATCTATGACCTTGAAATCAGTTTACTAGATGAATGCGGAGAAGAAATGCTTGATGGTGACACCACCTTAGCTGGTAACCAGCCAATAAGTAGGATGGTCGGAAAATATGGCGAGGATTTTGATACGGTATGCGAACCAGATGGGATACTTTACTCTTTCGGACTGGATTCAGCACTCATAGTTCAATCGGACATAAACCCTTCTATTTTGCTTTATCTTAACACAGGTAAATACTCATTGTCTAAGTCCCTAAAAATTAATAAGAATGCATATGAGTATTACGAAAGAAAGCTTCTAGAAGAACCTGGACTCAAATCAGAACAAGATTTTGTCTATGAAATTCTAGCACGTGAAGATACCCTTTCGTGTTATCTGTCATGCACGGAATGTACTCAAAATCTTGGGACATTGTCGGAGTACTTGGCTACACATCTAAATACGCTTATTGCCGACGGACTGGATTCCCTTACTGGACTGGCCTCACTTACAGAGCAATATGCCGGTTTATCTGAGGCCTGTATGAATTTATGTTCTGCGGATGAAAATGTATGCGCTTCTTTATTTAACACGTGTTTGATGGACGTTATGCCCTTAGGGCAATACGCTAAGTATGAGACTGATGCAAACAGTCAATTTACCCCTTACGGTTTGCTCAGCCAGAGTTTAAATGTAAATTTAGGGTTTAATTATCAGAAATATTATAATGGAAGTACTTGGGTTGACATCGACTATTTAGATGCGAGTAATCAGCAGATATATGTGAATGTTGCTGGAGTATCATTGAAACCAAATCAGTTAACTCCTGAACAGTATGTTAGATACTATAAAATAGAATGGGCGAATTCATTGGTTGAATACCATCCTGAATATTGTCGTTATGAAGATTGTATTTCTGATAGCGTGTCTCATGATTATAGCCAAGCGATGGTAGGAATTACCAGTTTCAATGATGCCTATCGACTGGGATACCTCGACCCATTGGATCGAGATGCAAGCCTTCCTCATTCGGTTGATCCAAAATTTACAAATTCTACACTCAATGATGCTTTTTACAATGGGTATGTCAAAGAGTTTGCAGACTTTCCTTCAGGCACCACATTTAGTGGTTGCAAGCTTTCCATTTTTGACCTGGCACTTTATACCCATTATTCCGATCATAGTCAGACAAATTGTACAGAAATGCAAAATTGGCTAACGGCAATAATTATAGACACGACAATATTCTGTGACTCAAGAGCAGATGCAGTTTGGGAAATGTTTAGAGGTATTTATCTTTCTCAGAAAAATAATTATTTAGACGCTAATTATTGTTATCCGACTATTCCAACAGGCTATGAACGTCGATTTGTTAAGCAGAGTGAAGTCTCCTCGAAGGTTGATATTAATACATCAAATACAGAATCACAAGTAAAATCAAATACCACAAATAAGATTGAAGCATCCTGCGATACCACATGTTCTAATTATTCCTATTATTGGTTAAGTAAATTGGGGGGCTGTAATTTGGATTCGATCACACAAGATACCCTGATAAAGGCATTTATTCAAATTTGTAAAAGCGGATGTGATACGGATCACCCTATGGGTAGCAGAAATGGAGCATCGACCCCGTACGTTTCGTTTGAAGAGGCTTTTAAGGCAATTGTACCAGCAAATTTGCAGGGACAAAGTTGCGATCCTTGGTTAATAGCATTCCCACCTTCAATCAAATCTTCTCTTGCTAAACTTGCGGGTATAAAAGATTCGTGTCTATATTCCAGTTCAGACACGTGTTTTTCCAATGCAAATGCAGAGACTAAAGCGTATATGAACGCAAAGATGATGATTGATCCTACGGCGTGTCAAGATTGCATAGATTGTTCAGACATAATGATGGCACTTGACAGTCTGTCTGATTATTACAAAACATCTGTCCCTGAATTTGGTGAAAATTGGGAATCCAGTCAAAAGATTACCAACTTCCTAAATGCTTATTTTGGTTTTAATTTAACATTCTTTGATTATAAGACTCAGTTCGATAACTGCACGTTGTGTGACTCAACTTCATCTGATAGTACAGTTATATCTGCACTTGTGCTTTCAAATTTTCAAACCTTGATTTCCAAAGGAGACTTACAACGTTACTATCAATACATTCAAGCAGATTTTTGTTTTGATATAACTGAACATGCGCCAACTTCGTCAGATCAAACCGACTTTACCACAATTCATAATGATAGGGTTTTTAATCCTGGAAGACATTTAGAACTTGCTCAAATATCACCTGCATTCACTAAATCATTATCATGGTTAACTTATACTGACACCACATACCACTTTGTATCAGAAGACACTTCAGGTTGCCTAAATGACGTAAACAAAGTAGGTGCTCACATAGTTTACGATACAACTCAGTTCACTGTTTATGGCGAAACATTTATTGATACACTAGGGTGGTGGTGTATTTCTGACTATTACGATGGAGTATCGAAGTGTAAACGAAACTTTTCATTAAGCTTATTTCGTAAGATAAATGGTGTTTACACAGATGTGTCATACCCAAATTATGGCAATGGTGCGATAACGGTCGATTTACTGTCATCTGCTGATACATTGTTTCTATATGACTCTTTGGCTAGTAACTATGTAGCAATACCTGATGATTCGCTTTTGATACCAAGTCATTACGAGTTTAACAGATATCTAACAGGTTCATTATTTAGTTGGACAAATCAAGGGAAAACACTTGTTTCAACGCAGCAAAGCGACAGTTTACGTTATACAATTAGTAACGGTTGCTTAACATACGATGTTTATTACGGCGAACAGTATTATGTACGAGATATTCTAGAGTTTATTTCTAGCGTCCCAGATGGGGTGGATAAGACCACTTTTTATGTTCGAGCAAGAGTCCGCTTATTTGATAACAGCATTGATACAATCTCAATGAGCATTATTTGGAATACACAAGAATGCACCGAATCAGAAGAAGAAGTGTGCATTGGGTCATCATCAAATTCAATACTATGCAATCGAGCATACGGAATATCAAAAGACACCATCCCAAATCGTTGTGTATTAATGAAAAAGAAGCGTGCAGCTCTTTTTGGAGGGATAGCCTACCGTAATTATATGGATTCCATAAAAGTTGACTTTAAAGAAAGGTATTATGCAACCTGCAGAGTTGCTGATGACTCAATAGGTCTTAAATATGATTTAAAGGAATATCACTACACGCTGTATTATTATGATCAAGCAGGAAATTTAATTCAAACCGTTCCGCCTCAAGGTGTAGACATCATTTCTGATCAGGCAACACTCACTCAGATTGCCAATGCAAGAAAAGGGGTCGGTTCGATGGTATTCCCTTCACATAGTTTAACAACGACCTATAAATACAATACGCTTAATGAAGTAAGGTGGCACAACACACCCGATGGTGACTCAACTGAATTTTGGTATGATCGATTAGGTCGAATGGCTGTGAGTCAAAACACAGAACAAGCCTACCAAACCATTCCAAACTACAGCTATACTAAGTATGACAGTTTGGGTCGGATATCTGAAGTTGGACAGATAAAATCTACTGTTGCTATGACTAAAACCAAAGCTTTTGATACCGCTCAATTAAATACATGGATTCAAAGCTATACAAAGGCTGAGATTACAAGAACCTGGTATGACCAGACTCCATTTACCCTAACAGGTATTGATTTTGATCAGTCAAATCTTCGTAATCGAGCAGTTTTAATAGCCTATTGTCAAAATCAAGATAGTGCCTATAAACACGCACTTCATTACAGCTAT
>CAYZWM010000295.1:0-4514 GCA_964482155.1 uncultured Chitinophagaceae bacterium | reverse complement strand
CCATGTGGCTCGGGTATCTGCTTCGGCCGAATGTGCGTTTTCCAATGTTTTGTCGCAATAAAATCGATAGGCAGCGCCCAAATTACGTGGCTCTTTGGTATGAAAAACTCGTTGGGCGTCAATGAACTTTCTTTTTTCTGTTTGAAAATCGACATCGGCTCGGTAAAACTCTTCTACTAACAAGGGGAAATCAAACCTGTTTGAATTGAAGCCAGCAAAATCTCCATCACCAATAAATTGACTCAATTCATGGGCAATATCCTTAAAGAGGGGAGCATCTTTTACGTCTTCATCTTTGATTCCATGTATGGCAGTTGAATCGGGAGGAATAGGCATACCTGGGTTTAGGCGCTTATAATAAGTCGACTCGCTACCATTGGGCATTGATTTAATCAAATAGATATCTATTATTCGATCGTGAGACACGTTGATACCAGTCGTTTCAAGATCAAAAATTACTAAGGGTTTTTTAAGAATTAAAGGCATATTGCTGCAATATTAGAATTAAGTTGCTTAAAAAAATTATTATCATTTGTTTTGAATCCATATGAGTTCAGTTTTCAACCCCAACCCCAATTTCAGTCATGTGAATTTTTTGTTGGGATCGAAGTCTCCCAGACGAAGGGAGTTATTGCAAATGCTTGATATTGAGTTTGATGTAGTTAACATTGAAGTCAAAGAGAATATTGATCAACCAATTGCGGATGTTAATGTCGCCCAATTCTTAGCAGAAAAAAAATCTAATGGGTTTACCGACAGCTTACAGGGATCTATTCTAATTACATCCGATACAACCGTATTATGTGAGGGTCATATTCTCAATAAACCTAAGAATACGAACGACGCCCTTGAGATGTTGAGATTATTGTCGGGCAATAAACACGAAGTACATACTGGAGTTTGTCTTCGAACCGAAGGCGCGATGAAGTCATTTTCGGAGTGCACACGAGTATATTTCAAACCGTTGTCGCAAGAGGAGATTGAATACTATGTTGAGAAATATAGCCCCATGGACAAAGCGGGATCCTATGGAATTCAAGAATGGATAGGAGCAATTGGAATTGGACGAATTGAAGGATGTTACTACAATGTGATGGGCTTGCCCACAAGTAAACTTTACACAGAATTATGCGATTTTATAAACATAAACTTTTAAGCTTTTACCTTATACTGGTTACTTCACTGACTGCAGTGGCCCAGGTGGATACAAGTTATTTTTCCAATCTTGAATATCGAAGCATTGGCCCTAGCCGGGGTGGACGGTCAACAGCAGTTGTGGGCGACGTAAATAATCGTGACCTGTTTTATATGGGGACGGCTGGAGGTGGAGTCTGGAAGACAACCAACGGTGGTAAGTCCTGGTCGAATATTTCGGATACTTATTTTGGCGGAAGCATAGGTAGTATAACCGTAGCGCCTTCAGACGACAATGTAATTTATGTTGGTCAGGGTGAAGAAAGTTTGCGCGGTAACGTGTCTTTTGGTAATGGAATTTGGAAAAGTGAAGATGCTGGAATTACCTGGCAATTCAAAGGTCTTAAAAACGGGCGACATATAACCCGTATTGCGGTGCACCCTACGAATCCGGATGTAGCATTTGCTGCAGTTTTAGGCGACCTGTATACCGATTCTGAGGCCAGAGGGTTGTATAAAACGGTTGATGGAGGTGATACCTGGATCAAGGTTGCCTTTAGCTCGGACTCTGCAGGTTTTAACGAAGTTGCGATTGACCCATTAAATCATCGAAACGTATATGCCACTTCCTGGCAAGTTCGACGGACACCTTTTAGTTTCTCCAGTGGGGGTGAGGGATCTGGAATGTGGAAGAGTACAGACGGAGGAACAACCTGGAAAAATGTGACCACCAACACCGGTTTCCCGAAAGGTTTATTAGGAAAGATAACGGTAGCCCCATCGCCTGTTCGCAAAAATTTGGTTTATGCCATGATTGAACATAAAACCACAGGCGGATTGTATAAAAGTGTTGACGGCGGTGCACATTGGGCCAAGGTGAATGGGAAAGGCAAAATTCGCCAAAGGTCCTGGTATTTTTCCAGGGTCATCTGCGACACAAAAAATCCAAATACGGTGTATGTAATGAACGTTCGGTTTCTAAAATCAACCGATGGAGGCAAAACCTTTCATTCCATTCATACACCTCACGTGGATCATCACGATTTATGGATCGATCCGAATGATGCTCAACGAATGATCACAGCCAATGACGGTGGAGGGCAGGTAAGTTACAACGGTGGAAACACCTGGTCGAGTTACATGAATCAACCCACTGAACAGTTCTATAGAGTATCAACAGATAATCACACCCCATACCGAATTTATGGTGCCCAGCAGGATAATTCGACCATGCGAGTGAACCATATTACAGGACAATGGGAAAATACGGCAGGAGGCGAAAGCGCTCATATTGCGATTGCTCCTTCCAACGATGAACTGGTTTATGCCGGAAGTTATGGCGGTTACCTCACCCTGTTTAATCACGAAACAAAGGATAAAAGAGCCATCAATGTTTGGCCGGATAACCCAATGGGTTATGGAGTAGAAGGAATGAAATATCGTTTTCAATGGAATTTTCCTGTTTTCTTTAGTCCACACAATCAGTATAAACTTTATACGGCTTCAAATTATTTACATGTAAGCTATAATGGAGGAGAGAGTTGGCAGATTATTAGCCCTGATCTCACGCGTAACGATTCAACAAAAATGGTTGCCAGTGGTGGTCCGATTACCAAAGACAATACAGGCGTTGAGTATTACTGTACGATTTTTTCTGCTGTAGAATCTGAATTAGAACAGGATGTGATTTGGACAGGGTCTGACGATGGACTTATACATATTACGAGAGATGGTGGAACAACCTGGACGGATATTACGCCAAAAGATTTACCCGAATGGACCATGATTAATTCGATCGAAACTGACCCATTTGAAAAAGGGACGGCATATGTGGTAGCAACAAGCTATAAACTGGGCGATTATTCACCCTATATCTACAAGGTTAGTGCGTATGGTGCGAAATCAGAGTTGATTGTAAAAGGCATAGACATCGAACATTTCGTTCGTGTTGTTCGTGCGGATCGCGATTTTGATGGCCTGTTGTATGCCGGAACGGAAAGAGGTATGTACGTGTCTCATAATCATGGAAAACTTTGGCAGAAATTTCAGTTAAACCTTCCTGAAGTGCCCATCACTGATATTGCACTTAAAGACAATGATCTGGTTTTAGCAACTCAGGGTAGAGGTTTCTGGATATTGGATAACCTTTCTGCGGTGAGACGAGCTCAATCAACAATCATAGCGGATCAAGTGGCTATACTTTCTGCTGAAGGAGCAAGTTTGGTGCCCGGAGATAAAGCGAGTTTGGTCTTTTACCTAAAGGACAGCCTCAGTAAACAAGACACCATGTTTTTGGATATTTTGGATGCAGATGACCAGGTGATTCGTACGTTTAGTAACGTCAAATTCTCAGAAGACACGTTAAACTTTAAGCCTAAAGGCGGTATGAACTATTTTCACTGGAAAATGCGCTATAAAGGAGCCAAAAGACCAACAGGTATGATTATGTGGTGGGCTTCTACATCTGGGCCTTTAGCAAAACCAGGTACATACAAGTTTCGAATCCACATGGATGTGTATTCCGAGGAAAAAGAATTTTCGATTGGGGTAAACCCCAACTCAGAAGCAAGCGAAGAAGATTACATCGCCAAATTTAATTTTCTAAACGAAGTAATTCTTAAACTTGATGAGACTCATGTAGCGATTGAAGATATGACACGATTAAGTGGTCAGTTGGATGGGTTTATGTCACATCAGAGTTTTGATTCGGAAGATACCATTGCTAAAATGGCCAAGGTAATTACAGACGACCTTACTCGGTTAAAAGAGGATTTATACCAAACCAAAAACCGAAGCGAACAGGATCCCATTAATTTCCCAATCAAATTAAACAATAAGCTTGCGCATCTTAACTCGCTTGTGAGTATGGGTAATTTTGGTCCAACTGTACAGGCCATTAAGGTTAAGGAAGAGTTGGTAACTGCAATAGATCTTCGCCTTGTGGAATTTGAGAACATCAAAAAAAGTAGCATCCCTCAATTTAATGCGTTGTTGCTCGAGAGACAAATCCAGATGATAGAGTTGAAATAAGTGAATTTTACTAACTTTGGTTTAACTAATAACGTTTAATGAATGGGTGAGCAGGCAATAACCAAATTTTCTAATTCGAATCAAAAAAGGGCTTTCACAAAGCGACTACTTAATGAAATAAAGGCGTTGGACTACATGTTGGAACACAATATGATCGAACGCAATACCAGTAGAATTGGTGCCGAACAAGAATTGGTATTGCTTGATGAAAACTTGCAACCCGCATTGAATAATATGTTGTTGTTGGAGAAAATCAATGACGCACATTACACCACCGAAATTGCCCGTTTTAATTTAGAAATTAACCTCGACCCGTTTGACTTTGAATAGGGCTGTTTTAAAAAGCTTGA
>CAYZWM010000294.1:0-4534 GCA_964482155.1 uncultured Chitinophagaceae bacterium | reverse complement strand
TTTATCGTACAAATCTATATTTCTACTCATTCCGGGTTTTGTTATTCTATGGGCAACGGTTATTTGGTTGAGCTTTGGCAGCGTATTTGGTTTTGTAGCAAGAGGGTTCGACCTGGTTAATATAAACATACGTACGACCCAAATGTGGTCTGGCTTAAACCATTCCTTCCCCGGAATAGGCAAAGAGTTTATGCCATCGTTGGATGAAGGAAGTTTCTTACTAATGCCAACATCTATGCCTCATGCGGGCGTGGATCAAAACAAAAAGGTTGTTCAGCAACTTGATATGATGTTGACAAACATACCTGAGGTTGAGTTGGCCGTAGGCAAAATGGGTCGTGTTGAATCCGCGCTTGACCCTGCACCAATTTCTATGTATGAGAATATTATTAATTACAAACCAGAATATAGGGTTAACAAGAAGGGGCGTCGTGAACGATTTCAAACGGATAAGGAGAATCGCTTTATTCTTAGGTCAAATGATACATTGACAAACCAGGAAGCCTTACTACAAGGAATTTCGGCAGATGAATTAATTCCAGATCAATCAGGCAGTTACTTCCGCAATTGGCGTGACCACATTCATTCGCCGGATGATATTTGGAATGAAATCATTGAAGTAACCAATATCCCGGGTGTAACCTCAGCGCCCAAATTGCAGCCTATCGAAACGCGTTTGATCATGTTACAAACCGGCATGCGCGCCCCCATGGGCATTAAGGTATATGGACCGGATTTGAAAACGATCGAAGACTTCGGAATGAGGTTGGAAAACATCTTAAAAGAAGTGCCATCCGTTAAGCCGGATGCGGTGTTTGCCGATCGAATTGTAGGCAAACCCTATTTACATTTCAATATCGACAGAGATGCCATCGGTCGATATGGGTTGAGTGTAAACGATGTGCAGCAATTCTTAGAAACGGCGATTGGCGGTATGAAAATTACCTCAACGGTGGAGGGGAGAGAGCGTTTTCCAGTACGTGTGCGATATCCACGTGAATTGAGAGATGATCCAGATAAGTTAAAAAAGGTGCTTATACCAACCCCGGTTGGCGTGCAGGTTCCATTATCCGAACTGGTTAACATTGAGTACCAGCGCGGGCCGCAAATGATCAAAAGTGAAAATACATTTTTGGTGGGTTATGTATTATTAGATAAGAAAGACGGTTATGCCGAGGTAGATGTTGTAGAAGAAGCCCAACGTTTCATTCAGAATAAAATAGACTTAGGTGAATTGATCGTTCCCTCGGGCATTAGTTATACGTTTTCCGGCAGTTACGAAAACCAGGTACGTGCAGAGAAACGACTGTCTATCATTGTTCCTTTAGTCTTCATAATTATTTTTATGATTCTCTATTTTCAGTTTAAGTCCATTACGACCTCGTTGATGATCTTTTCTGGAATTGCCATGGCATTTAGTGGAGCTTTTCTCATGCTTTGGTTCTATGGGCAAGGTTGGGCGGCCAATTTTTCCATTTTGGGAACAAATATGAGGGAATTGTTCCAAATGCATCCCATCAATTTAAGTGTTGCCGTATGGGTTGGGTTTATAGCCCTTTTTGGCATCGCTACAGATGATGGCGTTTTGATGGGGACGTATTTAGATCAGAGTTTCAAAAAACGTAAAACAACCACCGTTGCCGAAATTAGGGCGGCAGTAGTTGTGGCTGGACATCGAAGAATAAAACCAGCAATCATGACGTCTGCAACAACCATTATTGCTCTGATGCCTGTTTTGACATCAACAGGACGTGGAGCGGATATTATGATTCCAATGGCCATTCCAGCATTTGGTGGAATGATTGTGGCCTCCATTACCTATTTCATTGTTCCAGTGCTTTACAGCATGCGGGAGGAAAGAAAACTAAAAAAGAACGTATGACTAAATACAGAAACTTCATATGCCTAATGCTCTTGAGCATTTCTGGCTCACTGCAAGCGCAGACGTTGAACGAATACCTGGAAGTGGCGGCTGATAATAATCCTGGATTGAGGTCCAGGTATGCAGAATTTGAAACAGCTATGCAGCGAGTTGCTCAGGTCAATTCACTCGCGGATCCAACGCTTTCTTTTGGATACTTTATCAGTCCAGTCGAAACAAGAGTTGGGCCTCAACGTGCAAAAATTGGTCTTTCCCAAATGTTTCCGTGGTTTGGAACGTTAGCGGCAAAAGGAGAAATGACATCGCTAAGTGCAGAGGCAAAATACCAGCAATTTCTCTATTCAAAAAACGAATTGTATTTCAAGGTTAGCGCCGCGTGGTACCCATTATACGAAGTGAAACGCATTATTCTCCTTCAAAAAGAGAACAAAGAAATCCTTTCTGCATACAAGGGTCTTTCTACCACTTCATTTGAAAACGGAAAAGGGAGCATGGTAGACGTTATCCGGGTGGATATAATGATCCAAAATACGGATACGGAAATCAAACTATTGGAGGATAAAGTAAAACCCCTATTGGTTCGGTTTAATAAATTACTCAATAGACCAGATACAAGTCCGGTGGTGGTGACCGATTCATTAGTCGTTTTGAATCTTGGGCAATCGTATCGAAAGGATAGTCTTTTGGTCAGCCATCCTATGTTGTTGGCTTTTGACCTGCAAAAGCAATCTGCTATGGCCTCCCAGGAGGTAGCGAGAAGACGAGGGATGCCAAATTTTGGAATTGGGCTGGATTATATAGTCGTGGGCCAAACCGAAGGCTCCATTCCCGACAATGGAAAAGACGTCCTCATGCCAATGGTAAGCCTGAGTCTACCCATTTTTAGAGGGAAGTATAAGGCAGCGATCAAAGAGGCTAAATTCAAACAAGAAGCCATTGCATTCAGCAAAGAAGAGTTCGAAAATAGTCTAACCACGGCCTATGAAATGGCTTACTACGACTTAAACAGATCAGAGCAGTTAATACATTTATATCACAAACAAATAGAAAAAACAGAACAGGCCATCACATTGCTGTTAACGTCTTACGGCAATTCAGGAAACGATTTTGAAGAAGTTTTATGGATGCAACAGGAGTTACTCAAATATCAGATGACCATTACAACAACATTGAAACAGCACTATACCGCAATGGCCAAATTAAACTATCTAACATCAAAAAAATTATAGGTATGAAAATTTCGAATAAAACGACAGTATTTGTAGCCTTGGGAACTTTAGTCCTGGGGATGTTTATGGGTTGGGTGTTTTTTAGAAATCCAGCGCAAAGCGCAATAGATATTGAACAGGACATCCATGATAAAAATACGATATGGACCTGTTCTATGCATCCTCATATTAGACAAAGCGAACCAGGACAATGTCTGATATGTGGAATGGATTTAATTCCATTAAAAAAGGAAACGTCATCCGACAAATACCCAATGGATATTTACATGTCTCCAACGGCTATGCAATTGGCTAACGTGCAAACCTCGGTTATTAGCAAACAAAAGCCGGTCAAGGAGGTAAGGATGAATGGCAAAATAAAAGCGGATGAGAGAAGGATTTTTTCTCAATCGTCTCATATTCCTGGAAGAATTGAAAAACTACTCGTGAACTTTACGGGCGAAAAAATCAATGCTGGGCAGATCGTGGCATATATATACTCACCCGATCTGGTAACGGGACAGAGAGAACTGTTTGAAGCCTACAAAATAAGAGAAAGTCAACCCGGCCTTTATAAAGCTGCTCGCCAAAAACTGATCAATTGGAAGTTGACAGAAAAACAAATTGACAACATAGTTCAAACGGGGCATCCACAGGAAAAATTCCCTATTCGTTCTGACGTTTCAGGCGTTATTTTGAACAGACGTGTGGCGTTGGGAGATTACGTCAACAAAGGACAATCACTGTTTGAAGTAGTAGACCTGTCAAAGGTCTGGGTGCTGTTTGACGTGTACGAAAATGATCTGTCGTGGGTAAGAAAAAATGATGAGGTTACGTATACTATTCCTTCTTTTCCGGGAGAGCGGTTTACGGGTAGAATTAGCTTTATTGATCCGATTATTAACCCTAAAACCAGAGCAGCAACCGCACGTATTGAACAGGTTAATCACAACGGCCTACTAAAGCCTGGCATGTTTGCGGTTGGTATCGTAAAAAGTCCAAGCAAGACTATAGGAGAAGAAATAATCGTTCCCAAATCAGCAGTGATGTGGACAGGTCGACGATCCGTAGTGTATGTCAAACGGACTTCAACGGCTGGAATAAGTTTTGCGATGCGGCAAGTGACCTTAGGCGATGCGCTTGGCGATACGTACATCATTAAAGAAGGCCTGGAAGCTGGTGAGGAGATTGCAACCCACGGCACCTTCAGTATCGATGCGGCAGCTCAGCTTGCAGGTAAACCGAGTATGATGAATCCAGAGGGTGGTGTTGCAATGACGGGACACAATCATGGAGGAGAATCGAATAGGGGGAATTCGACTTCTGCGAACCATTCTAAAACCATATCGATTAACAAGAAAGCAAAAGCGATACTCATTCCGCTGTTCGATAATTATTTCGTGTTAAAAGACGCGTTAGTAAACGATGATTTTGATGCCAGCCT
>CAYZWM010000293.1:0-4542 GCA_964482155.1 uncultured Chitinophagaceae bacterium | reverse complement strand
TGATAAAGTATCCAAAAGAAAGCGTTGGATCCGCGAGTGAATTGACCTGAGCAACACGCTGCATTGCGGTTTCAAATTCTGCGTACCTGGCTTTTAATCCAGGATTATTATCAGCCGCTACTTCCAGGTATTCGGTCAACGTTTGCGCCTGCAGTGAGCCAGTAATGCTTATGAGCATCAGGCTTATGAAGTTTCTGAATTTAATCATACGTTCTTTTTTAGTTTTCTTTCTTCCCTCATGCTGTAAAGCACGGGAACAATGAAATAAGTAATGGACGCCACAATCATTCCGCCAAATGCTGGAATGGCCATTGGAATCATAATATCTGCTCCACGTCCTGTTGATGTCAAAACAGGCATCAGAGCAATAATGGTGGTTGCTGACGTCATGATTGCTGGTTTTATTCTTCGCTGCCCAGCTATTACGACCGCAGCCCTAATTTCGGCAATGGTGGTTGTTTTACGCTTTTTGAAACTCTGATCTAAATATGTCCCCATCAAAACGCCATCGTCCGTTGCGATGCCAAACAAGGCTATAAACCCAACCCAGACCGCAACACTTAAATTGATTGGATGCATTTGGAACAGTTCCCTCATATTCGTTCCCATAATCGAAAAGTTGGCTGCCCAACCTTGCCCATAGAACCAAAGCATCAGAAAAGCTCCGCTAAATGCCATGGCAATTCCAGAAAAGATCATCAACGAGGTCGTAATGGACTTAAACTGAAAATATAGAATCATAAAAATAATGATGAAGACCAACGGGACAATAATAGACAGTCGTTTCTCTGCGCGTATCTGGTTTTCGTAACTGCCCGAAAACTTATAACTAATGCCTGAAGGAACGACCAATTCACCTATATCTATTTTATTCTGAATGAACCGTTGTGCTTCTTCCACTACATCTACCTCGGCATAACCGTCTTTCTTATCTAACAATACATAACCCACCAAAAATGTATTTTCACTTTTGATCATTTGAGGCCCGCGTTGGTATTCAATGTCAACCAGTTCGTCTAAAGGAACCTGCACACCTACCGGGGTTGGAACAAACACCTTTTTTAACTTGTCTGGATCATCTCGCAATTCACGTGGATATCGCACACGTACTGGAAAACGCTCTCTACCCTCTACCGTTGAGGTAATTTTCATACCGCCAACTGCCGTTTCTAAGAATTGCTGTACATCATTTACACTCAGCCCATATCGCGCGATGGCATCTCTGTCAATATTGAAATGTAAATAGGGTTTCCCAACAATCCGATCTGCAAACACCGCATCAGCCTTTACAGATGGCACTTCTTTTAAGATGTTTTCCAACCTCATTCCGAAATCTTCAATGGTTTTCAAATCCGGCCCATATACTTTAATGCCCATTGGGGCACGCATACCCGTTTGCAACATGATCAAACGCGTTTCAATAGGTTGCAATTTGGGTGCTGAGGTTACCCCCGGAATATTGGATATTTCAATGATTTCATCCCAGATATCGTCTGGCGAATGAATGTGGTCACGCCAATTGCGGAAATAACTGCCCGATTGATCTGGAATTAATTCATCTGCCGTAATTCCTTGTAGTAAGGCTTCCTGGTTAGTCAATGTATCTTTAGTCGTAAGAATAAATCGATTCTCTTTATCCGTTTGGAATCGTTCGCGACGCCCCTTCTTGTTAACCAAATATTCTGGCTTGTAATTAATTATGTTCTCATACATAGAAATTGGAGCAGGGTCAAGCGCCGACTCAACACGACCCATTTTCCCTACGGCCAACGCAACCTCAGGTATGTTTGCCAACATCATATCAAGTTGCTGAACAACCTGTTTGTTTTGATCCACGCCTGCATGAGGCATGGATGTTGGCATGAGCAAATAGCTTCCTTCATCCAACGAAGGCATAAACTCTTTGCCTATACCTGGGAAGGAATGGTTTAAGCCAGACCACAGTTGGGTCGTCCGTATGTTTATATTCACAAGGTCGAAACCTTTTGCAACAACCCCAAATACGCTGCTAAAACTTAACCAAATAACGGCTGCCCATAGAATAACAAAACCCGGAATGAGTAGAAATATAGATTTGTACGATAAACACCAGTTGAGAATTTGGACGTAATAACGCTCCAATACATAAAACAGTGTTAAAACGATGGTCACCGCTAGAGCAACAAAAATAAAGTTGACTCCAAGCGTTTTACTGGCACCCAAAGGCATCCAGTATTTGGCCAGCAACCAGATGACCGAAAACACCGCAATCAGCAGAGAAAGTCTTTGGGTCAGGAAGTTTTGTTTGGGGCTATATTCTTTAATAAACCAAGCCAGTCCAAATGCCAAAAAGGTTAATCCTCCCCACACGCTTACCCAAATAGCTATCCCAATACCTCCTATAATAAGTAATCCATTTAAGACTCTTTTTAGTGACTTTTTATTGATTTTTATTCCAAAAACCCAATATGCAATGGTTGGTAAAATGAATAATGCGACAATTAATGAGGCAACCAACGCAAATGTCTTTGTAAATGCCAATGGTCTAAACAGCTTGCCTTCAGCGGCCTCCATCGTAAAAACGGGTATAAAACTCACAATTGTTGTGGTTACTGCAGTTAGTATTGCAGAACTCACTTCTGCAGATGCATTGTAAATAGTCTCAATCAGTTTTTTCCCAGGAGAGGCCTCGTTTACATGGCGGACCACGTTTTCGGACAAGACGATACCCAGATCGACCATGGTTCCAATGGCAATAGCAATTCCAGAAAGGGCAACAATGTTTGCATCTACACCGAAATACCTCATAGCAATAAAGACCATCAGTATGGCGATAGGCAGCAAGCTTGAAACAAGGATGGATGCCCTCAAATTCAACATCATCACAATAATGACCAATATGGTTATGAGTAATTCGAGTGAGAGGGCTTCTTCGAGGGTGCCAAGCGTTTCGTATATGAGTTGTGTTCGATCGTAAAATGGCACGATGGTAAGTTGGCTTTCTACACCGTTGCTCAATGTCTTTTTAGGTAGGCCGGGGGCGATCTCCAGAATTTTTTCTTTTACGTTGTTGATCACCTTCAAAGGATTTGACCCATAGCGTGCCACCACAACACCACCAACCACTTCCGCACCTCCTTTGTCCAGTAGCCCTCTCCGAGTGGCAGGGCCTAAGGATACCACAGCAATGTCTTTAATACGGATAGGCACATTGTCATTAACCGCGACCACCGCTTTTTCAAGATCTTCAATCGATTTTATATAACACAAGCCACGAACCAGGTACTCAGCCTGATTAATCTCTATGGTTTTGGCCCCAATGTCTTTGTTCGAATTCCGTACTGCCGTCATTACCTTGTGCAGTGGTATATCATACACCTTAAGCGCATCAGGGTTTACATCCACCTGGTATTCCTGAACGAAACCACCAATGGAAGCAACTTCCGACACACCGTCTACGGCATTTAGGCCATATTTGACGTAGAAATCCTGGGCGGTTCGTATTTCATGTAGATCCCAACCTCCTGTTGGATTTCCCTCTTGGTCCCTGCCTTCTAAGGTATACCAGTAAACCTGCCCCAGGGCGGTAGCATCTGGCCCGAGTGTGGGTTGGACACCTTCGGGCAGCAGACCAGACTGAAGCGAGTTCAATTTTTCCAGAATACGGGAGCGCGACCAGTAAAACTCAATGTCTTCATTGAAGATGATGTAAATACTACTAAAGCCAAAAATGGATGAACTTCGTATGGATTTGACACCTGGAATTCCCAGTAACGAGGTGGTTAATGGATAGGTAATTTGGTCGTCAATATCCTGAGGTGACCGCCCGGTCCATTGGGTAAACACAATCTGTTGATTTTCGCCGATATCGGGAATGGCGTCAACAGGAACTGGATCTGAAGGCAGCCATCCTGTCTTCCAATCGAATGGTGCTGTAACCAATCCCCATCCAACCAGTAAGACAATAAAGATCACGGTGACTAACCTATTGTCTAAAAAATAACGAATAATTTTGTTGAGCATAACATACAATTACAAATAGAATTTACAAAAGCTTTTTGGATAGTCAGATTGTACTATCCTTCAGGTACGCGAAAAACCGTGCGTACCGATCTAATTGATGTTATTCGATCTAAATAAGAAAGGACTGAATCAAGACAGGTATATCCTGTTTCAGAAAAGGGGAAGAGTATTCAGAATACTCAGTGTTATACGAATCGTTTAAAGAAATGGGGGTTAAATAAGAAAACACCAACACCAAAGCGACCTCTGATGGAATTACGTTTTCAATGTTTAATGAGCGATTGAAATTGTCTTTAACTTCCAGTTGTAGATATTGGTTTTCACAACACCCTTTGGATTTTAACACCGACGACTGCGAGGTATTATTACATGCCGTCATCATCTCAGGCATTCCACAACTTAGTTCATTTTGTCCAAACGATATGTTCGTTTTTACCGCTTTCCCTCCACAATAGTGGGAAGCAAATGCCACACCTGAATTTGTAACAAGTAGAAGCAGGGCAAAAAATATGGCAAAAACTCTTCTCATATGTTATCAAC
>CAYZWM010000292.1:0-4550 GCA_964482155.1 uncultured Chitinophagaceae bacterium | reverse complement strand
AGCTATCGAATGAGTTTAAGGACAAGGATGTTGCGTTTTACGGCATCATGCCCGGAACGGATTACTCCCGAAATGAAATTCAACATTATTTGGATTCCTTCCAATTTGATATACCTGTCATAATTGATCCGGGTTACAAACTTACCGGAAGGCTAAATGCCACCGTAACCCCAGAATTCTTTTTGCTCGATTCTAATAACGTTGTGTTGTATAGCGGCATGTTCGACGATTGGGCCATTGATCTTGCACAAAAGAAGATCGCCCCCACAGAATGCTACCTTAAAGACGCCCTGAACGCACACATGAGCGGTAAAAAGGTGCTGATTCCAAGGACCAAGCCGGTGGGTTGTGTCCTCGAAAATGGCTAGCCCGATTTATTTTGGGTAATTCTTCCACCTCAAACCCCTTCCTAGTTTTCGGATAAGTTCTAAGTTTGTACTGTAATGGCAAACAACAAAATCCGAAAAAAACGAATTGGTCTTTTAATGTTTCTCTCTTTTTTGGCGACTCTAGTGGTCTTCAAATTCGTAAAGGACAAGGTGTTAAATAAGTCAGGCGAATCTGCTGATGGAATTCCTAAACGTGTATTCTATGCAGAACATATAGCCCCTCTGTTAAATAACCATTGCATTACCTGTCATCGATCAAATGGGTCTGCCCCTTTTTCGTTAGAGAGCTACGAAAAGGTAGTTCGAAAGAAAAAAACCATTAAAAAAGTGGTCGAAAAAGGCATCATGCCGCCCTGGCCTGCAGATCCGGAATACAGCCATTTTATTGGAGAAAATGTATTGACCGAAACAGAAAAAGCAACCCTCTTTAGATGGATTGAACAAGGAGCCAGGTTTGGCGATAGTGCACAATTACCCGAAGTCCCTGTTTTTAGCCCAGTGTCGAATTTAGGAGAACCCGATATGACCATATATATGGATGCTTTTTTGGTTGAAGGGAATAACCGGGATCAGTTCATGGTGGTCAAAACCCCATTTGAATTGCCCAACGATACCTTTATTCGTGCTATTGAGTTCGTTCCAGGAAAAGCACAACTGGTGCATCATCTAAACAGTGATTTGATCACTTATGACTATGACAATAAAAGGGATGTTTATGATGGAAATCGTCGAGTAGATGTAGAAATGCACCCCGAGGAGTTTGAACAAGAATTTAAGGCACTTAAAGTGCACAATGACGATGGGAGTATGCCTGCTCGTGTACACAGTGCTGTGAATTATTTGCCGGGTGTAATTGGCACGATATATCCAGAGGGAGTCGGTGGCTTTAAGGTAAGTCGAAAGGCTACCTTGATTGCAAGAGATCTGCATTATGCGCCTGTACAAAAAGACCATTGGGATCAGTCGCATTACAACATCTTTTTTAGTAAAACGCCCCCAAGTCGTTTAACCAAAGAATTGATGTTAGGTACCAATGGAATCAGCCCGATACGCCCACAATTAGTAATCCCTCCAGATACGGTAATGACGTTTACTTCCCGCTACCGTTTAACAGCAGATATATCTGTGTTAACCGTCAACCCTCATATGCATTTATTGGGAGATCGAATATTGGCGTATGCCGTGACAGAAAACAACGATACCATTCCGATTGTCCGAATAAAACGATGGGATTTTAGGTGGCAGTATTTTTATACCTTCCCAAAAATGCTAAAGCTTGAAGCAGGAACCACTATTGTGGTGGAGGCCACTTTTGACAACACAACGAACAATAAAAACAACCCATTTGATCCGCCAAAAACGGTTTCAGAACGATATGACCGTGAAGGAGCAGGTATGAGAACCACAGACGAAATGCTTCAGTTTATCATTACGTATCTGGATTATGAACCAGGCGATGAAGACATAAGCTTAGAGTTTAAACGAGATACTTCTGTTGAGTGAAAAGACATAAGAAATGTCAAGGGCCAGAAAAGACTTATTGTAATGGATTTCTCCAGGCTCACCGAAATTAAACGCTAAAGGTTCAATTATACGTTGCTTTGATCTACAAAATCTTAGATCAAGATTCAATTGCCTGCTGTAGGTCAACGAACGACTTAAACCCAATGTAACCACGGTATTAAAATGCAAATCCTGTTCACTTCTTGGGTTAAACCGAAATCCGTTATTGCCACTAAAAATGGTGGTTGAGGTTACGTTGCTGTCTATAACAACTATGGCTGTGGCTCTTAAGAGGTTATCGCGAATAAAGATGTCCTGTAAGTTGAGTCCAATGCCTAGTTTTAATCGCCAAAATTCGGAGATGGTGTGGCTTCGAGAAAGACCAATAGTCGCTTCGATTCCACTGGTTCTGCGTAAAAACGAAAATGAAATATCTCGATCAAAACCATGCCGTTCGGCAGGAAGGGTTGCATCGTATTTTAACGGGGCACTAAAAACATAAAAAGCAGAGTTTAACTGCCAAACCGGGTTTTGGTTTGGTCCTGGTGGGTTTAAAACATAATCGACTCCAAAACCCAAACCGAAAGAATGAGACGCGTACGTTTTGATATCTATGTCCTCTTTTGAAAGCTTAAATTCCGGTGCAGAAATAATTCGTTGAGCAAGAATGAGTTTGCCAAAAACAGGTGCCCGTTTGGGTTGTTCCTGACCGAATGCGTTTTGGGTTAGAAAAAGTACGAGTAAAAGACCTGCCTGAAACAGGCTTTTGGAAATTCGGTTTATGACAGTAATAAATTGCATCCTCTCTGTTCACTGTGGTCAAATCGACCAAGGACTTCAAATCTACCATCTTTATGCAATCTTCCTATGTCGGAAGTGGCAATGAAGCAACAGGTATTCAAATTTGCCAGATCGATGACATTTATCAAGCCATTTTTGCCCTGGGCTACAGAGGCAAATGGGTCGTCCAATTGGGTTAAGCTAACCTTCATCCAGTTCGGGGTTTCAAACAACTGATCGCCAAGGCTATACCCCTGTGAAAATAATTCGGTCATTCCATATTCAGAGTGAATTGGCGCTGAGCCAAACCCAGCTTGTAATTGTTCGTGAAGCTCGTTTCTGGTAATTTCTGTCCGTCTGCCTTTCATACCTCCCGTTTCCAACACGATCAGGTTTTTGAAATCATACGAAATCTTTTCAGCGAAATCAAGAAGGCCAAAACTGACACCAAACAACACGGTTTTCTGTCCGTTTTCTTCGTTTTGTACCAATTGGTCAAACAACTCATCGTGGTTATATAAATAAAATCCGCTGGACGGATGGCCTGATAAGTCAATCAGATCCGTAACCATCGTTATTAAAGATGAATTAGAACGTTCGAGGTAGTTCGGCAATAAAGCCAGGAAACACCATTCCGAAGGATGACCGTAAAAATGTTCAAAGGTCTTTGTGTAAGAAGAACGATACCACGACAAATCTTCGTAATAATGCTTACTGGTATTCAACCCGGTTGTCGAGCTGCTTTCAAACCTTTTTTCTACCGTATGAGTCCAATTTCCAGTTTTAATGACATGCGTCTTAAAAAACTCGATGGGCATGTGTGGTATCTGATTTATGGAAGAAATGGTTTCGGTGTTTACCCCGATTAGAGAAAGGTATTGATTGTATACCGTATTATTTCTCGCTTGAAAATGAAATATTTCGAGTGCTATTTCGTTAAAATTGTGTTTTTTTACACCAAATACGTCGTGGTACGAAATAGGCAAATTCATGATGGGCAAAATTAGCAAAACACTTCTGTTTGTTTGTGCAATCTTAAGTTGTTCATTTTTTTTCTCTTGCAAAGGGGATGACGTCAATAGGTATGCGCCACTTATCGGATACGAAGGCATGGATTTGATAAAAACGGATGCAGGTAAAGATTCGTTAATGTATATTAAATTTTGGTACGAAGACAAAGATGGTGACCTCGGCTTAGCGGACGATGATACGACAGGCAGGTTTAGAGGAGCCAACAATCTTATGATCAGTTTTAGAGAAAAAAATAACGGGGTGTACACACCTTTGCTTAACCGCATTAATGGAGAACCCGCCAACTTTAACCAACGTATACCAAACCTGACCCCTACGGGTAAGAATAAAGAAATCAGTGGATCTATATCGGTTTCATTTGGGGTTGATCCCAACGAAATTTATGCAGATAGCATTGAGTTTGATCTATACATCCTGGATCGAAATTTTAATGAAAGTAACGTAATAGAGGTGACTGACGTAATACTCGTGCAATAATGAATATTAATCTATACACTTCCGTTAGTCAAATTCCGTTGATGTACCAAGCAAAAATGGTTATGTTTGCGGCTCTTTACAGCAATTTCACTGCGTTTCTAAGGAATTGGTATGGCAATTGAATTAACTGTAAGAAAACAAAACAATGAATAACACATTTTTAGCGCGCAAACCCATAAAGCTTTTCACGGTAATGTTGCTTTTTGCTCTAGGAACGACAAGTACCTTTGCGCAAAAGTTTGCATACGTAGATACGGAATATATTTTAGGCCAACTGCCTGACTATAAGTCTGCCCAAAAGCGATTGGATGAAATGTCGGAAAAATGGCAAAAAGAAATCGATGCCAAATACGTTGAAATTGACAAGTT
>CAYZWM010000291.1:0-4580 GCA_964482155.1 uncultured Chitinophagaceae bacterium | reverse complement strand
TATTTAAAGAAGTATGGAATTGTTTCAATGCCTTTATAGAAATTAAATATTCCGTATTTCTCATTGGGAGAGTGAATGGCATCACTGTCCAAACCAAAGCCCATCAACACCGTTTTTAGTCCAAGAACTTCTTCAAACAAAGCGACAATCGGTATACTCCCGCCACCTCGTGTTGGTACCGGTTTTTTGCCGAACGTAGCCTCCATGGCACGACTTGCTGATCGGTAAGCCTTGCTGTCTGTTGGTGTAACGGCCGCCTCACCACCGTGATGTAACGTTACCTTTACTTTGACTGATTTGGGTGCTATGCTTTCAAAGTGATTTTGAAACAGAGCCGATATATCAGCCGATTTTTGGTTAGGCACCAAACGCATCGAAATTTTTGCGTAGGCCTTGCTTGGTAAAACCGTTTTGGCTCCTTCACCTATATAACCTCCCCAAATGCCATTGACATCCAGAGTTGGTCGAATTCCCGTTCGCTCAATTGTTGAGTAACCAGCCTCACCCATAACATCATCTACATCCAATTCATTTTTGTACGCATCAAGGTTGAACGGTGTTTTGGCCATCTCTGCCCGATCTTCATCGCTTACAACGTTTACATGGTCATAAAATCCTGGAATGGTAATGTGTCTATTTTCATCGTGTAGGCTGCTAATCATATCGCATAACACATTAATTGGGTTACCAACAGCACCGCCATACGTACCGCTGTGTAAGTCAATATTTGGTCCAGTTACTTCTACCTGAACATAGCTAAGTCCTCTTAATCCGGTATCAATACTGGGAATATCGTTCGCAATCATACCCGTATCCGAAATTAAAACGACATCGGCTTTTAGTTTTTCTTTATTGTCCTTAACATAAATGCTCAGGTTGGTTGATCCCACTTCTTCCTCTCCTTCAATCATGAACTTAACGTTACAGGCCAACGTATCGGTGTTCATCATGGTTTCAAATGCCTTCACATGCATAAAAACCTGGCCTTTGTCATCACAAGCACCACGGGCATAGATGTTTCCATTCCGAATGGTTGGCTCAAATGCTGGGGTTTCCCAAAGTTCATCTGGAACAGAAGGTTGCACATCGTAGTGCCCATAAACCAATACAGTTGGTTTGGAAGGGTCTACCATTTTCTCGCCGTAAACAATTGGGTATCCAGCGGTTTCTTCAATAACGACATTGTCGGCACCGGCAAGGGTTAATTTATGCGCTACAAACTCGGCAGCTTTTTTAACATCACTGGCATATGCAGGGTCTGCACTTATGGAAGGTATCCTTAGCCAATCAAGGAGTTCGTTAAGAAATCGTTCCTGGTTTTTGGCGATGTAATCTTTCTGATTCATTACGATAATTTTAAGAGGGCGAATTTATGGGTTTACAGTGATTAGACGGCAAATCACAACGCAAGCATTATTTATTTAGGAAATAAAAGAATAATCTTCATATTTGGAATGGGATTTGAAATAGTTCCTTCAAAGTACAGATCAGATGAAAATAGACATTAAAAAAATTGGAATCTTCGTCGCATTGGCTGCCATAGTCATTTCATGCGCACGAGTACCTTTAACCGGTAGACGGCAGATGAAATTGCTTCCAGAAAGCGAGCTCGTTGCGATGAGTTTAACATCGTATTCTTCATTTCTTGATACCTCGTCCGTCGTGTCGAGCGGTAACTACAAGAACATGGTTACCCGCGCTGGAATGAGAATATCTATGGCCGTTGAAGAGTACTTAAAAGGAACGAAAGACAGTACCGAACTAAAACATTATCAATGGGAGTTCAATCTAGTCAATGATCCATCTGTTAATGCCTGGTGTATGCCTGGCGGGAAAGTCGTTTTTTATTCTGGAATTATGCCAATATGCCAGACAGAAGAAGGCGTTGCGGTAGTTATGGGGCATGAAATTGCCCATGCGATTGCACGACATGGAAATGAACGTATGAGCCAGAGTCTGGTCCAACAACTCGGAGGTGTTGCACTGTCGGTAGCAGTCTCAGACAAACCGCAAGAAACCCAGGAGTTGTTTCAACTGGCTTATGGCGCTGGTACGCAATTGGGCGTAATGTTGCCGTTTAGCAGAAAACACGAAAGTGAAGCAGACCATATGGGGTTGATGTTTATGGCTATGGCGGGATATAACCCACAAGAAGCACCCCTGTTTTGGCAACGAATGGATGCAAATGCTGGAGGAGCTCGCCCACCTGAGTTTCTAAGTACTCATCCGAATCCCGAGAAACGGGCTGCCAATCTCAAGAAACGAATGCCGGAAGCACTGGAATATTACAAGAAAGCGCAGGAAGCTGAACCCGAAGACTAATGCAGATGACGAAAGCCATATATGTTACGTTCTCACTGACCTTAATAAGTTTAGTGTTTTCGTGTAGCCCACCCTGTGCGACAGAAATAGTTAGTCATAATGGCCAGGTTTACGAGTCTTTTGCAGTGAATTCAACCGCTCATGTCATTTTCAAGTGGAAGTCAGATACGACGGTGTTAAAATCATTTTCTAACCTTAAAACTGAGGTAGAGTCCGTAGGACAAGAACTAATTTTTGCGACGAATGGAGGCATGTTTACCCCGTCGTTTCACCCAGTAGGTTGGTACGTCGAAAATGGAGTAGAAATCAATTCATTGAGGCTAGATAGTGCATACGGAAACTTTTACCTAAAGCCCAATGGAGTATTTGGAATACGGCAGAATGGATCTTCTTTTATTGAGGTTACGGATCAAGCAATGGTGCAATGGGATGACGTAAAGTATGCAACACAATCTGGGCCCATGCTGGTTATTAAAGGGGAAATTCACAAGGCATTCAATAAAGAATCGACAAGTACGTATATACGAAGTGGGGTTGGCATCGATTCAAAAGGAAACATCGTTTTTGCCATATCCAATGCACCCACAAATTTTTACAATTTTGCTACTTTATTCAGGGATAAACTGGATTGTAAAAATGCGTTGTATCTCGATGGGGCCATATCCAAAATGTACAATAAGGCTACCGAGAGGAATGAAGATGGAATATTTGGGGTGTTAATCGGTGTGATAGAATAACCGTTGTATTCCAATATGCGATGGAAGACGGTAGTCGTGATATGTAGACCGTAATTGATTAAGTTCAAATTCTCACTGCTCTTTTTAAGCTGCCAAGCAAAACGTATTAGTCTAGTATAGTTGGGATTATGGTTATTTAGTTACCACAAGTTTGCTTCGACCCAGAAATCCTTCGCCTGTTACAAAAAGGAAATAGACTCCGTTTTGAACCGATGTTAAATCCAAATCTGTAGCATATTCATAAACATCTTCCTCCAAAATGAGTTTACCAGTCAAATCGTATAGACGAATCAGTGATATTTTAGAGTCTTCAACAGAAACATGCACTAGTCCTTCCGTTGGGTTTGGAAATACAGCAATAGGGAGCTGCTGGATTTTAGGCGTTGATGAAAAGCCTGAACTACCAATCCGATCTCCCGAAGTGCAGTCTGTATTCGGGGCTGTTAGGTAATTCGAAAAGTCGACAATACCGCTTCTAGTAATGTCGTCATTATGGTCAATTATGGCATTGGAAATGTATGTTGGGTTTTGCGTGTTCCAATAGTTTCCTCTAAAATTAAATGTATCCAGTTTACTTGTTCCAGCGGTGCCTTTAAGGTCTATTGTGCTCAAGGTGGTCACATCTATAAAGCTGTTGCCTGAAACTGTAAATTTGTTTGGGTCATACCCTGTACTTATCCAGAGCGTCATAACGCCAGGTAACTTTTCAAATCGATTGTCTTCAACCAAAATTCGAGAGTTTGGATCAAGGTAGGAGATGTTGAACACGCTATTCCTAAGGTTGCTAAACAGATTACATGTTAAGGTTAAATTTTTTGGCCGACTGATGGTTATGACTGGCCCATGAAGCGCACCATTTACGTACGAACAATTCCTGATATTGGCACTTTTTCCTACATTCAATTTTCCGACGTGTTCCATGTAACAATTCTTCATGCTCAAATGGTAATATGCACCCAAGATATTTACAGGAGAGGTGTTGCTTGTTTGTTTGCCAAGGAAGGCAACATTTTCAAGGTAAATGTGCGCCGTGGAGGGATAAGATTCGCCGTAAATGCCATTATTGACATCAATAAACTCCGTATTTTTTACAGAGATACTTACTCCTTCGAGGCGAATTGCGTCTATGGAAGGGTTGCGATTGCTCGTAAACAAGCAATGGTCAAACTGAGACCCAGTTTGTTTTGCAGAATCAAACCCAATGGCTTCACGATCAAAATGCAACTTCATGTTGTCAAAAACGATAACCGAATCCATTTTGCCGAGTGCTTTTAATTCACCGTGAATAAAGAATTGATGAATAGCGTCGGAGGAATAAACAATGGTGCCGGGCCTAATTTCAATATGAACACCTTTCTCAACAACGGTGTTACTTGAGATGATATACGGGCTCTTGTCTGCAGTCCAAACCTGGTCACTCGTAATCCGTGAATCGACATTGACCTGGCAGAGGGAGATCAAACTGTAAAGGAGGAAAAACGTTGTGGTGCAGATGCGAATCATGTTTAGGTTATATTGATT
>CAYZWM010000290.1:0-4602 GCA_964482155.1 uncultured Chitinophagaceae bacterium | reverse complement strand
ATCTTCAGCGGTTTTTTTCATTTTTTGCAAAATGATGGCCGAAATTTCCTGAGGCGTATATTTTCTATCTCCTATCTTTACACGTGGAGTATCGTTGTCTCCCTTAACAATTTTGTACGATACTTTGGAAAGCTCATTGACTACCTCTGAATATCGAGAACCCATAAATCGTTTGATTGACATTACGGTGTTTTCTGGGTTAGTTATGGCTTGTCTTTTGGCTGGATCACCTACTTTACGCTCTCCATTACCATTGTCCAAAAATCCAACAATCGATGGCGTCGTTCGTCGCCCTTCGCTGTTAGGAATAACAACAGGTTCGTTACCCTCCATCACAGCTACGCATGAATTCGTGGTTCCTAAATCTATTCCTATTACTTTGCTCATAATTTAGCTATTTTATTTTGGGATGTGCAATACAAGTGCCAATGCTGTTTTTTAGACAGTAAAATTGACCGTTTATGATGTTATTCAGCACAAATGAATATATGTACCTGATTACCAATCGGTTATGTCAACTTGCCCAGGTTGCTGAGAATGTGACAAATAGTCACTATGGTGTGACAAAATTGAGTTGTGACACTCTGTCCGAGTTCACCAGACGAAGTTTCATTGGGCTCTCAATCGTTACGTGGTCAAATGCCGTAATACTCAATGACGAGAAAATACCCAAGCCATTTTCGATATTCGTAAACTCTGGCTTCTTTTGCACAATGCCAATACTGGGTTTATTGACCTGTACATAGGTGTACAAATCTTCCCCTCCAGCATATAAGTAAAAGCCCATGTCAATAGGTTCGCGCTGAATTGCGGAGTCAGGTCGGATAGACGAAGCAAGGAAGTCGTAGAACAAATGGCTCTTCACAGCGGTCAGTTGTTCTTCATACCCAAATAATCGAGCAGTCACCCGATTCTTGAAAACGGTCCAACTTACACTATCTATGATAAAATTAGCTGGATCATCTTTTGGATATTCCTTGTATCTAAATCGAATCTCACAATCATACATACGCGCTTGAGAGGCTTCCCGATAATTAATGAATATGTAACGGTTTGAGTCGTCGTCAATGTTTAATCTAGGATCATTCTCACGTATTAAAGACAGCATTTCGGTCACACCGACTGCATTGGCTTTTGAACGATATACATTTCCATTCTCATTGTTGACTACAACTAACTCGTAGGTATACAAATTGGCAAAGTTTGAGTGTTTAATAGGGTATGAAGTTCGGTAAAGAATGTTTGGGCTTTTTGCAAAAATGCCATCTTCTTTTGGCAGGCCAATGGTGTCTCCATCCACCCTGTTTAGAACAACTGAGTTTCCTTCAATACCGTTTCGACTTTCAACCAGGGTAACGGTTAAATTTTTGAATTGAATACTGTCCGGTGAACTTGCATAACTAAGTGCATCTCCAGCAGTATTAAGGTATGCTCGATTGATACGGATGTAATTATGGTCTGCCGCAGGATTTAATAAACCATAAATCACTGGAATTTCCTTCCAATCTGCGGTAACATCCAACGTGTTGTCACAACTGCTAAAAATGGAAAGTATCAGAGCAATACCAAGAAGTTTGTGCAATCGTTTTGTTATGTATATGACCATTGAATCAATTAAATTAGCTTTGCACCCAAAGCACCCGGCAAATATGAAATATTTAAGCTTGATAATACTGTTATTCATGTCAAAATTTACAAGCGGTCAAAACTCGCCGCGTGTATTTGCAACGTTTGAGAACGTTGCTGTGTTTGACGATTTCAGTTATATCACGAGCCGTTGGGAGCAAAAAAACTCGTCGAATGAGCGTTTTATTATATCCGATCAGAAATACTCCATTCAACGAATAAAAGACTCTTATTTCTCCATAACCCTGGCTAAGGATGTAGTGGGACTCAAGGATTTTGAGTTGATTACTTCGATTGAAGTGGAGAAAAGCAAAAGCAACAAAAAAGCAAGTGGGGGCATCGTACTCAAAGCGCAAAAAACAGGTACGGGCGCTTTTATTCTTGAAATCAACGCGAAAAAACAATATCGATTCCGAATTCTGAAAAATGGAGTAATGACTTCTTTGTTTGCCGATAAGAATGACGGATGGATGAAATCGAGCAATTTAAGAACCAAAGGGCTTAATGAAATCCGAGTGGCGACCAGCGGAAATGAATATGATGTCTATTTCAACAATCAATTTGAGCGATCAATCATTGAGACCTCCTTTAAGGAAGGACGTGTGGGTTTTTTTGTAAATGCAAAAAGCAGCATGGTTGCTCGTTTGTTTATCGTTAAGATCAACGGAGAGCTTAAGGACGCTTCTGGAGCAAAAGAAGAAGAGGTGGAGGCAGAGGAAGCCACCGACGATACGTATACCGAACTGGTTAAAGTATTTCGAACCAAAATTGATAAACAACGAGCGGAAATTAACCAGTTGAGTGAGGATTTGAACATTTGTAAAGCCAATTTGTCTATCGATACAGCGTCTGCCGGGAAGGTTAAAATATTGACAAAGGAGAATATAGAACTGAAGTCAGAGAAAGATCGATTGGAAATGGAGATGCAAGAAGCTCAGAAGAGACTCACCTATCTGGAAAGCCTCAAAGAAGACATTGAAAGTCAGGTCGATGGAGATATTATCATTCATTTGACAGAACTTTTATCAAAAGAAAAGGCAAAAAGTAAAAAGCTCATAGCCGAGAAAAAGGAGCTTCAACAGGAAGTCTACGAACTTCGACATAGAAACTAAAACATTTAAGAATGGCTAAAACGGAATTCAAAAAGGTGACTACACACACCTTGCATGAAATGAAAATGAGGGGTGAGAAGATTAGCATGTTAACGGCGTACGATTACTCGTTTGCCAAAATAATTGATGATGCTCAAATTGATGTCATTCTAGTAGGTGACTCTGCGAGTAATGTGATGGCGGGACATATTTCTACGCTTCCAATCACCCTGGATCAAATGATCTATCACGCTCAATCCGTGGTGCGTGCAATTGACAGGGCGTTGGTTGTGGTTGATTTGCCGTTTGGGTCGTATCAAGGCGATAGTAAAGAGGCCTTAAAAAGCTCGATTCGCATAATGAAGGAATCTGGAGCTCATGGTATTAAATTAGAGGGTGGAGCTGAGGTGATTGAATCGGTCAAACGAATTTTATCTGCCGGAATCCCTGTAATGGGCCATCTTGGGTTGACACCACAGAGCATCTTTAAGTTTGGAACCTATACGGTTCGAGCCAAAGAAGATGCAGAGGCAGAGAAATTGAGAGAGGATGCAAAGTTGTTGGAAGAAGCCGGATGTTTTGGTATAGTCTTGGAAAAAATTCCAGCCGATCTGGCCACTGAAGTAACCGATTTTCTAAACATTCCTGTTATCGGTATAGGAGCCGGAGGTGGGGTAGATGGGCAAGTATTGGTTCTACACGACCTGTTGGGTATTACCAAAGAGTTTAACCCTCGTTTCTTAAGACGATATCTAAATCTTTATGATTCTGTAAAAGGCGCGGTTCAAGACTACATCAAAGACGTAAAGAGTACAGATTTTCCGAACGACAAGGAACAATACTAGAACAGGTTTTTTTTAATTGTTCTCGATACAATCTCGCTACGCTCGACCACTCGAACTGACATCTTGAGTGACTTCATTAATAAAATTCAATCAAAAACCATTTCTGTCACTTCGAGTGATTCTGAGGGCTACAAGCCGAAGAATTGTATCGAGGCTCTCCTTCGCGTAACCGCTTCGGAGAGCAAGGCATTGTTCAATTGGTACAACAGATTCTTCGTCATGCTGCGCAATGACTCTGAATGACGTTGCGGGAGTAATTGTTCTCGATACAATCTCGCTACGCTCGACCACTCAAACTGACAAATACAATTAGTCAGCCTACTATAAGTATAATCCGAAGTTGTTCGCGATTTGGTCACCTAACGTAAGAGAACGGTCAGCGCATGAATACATTGATACTCTGCTGCGCGTAACCGCTTCGACAGAGCAAAGCATTGTTCTATTGGTACACTGTTATATCAGATTCTTCGTCATGCTGCGCAATGACTCTGAATGACGTTCAGGGAGTAATTGTTCTCGATACAATCTCGCTACGCTCGACCACTCGAACTGACAATTGCAATTAGTTAGCCTACTATAAGTATAATCCGAAGCTGTTCGCGTTCTTGTTGCTTAACGAAGAGCACGGTCAGCGCATGAATACATTGATACATTAGTTAGCCTACTATAAGTATAATCCGAAGCTGTTCGCGATTTGGTTACCTAGCTAAAGAGCACGGTCAGCGTAGGATTACCAACTTCCACCGGCACCACCGCCGCCAAAACCGCCACCGCCGAAGCCGCCGAAACCACCTCCACCGCCGCCGCCGAAACCTCCGCCGCCACCGATGTATCCACCTACACCTGGACCAATGAGCCAACCACCTCGTCTACCGCGATATGTTCTGCCGTTATTGCCACCAGATCTTGAGGAGACAATCACAAAAAGGATGCCGCCGACAACAATCATCCACGCAGGTAAACCGTTACCTTTTCGTTTGCCGTCATTTTTATATTCACCCGTTGCATATAATATGAGTTCATCAATCGCTTTATCTATA
>CAYZWM010000289.1:2010-4623 GCA_964482155.1 uncultured Chitinophagaceae bacterium | reverse complement strand
CGATGTGAATTTGGGCGATGAGAACATCACCGAAACGGCACTTCGAATAGTTCGTGTTGAACGTTCCGAGCCGATTTTGAAATTCCGATTCAGAACAAGAAATCGCCTGGCTGCCGAACAAAAGGCTGCTAATTTGATTAAAGGCAGTGATCAGAACAGTGAGATCAGAAAAAACTTGGTCGAGTATCAAGAATTACTGGATAAAAGTGAACTAAAGGAAATTGGGACAAAGCCATTAAAAGTTTGGCAGTGGGCCTTTTTGGTCCTGTTGACCATTCCTTCTACGCTGTCCTGGTTTGTAACCAAATGGGGACTTTACTTTGGGAAAAAACTGGTCGAGAAAAAAGTAAAAAAAGACGAGTTGTATGAAAGCATATATTATGGAGTTGGCTTAGCGCACAATTTACTGATGATTTATATCGGTTATCCGGTAGTTGCCATCTTATGGGGGTGGAAAGGTGTATTGGCCTGGTTCCTGATTCGTGTATTTTCTATTTCGTATCAGCATTGTTCTGAATTCTGGGAACAGCATGTTCAGCATAGAAGATGGAAAAAAGGCCCTAACCGGCTGAAAGAATTAAGAGAGAAGGTTGTAGACACTATCCTATAATCTTCAAGGGGTTTCTTCCCAAAATTCTGATCCTCTTTACGTCCATTCAAACGTTTATTTAAGCGAATTTGAGCGTAGATTAGGTGTAATTAAAAAATATTGCTTGGACATTACAATATGCTGTTGCCTTAAACCGCAATGAACCAGAGATTGTAACTCGTTGCTAATCAACTCATATGGTTTGGGTTTTTGCGACCAAGACGAAAGTAGACCAGCTTGATTTAGGATCACGTAGATATTCTGGGATTCTGGTTTCTTCAAATTCCCACAACCATGTACCTTCGTAAACAACAAACGAAAGAAGTATGAATAATCGATTTATGAAAAAAGTAGTTGTCATTACATTTGGCCTATTAATAACTCTTCCAGCCTTCGGCAACAATCCCATAAATTCAGACATAGCATCGATTGCTAAAGTGCAACACCACGAAACGGATTCTTTTCAGGTTTCGGGCAATTGTGGTATGTGTAAAAAGACCATTGAATCGTCATTGGCCGAGGTAGAAGGTGTCGTTAGCGCAACATGGAATGTCAGCTCCAAAATGGTCGTTGTGGTCTATAACCCACACTCAGTAAGTTTAACATTGATTAAGCAAACAGTGGCTGATTCGGGATACGGCACAGATACGATTAAGGCAAAAGAGAAAGCCTACGATGGTCTACCAGGTTGCTGCAAATACGATAGAAAGTAAACCGAGTTCTCGATTCATCCAGACCTTCGAAGCAGGAGAATCGTCTGTGGCATTCGAACCGACATCTTGTAATTTGGTTAACCCTATATATTTATAATCCGAAGCTCAGCGCACTTTAGCTGGATAACCACGGCGCACGGTCAGCGTAGGATTACATTGATACATTGTTGAATTGTTTCTCTCCTTCGCGTAACCGCTTCGGAGAGAAAGGCATTATCTATTGGTTCAATTGCTACATTGTTTCATTAGTAAATTGTTACATTAAACATACTTTTGCACCATGCCCAGCATAGCATTTTATACACTTGGATGTAAGCTCAATTTTTCAGAGACTTCGACCATAGGTCGGCAAGCGAAAAACGAAGGTTTTGATGTTGTCGATTTTTCTCAATCGGCAGATATTTATGTGATAAACACGTGTTCCGTAACAGAAAATGCTGATAAAAAATGTAAGAAGGTCGTTCGAGATGCCAAACGGACAAACTCCGATTCTTCGGTCGTTGTGATTGGTTGTTATGCGCAACTTAAACCTCAGGAGATCATTAATATTGAAGGCGTTGACATGGTATTGGGTGCCGCTGAGAAATTCAATCTTATCGAGCATCTTAATAAATTAAAAGACGACCGGAAGGTGGTTTACAACGCAAACATCAAAGAGACCAATATATTTATTCCAGGTTTTTCGGTTGGCGATCGAACCCGGAGTTTTCTTAAAGTTCAAGATGGGTGTGATTATTTCTGTTCTTTTTGCACCATTCCATTGGCTCGTGGAATGAGTCGAAGCAATACCATTGCTCAGACCATAAAAGTGGCAGAAGAAGTTGCTAAAACCGAAGTAAAGGAAGTTGTTCTTACCGGTGTCAATATTGGAGATTTTGGGGTAGATACAGAGGAAACCTTTTACGACCTCGTGGTTGCTTTAGATCAAGTGGAAGGCATAGAACGATTTCGAATAAGCAGCATCGAACCAAATTTGCTTGAAAACAGAATCATCGATTTTGTGGCTCAATCCAAAAGGTTTGTACCTCATTTTCATGTGCCTCTGCAAAGTGGAAATAATGAAATTTTGAAAAAAATGAGACGTAAATATGATCGTGAACTGTATTCCGAACGTGTTGCGGCCATAAAAAAGGTAATGCCTTATGCCTGCATTGGCGTAGACGTAATCGTTGGATTTCCTGGAGAAACAAACGATCATTTTCTGGAAACGTATAATTTTCTTAACGAGTTGGATATTAGCTATTTACATGTTTTTCCATATTCTGAACGTGCTCATACCACGGCTAAGAAAATGGTTGGCAAAGTGGATCA
>CAYZWM010000289.1:0-1969 GCA_964482155.1 uncultured Chitinophagaceae bacterium | reverse complement strand
AAAAAGCGAATGGCATTTTATAACCAACATTTACATACAACACGGACGGTTCTGTTTGAAGCAGAAGAAAGATCCGAAAAGATGAATGGGTTTACAGATAATTACGTCAAAGTACAGGTACCTTACAATTCAGACCTGGTCAATCAAACCATTGAAGTGCAATTGGATGCCATTCATTCTACGGGTGTCGTAGATATCTTGCTTCCTGTCGAAAGCAACTGAAAAGTTATTAGCATTAACCACTTTTATTTAGCTAATTCGTAGCCAAGAAGAATTTCTATGTTTCCTAATTTTTATCATTTATTTAAAGACCTATTTGGAGTTGAAATCTCCGGCCTCGTTTTTGTAAATACCTTTGGGTTTTTTGTGGCCATATCATTCTTATTGGCCAATTATTTCATGGCTCTTGAGTTAAAGCGAAAGGAAGGACTTGGACTCATAGAAGGGATGCCAGGTAAACAATGGTTTGGTAAACTACCAACCGCCACAGACTATATTGGAAACGCTTTACTTGGTTTTCTATTTGGTTGGAAATTTCTGTATTTATTTTTCTACGCTTCCGACCTATTCGAAGACCCTCAAAGTCATATTCTAAGCATGGAAGGGTCAGTGGTTCTTGGATTGGTGGTCGCTGGATTAGCTGTTGGGTTTAAATACTACGAGGGGCTCAAAACAGCAAAAAAGTACCCAACACCTGAATTAAAGGAGATTACCATACGACCGCATCAACGTATGGGTACGATTACACTATATGCTGCAGTGGCTGGATTATTGGGAGCTAAGATCTTTGACCATATGGAGCATTGGGATCAGTTTATTGAAAATCCATTAGGAGCTTTTCTGAATCCATTTAGCGGCTTAACCTTCTATGGGGGTTTAATCTGTGGAGGCGCAGCCGTATTGTGGTATGCCAAAAGAGTGAATATAAATTGGAAGCATATGCTTGATGTTGGAGGACCCGTCATGATGCTGGCTTATGCAACCGGAAGAATTGGTTGCCATTTATCAGGCGACGGTGATTGGGGTAAGGTGAATGAATTGGCTAAACCAGGTTTTTTACCCGATTGGTTATGGGCATACACCTACCCGAATAATGTCGCAGGCATTTGTGACCCGGTTCATCATACGGGATGTGCCGAAGGTGCTATTCCCGAACTCATTTTTCCCGTATGGCCAACGCCATTGTATGAAACCCTTATGTGCCTCGCACTTTTTGCAGGTTTGTGGTATATAAGAAAGCGAATTTCGATTCCTGGCATGTTGTTTAGCATATACCTGTTCCTGGCCGGTTTTGAACGTTTCTGGATTGAAAAAATTCGAGTAAACGCACCGTACGAATTTGCAGGAATTGAAATAACACAAGCCGAGATTATTTCTATTGTACTCATGATTGCCGGTGCAGGGATGTTCTTTTGGCTGAGAAAAACCAATTCGAATAAAGGGGATATAAAAGTAGAAGAAGCGGAACCGAAATAAAGCGCTTTAATACTGTAAGTCAAACCGACCCTGACGAATACGGAACGTATCTGGATCGTCGGTAATGTGAATCGCATCGAATTCAAACGTGCCGCTTATGATCCTGTTCTCTCGGTCCAAATGAGTGATTCGAAGAAATTGGTATGTACTTACTGTCGCATTGATCGAACCGTATGATAAAATACCCTCTGTCGATGTTTCATCAAATTCAATTGCAGGGCCAAGAGTGTAAATTCCAGTATCTCTTACCTGATCCATTCGGATATTTAATGAACTCCCATTTTTTCGGACAGAATCTTGATAGGCTCTGATCGAAAGGGCGTGTTGAAACGGTAGAGGTCTTTCTAAATTTTCGGAAAATGAAACAACCAAACCCTCTTCCCATCTAGATCCAAACGCAACGAGTGCGACCCATCCTGGATCCTCCCCTTGGGGAAGCCATACCTCTCCATTGACAAGGCATCCAAATGTATTTTGACCAGATTGCGTTGCA
>CAYZWM010000288.1:0-4675 GCA_964482155.1 uncultured Chitinophagaceae bacterium | reverse complement strand
TTTTTTCGTAGCTGCCTTTTTTAGTATCTAACTCTAACGAATAGGTTAGGTTGTGACCGTTATTAGAACCGTCTCCAGTATAACAGCTACCAATACCACTCACGACAGTTTGATCTGAAGAATTTAGTGTAATTTGACCTGCTGTAGAACCCATTTTACCGTCGCCGTTTCCAGCATCTTGAGCTGCAGTAACTTTAAGCAGCATACCGTCAGGCACATCGTTGCTCGATATTTTGGCAGAAACTGTTCTTGACGTTTCAGACTTTCCAACAATAGAAGAGTAATTAACCCATACCGAATTGTCATTAGCGTTTGAGAAATCAACAGCGTCTCCAGCTTCTTTAGGAGCTTCAACAGAAAGTGAAATGCTTGTTTTTCCTTCTAAGTCAAGGATGGCTACTTCTGGAATCGCAATTGAAACCGTATGAGCATCGTTGTCGTTGTCTTGAGCTTGAGCGTTGAATGCGAAAACAACTCCTAGAGCTGCCATTGCGAATAATTTTCTTTTCATATAAATTTTACCTTTTATATGCCTGATTGTCTAAGTAGTAAGTGTAACAATCAAGACATGCGAACTTGCTAAACTACTTGCAATCGGTGTGCCAATGCTAAATCCACGGAAGAGGGTCAATACGGTATAACCCGTGCTACAAGGGAAAGTACGTGAGTTTGGCACAACGGGTGAGCGTTATTAAACGGTTAGATTTGTCCAATAATGAAACTCCAGTCCACTTTTGAGACAGTTTCTCATTCATGATTACCGTAATTATTAAAGATCTCACGAACAAGATATTTGAAGTCGGAGATGAATACCATAACGTATTGAATAGAAATAGGCAATAACGTACGAATAGGGTAGAAGCAATAACTCAGAAAACAAAAGTGGCATATTAAACGTAGAGGCCATACACTTAATGATTTAAAACCGATTTGTTAAAATTTTAAGTGCCATCTCCATAAAAGAAGTGTAGGTTTGATCCTTACGTTCACGGTGAACATCTAAATTTTTAAAAGCAATTAAATGGCACAACAATTTGAAGATCTTTTTAACGTCCCACCGGAGTTAAGAAGGTATTTATCTAAATGGAAACTAATCCTATCAGTTTCTATTGTCGTACTTCTCTTAGTAGGATCTGTTTTTACGGTTGAAACAGAGGAGGTCGTGGTAATTACGCGTTTTGGGAAATACTCCCGTACAGCTGAACCCGGTTTACAATTTAAAATTCCTTTGATTGAAAAAGTCTATAAGGTACCTGTCGAAAGACAGCAAAAAATCGAATTCGGTTTTGCTACGACGAAGGTCGACGTGCGATCCGAGTTCAAAAAAGGCGCGAGAGAAAAGGAAGTAGCCATAATGCTTACCGGCGACTTGAACCTCACGGATGTAGAATGGGTTGTTCAATATCGGATTGATAATCCATACAACTACCTGTTTAAAGTGAGGGATCCCAAATCGACGTTGATCGATATTTCGGAAGCAACGATGCGACAATTGGTTGGAGATAGAACGGTTAATGAAGTTATAACCGTTGGTAGAACCCAGTTGGGCATTGAAATGAAAGAGCTGCTTCAAAATGTGTGTAGAGAGTATTCGCTAGGCATCAAAATAGAACAAGTGGTGTTGCAGGATATTAATCCTCCTGAGCCGGTTAAAGCTTCTTTTAATGCGGTGAACGAAGCGGAGCAAGAAAAAGAAACCTTGATCAACTTAGCCAAATCAGAAAGAAACAAAGTGATTCCAAAGGCGAAGGGTCAGGCGGAAGAAACCATTCAAAAGGCAAAAGGGTATGCAACTGCTCGTGTCAACAGAGCGAAAGGTGAGGTAGCCCGATTTAACGCCATTTACGGTGAGTACGTTAAAGCACCGGAAGTCACTATGAGGAGAATATACCTTGAAACCATGTCAGAAGTCTTGCCCAAATTAGGCAGTAAAATTATTACAGATCAAAGCGGAAGCAACGTACTGCCATTATTACAAATGCAATTAAACAAAGGGAACAATGAAAAATAAATTAGTACCAATAGTTATCTTAGCGATAGCCGGATTAATAACCTTATTTAATTCTGTTTTTATCGTTGATGAAACCCAACAAGTGGTTATTACCCAATTCGGTAAACCAATGGGGAATGTAATAACGAGCCCCGGGATGTATTTTAAAGTTCCTTTTACTCAAAAAGCGAAATTTTTTGATCGCAGGTATTTGGAATGGGATGGAGATCAAGCCCAGGTTTCTACCAAAGAAAAGCAACTCATTTTTGTGGATACGTATGCCAGATGGCAAATCACTGATCCCCTCCAATTTTATAAAAGACTCACCAACGAACGAGGAGCGCAATCGAGAATTGACGATATTTTGGATGGTGAAACAAAGGATCACATTGCCAAAAACAAAATGCATGAATTGGTTCGATCGACCAATCGAACTCCTGATCAGTCCAATCTGACCGATGGTGAGATGAAAGACAGTCTAAACCCAATTATGGTTGGAAGAGCTAAAATTCAAAATGAAATACTGGCCTCTGCCAATATTCAAGCAGCAGACTTAGGCATAAAAATTCTTGACTTTAGATTTAAGAGAATCAACTACGTTCAGGATGTAAAGAATCAAGTTTACAAACGAATGAACAGTGAGAGACACCGAATTGCTGATAAATTCAGATCAGAAGGGCAAGGGGAAGCGTCCATCATTAATGGGGAGAAAGTAAGAGAATTAAAAGTCATTCAATCTGAAGCGTATAGAGTAGCCGAAGAAATTAAGGGAGATGCGGATGCAGAAGCAGCAGCCATTTATGCGTCAGCGTTTAATCGATCATCACAATCTCAAAAACTATATAGTTTTCTTAAATCTATGGAAACGTTTGAGAATACGTTTGATGATCAAACGCATGTAATCCTTTCTACAGACAGTGACCTGTACCGATACCTGAAACGAATGAAGTAACTGCTGACAATAGAAATTTACTGGCCTTGATTGTTAAGGGCAGGTGTAAGTAATCAACGCATAGCGTTCTAAAGGGACGTTACGCGTTGGAATCGAATGTTATTAGGGGTTTTGTATCCTCAATGACAGAATAGTACCGTATTTTTAATGCAAAAGATCTATGGGTTTGTTGACCATGACAGACCCTATTTTCCTTCCAATCTGTGGGTGTCTCGATAATTTGTTCTATTTTATCACTCCAAATTCTTAATGCGTATTCAATATGAAACGAACGAAGACCTTCCTCTACGCCTTTGTGATCCTCATTTTAGTCGGCTTTTTAAGCTGTAATGACAATGACAATGAAGACGGTTGTGCTGAATGTGGCGGTGCGATATCACATTACAATACAAAACTTGCCGACAATGCCTGTAATCCAGACTTTATGGAAAATGCAGTGAATAACATGAAAGATGCTTGTGGAGAAAAAACAGCCATTCTTGCGGCCTATATTATGGCCGAAAGCTGTTGTATAGGAAAGAACAACGTGGTGAATTGTACAGGTATTGCTGAGGGTATATCTCCAGTGAGTACGACTCTGATCCTAAGTGTCGAAAATCCGATTTCCAACCCATTGGCAGACACCGTAAAAGTGCGGCTTAAAAAGAGGGGTAATATAGCGGATTCGGTTATGTTAGAACCGAATGAGTTTCGAGTTTTTTTAGAACAAAGGTTCACTGAGACTGAAAAAATAACGATTGAGATACTCGATGAGCAAGATAATTTGTTGTACGAAGAAACCGTCCCATTTACATTCATTCGACCAGGTAAGGCCTGCCGTATTCGATCTATAAAAGTGCTCGAATTAAACGCGGGTGAATACGATGTGGACTTCGTTAATTGGGAATAGCGTTGCTCTAATACCATCCGGATTTGGTGACCGAGATGAACATCATAAGCTAGATTCAAATTCAAGAGTCCAAGGTAATCATCTCATTTAGAGTATGATAATATCGTTTTTTGTCTGGGTAACAGTTCGTTGGAAGGCATACCTCAGAGGCCGTTAATTTTATTTTCATACTTTTTTATTAACTTTGTCACCGTTCGTGAGCAATCAGGAACTTTTTTTACTACTACAACTACTACTACTTAAAATGCAAATGAAAATTTTTACTAAATCAATCTATTTATGCGGTTTTTTGACCTGCATATCAATCCACTCAAAAGCACAAACACAACTAGGTAACGACTATGACGGTGACTCTCAAAGTGACCGATGTGGAGCGTCTGTTGCCCTTTCGTCCGATGGCAGTATTATGGCCGTTGGAACGCCTTATGACGATACGCCAATAAGCAATGCCGGTCATGTGCAGGTACTTCAATACAGTTCGGGTTCATGGAGCCAACTGGGTTCTGACATCGACGGGGAGGCTCTAAATGACTACAGCGGAAGTTCTCTTGCACTGTCAGCCGATGGAACGATTGTAGCCATAGGTGCTGCTGCAAACGACGGAAACGGAACGTCGGCAGGACATGTTCGGGTTTATCAATACAGTTCGGGTTCCTGGAGTCAATTGGGAAGCGACATTGATGGCGAAGCTGCTTATGATCAAAGCGGATGGCGCGTTTCACTTTCTTCTGATGGTACGATATTGGCGATAGGCTCGCGTTATAACGACGGAAATGGAAATAACTATGGACACGTACGGGTATATCAGTACAGTTCAAGCTCCTGGAGCAAACTGGGTAGCGAT
>CAYZWM010000287.1:0-4699 GCA_964482155.1 uncultured Chitinophagaceae bacterium | reverse complement strand
CAAATACCATTCTAGAACTCAATTGGGAAAATCCATTTGGGGTCTATTCCGAGGTCATCAAAAAAAATGGTAGCCAGGAACTGACCCGGGAAGATTTCTTTAATGTAGCCAAAGGTTTTCCATTGGGTATTAGTCGCCAGGGCCAGGAAGACATTGTTCGAGACCCGATTTCAAGTAAAGAAAATGGTCATATCATTTGTATTGATGAAATACCTGAAAATGCAGCGCTCTATGTCTTAAAAGGCGAGCCCCAAAAAATGATAGCGGCTGCTAAGGCGTCTGCACAGGAGTCTATAGATGGGATGAGTCACAAGCCGGCATATGCCTTTGTTGTAGATTGTATTTCAAGGGTGTTGTTTTTGGATACGGATTTTGACGAAGAAGTTGAAACAGTAACTGGAACCATTCAAAACAAATACAAAGATTTAAATATAAACGGTGTTTTATCTCTAGGAGAAATTTCAACATTTAGTGATGGCCGATTAGAAATGTATAACAAAACAACGCTTTCCGCTTTGCTTTATGAAGAATGAAGCAAGGGAACTTGTATCGGAACTCGCCGAGTTATATGAGTTCTCATTAGATATTGGCCAGAGTCTGGACTTTGAAAAAAATGCCCAGACTTTCTTTAGCAGTTTTGCTCAAAGACGTAACCTAAAACACATCTCAGTTTGGCATAACAAGAATAATGTTCTTCAATACAATGCGTCATTTCCAAAGTTGGAAATGAAACCGACTCAACTGAGTGACAAGGACGATTTGTATGCTGATCTGGCCGGTATGGACATGGGTAAGGTATTGAGCATAAACAGTTCGTCGAGAACATTACCCAACCAATTGGTGTCAGAAAAACTCTGGGTTTTTCAACTTGAAAACATGTGTCTGTTTTTTGTTTACAACAAGTCCAACCATCAAATTGCATCCAGAGAAGCTGCCCAATTAGCCACCGTATTCAAAAAATTTGTTGTGTCCTGCAAGGCCTGTATCGCCCATAGGGATTTGCGATCAGAAATGTCTAAAAGGCAAAAGGCAGAACGTCGGTTATTTGAACGAGAATCCTTTTTTCGGTTTGGGGCGAATAGTTTAAGTGAAGGCATCATTGTTACAGACGAAAAAGGAGTTATCACCTATATTAACAGGGCTATGACACCCATAACCGGCTATCGATACGATGAAATGTTTATGGCAAATGTCGAGGATATTTTTAAGCCCTTAGAAGGTGACAAATCGACCATTGAAGTCCTGATGGGGAAGAAATACGAAGACCTTGATGATGTATATGAAGCCAAATTGGTTCATAAATCGGGCAAGGTCTTTTGGGCGAGAATTCAGGCCTCAGAATTTCGAAATTCAGAAAACGAAGTCATAGGAACCATTGCAACTATATTGGATGTGTCCGAACGAATTTATGCCCATAAGGACCTCGAGCAGAACAGAAAAGAATTGCAGGACCTGGTCGACAATATGTATGAAGCCCTGGTTGTGTTCTCTGCCGATGGGTTTGTAACAAAACTGAACAAGGCGGCTAAGAAAATACTTCGCTACGGCGATGAATCCATTGGCCAATTACACATGAGCGATATTGTTCACCCCGAAGATCTGGTACTGGCAAACAAACATATGGCCTTACTAAAAACTCAGGGATATTACTCCGGATATGAGGGTCGAATAATATCGGGTAAAGGAAAAATAAAGTATGTAGAAGTCAATTCAACGGCCATTGTAGAAAACGGCAAATATGTTGGGTCAAGAGACGTCATACGAGACATAACGGAGAAAAAGGCCATTGAAGCCCAAAAGGAAGAAATCTTGAGCAAACTGGAAGAGGCCAATCAAGAATTGCGTGACTTTGCCTACATCGTTTCCCATGACCTCAAGGCACCTTTGCGATCCATCGGTTCCTTATCCGATTGGTTACGTCAGGACTACTCTGATGTGTTGGACGAACAAGGCAAAGAACTGTTGAGCCTACTCAAAGGAAGAATCTCCAGAATGCACAACCTCATCGAGGGCGTGTTGCAATATTCCAAAATTGGTAGACTGAGTAATGAAAAAGAAGAGGTAAACATCCAAACCCTCGTTATGGAAGTATTGGACTTACTCGCTCCACCAAGCCATTGCACAGTCAATGTTGAGGTTGGAAATCCGGTAGTTAGATATGATAAAATTCGCTTACAACAGGTTTTTCAAAACCTCGTGAGCAACGCCGTAAAGTTTTTGGATAAACCCTCCGGTGTAATTGACATTCGGATGGAAGAAGATGAGGGGTTTTTCTACTTCGGTATTTCTGACAATGGCCCAGGTATTAACTCCGATTATTTTGACAAAATTTTTCTCATATTTCAAACCTTAAAGTCCAAAGACGAGTACGAAAGCACCGGCATTGGCTTAAGCATCGTTAAACGAATCGTGGAGAGAAATGGAGGTAAAATATGGGTAGAATCTGTGCTTGGTCAAGGCAGTACATTCACTTTTAGTATCCCAAAAATTGATTAAATTGTCACCATGTTAGCAAGCAAAAAGATCCTCCTTCTTGAAGACGACATCATTGATGTAATGACTATACAACGGGCGCTAAAACAACTCAAAATTCCGAATGTATGTGAAGTCATGACCAATGGAGAAGATGGCCTGGATTATTTGGCGAAATGTGACGATTTACCGGGCATCATCTTTTTGGATATCAATATGCCTAAAATGAACGGCATCGAGTTCTTAAAGCGCATCAAACAAAACAGCCAATGGGCTCAAATACCGGTTGTTGTTCTCACTACGTCAAAGGATCAACGGGATAAGGAAGAGACCTTCAAACTTGGTATTTCTGGATATATGATCAAACCTGTGAGTTACGAAGACTTCAAACAAATGCTCATTACCATAAAGGATTACTGGAATCTCAGCGAACACCCGTATTAATGAATAAACGGCTTTTATATATTGAAGACGATGCCATTGATGTAATCGCTATTCGACGTCAACTACGCGCTTTTGGAAGTCTTGATGTACACATTTGTTCTTCGTTTAAGGAGTTGAAAATGAATGATTTGTCAACATTCGACCACGTGTTGTGTGATTCTAATTTGCCGGATGCTTCGTATCTTGATCTAAAAGAATATCTCAAAGATTTTCCGGTTCGCTTTATTTCGGGTAGTGCTATTCCTGGCGAAGATGTATGGGTGAAACCCATTGAATATCATCACCTGGTTGAGTTCCTATTTGATTCTTTTCATGTCAATCTCAAATACATTAACTCGCTTGCTGAAGGCGATATGGCGTACCAAAAAGAAATGCTCGATACCGCAATTGATATTTTACCCAAACGGTGGGCAGCACTGGATGCCAATCGTACGGAAATGTCTTTATTAAAATTGGCTGCTCATAAAACGTTGTCGTCTTTCCGCGTTTGTGGCATAGATCCGACAAGCTTACATCACCTTTATGATTTAACGGAGAAGACATCAATAAACGATGCCCAGATTAGTCATATACTTGTGGTGATTGAAAAACAAATAAGCCACGCGGTAACTCAATTAAAGCGTGAACTCAACGCTTAGTTCAGTTGTTCCAGATTTTTAGTCTTTTGTTCCCAAACCTTGAGCCAATAAATAGAGGCCAGAACCCAGTTGACTGTCCAAAATAGCAAAGCCATAAAGATTACGGCCGTTCCAAGATTGTATTGCCAAAAGAGCAGGATGGAAATGAGAATGGACACCAATGTACCAGCAACAAGAATGATGGTAGACTTTGCATGAGAACATCTAAAAAATAACAAAAGGTGATGAATGTGAGTCTTGTCTGCGCTCATTGGTGATATACCACGAGCAAATCTCATCCAGAAAACACGTAATGAGTCAAACACTGGAATAAGCAAAAAGGAGAAGACCAGAGCAATGGTTAATCCCACAGGGACTTTAGGGTTGTGATCTGCCAAACCTACTAGGTACAAACCGGCCACCACCATTATAAATCCTAAAAACATAGAACCACCATCACCTAAAAATATCTTTTTTGAGCTTAAGTTTCGTTTTAGAAATGCAATCAAAGCGCCCGACAATACCACCATCATTATAAATATGGGTAGGCTTTGTAGCAAGCCAGCCAATATAGCCATCACAACCATGGCAACCAGCGACAACGAACCGGCTAAACCGTCAACGCCGTCAATCAGGTTAAAGGCGTTTACAACACCTGTAATGATAACAACAGTAATTACATACGATTGGATTAGGCCCAGTTCATGAATGCCCAATACGCCATACAGTGATTCAAGACGAATACCTGAAGATGCGATCTGGAAGGCACAGATGACCTGAATGAACAATCGATGAGTTGCTTTTAAACCAATGCGGTCGTCTATGACACCCATTAATAAGAGCACCAGGGCTATGCCCAAAATTTGGAGGTGTTGGCTGTTAAATGTGAACCAAAACCACGAGCAAACGAGCAGTGAAATAACCAGGGTCAGTCCAATAGCCAGCCCACCAATAAGAGGGACATGGGTTTTGTGGACTTTACGTCTATTGGGTCGATCAACCAGTCCGAGTGGCTTCGCAACAGATTGGAGTACTCGAATAAAAATGGTGCAAAGCATCATCGCGATTAAAAACGCCGACAAGGCACGGAAGATATCCATCATGTTGTCTATCATTTCTCAAATATTAAGGTGGAATTTTTTAAATGTAATGCGTTCAACTTAGCC
>CAYZWM010000286.1:0-4702 GCA_964482155.1 uncultured Chitinophagaceae bacterium | reverse complement strand
TTGGCCACAGGAATAAACGGACAAACGTCCGTTGCGCCCATGCGTGCATGTTCGCCACTGTGTTTGGACATGTCAATAAGCTGTGACGCCTTTACAATTCCCTGAAAAGCTCCTTCTATGACTGCTTCAGGCTCTCCAACAAAAGTGACCACCGTTCGGTTGGTGGTATTGCCCGGATCAACGTCTAACAAGGTAACGCCATCCACTGCTTCTATAGCATCGGTTATTTGCTTTATAACTCCTAAATCTCTGCCTTCGCTGAAATTAGGGACACATTCAATTAACTTTTTCATTCTTAAAAATTGAGTGCGAAAGTACTTAACCCTATGCGAATTTCTGGTAAAAATAAAAGCCCAGATGTAAAACATCTGGGCCTCTATATTATTTAGCGTCTTATGGGTCTAAAATTCCCATAAATCGTGTTCAAATACGAACAAGTCGTTCTTAATCGCTTCGCTGTTTAACAACGCTGCAAATGGATTGTCTTCATTGTCTGGGTAATACTTAAGGTCGTAATCCCATACATTGGACTCTTTAACGATATAACTCGCAAACAGTCGCATTTCAAACCAGTCGTCGAAAGACAAACGAGCTGCATTGTTGTAGGGGTTAAAAATCTCCCATTTGGCTAAAACGGGTCTAAATTCTTCCATCTTAACCCAAAACAAGGCTGCCTCACCAATGGAGATTCCACTTGTTTTTAGTTCGAAAATCGGTGCAATGGCTACGATGGTTGGTCGGAAATCAGAATAATTATTATCAAATACCCAATCTTCCATAATGCGGTATTTTTTAATTTGATCTATTTCCAGCTCAACACCGATCATGGTATCATATTGACTCCCATCTGGTCTCAACATTGGAACCAACAAACTATCCGTTCCTCGATCCTCAATTTCGGCTCGCGTATAAGATCGACCAAAATCAAGCGAATCGGATGCATACGCCGTTACGGTGCCTCCTCGAAAGTCGGGTTCAGTAGCCGCTCCATAAATGACATAATGAAATGGATTCTGAGGCCATTGCATGGGCAGGTTCTGTTTTTCTCTAACGTCAATAACGCGTTGGATTCGCCTATGGTATTTGGCAGACGCCTCGCGAGAATAACGATGGGGAATTACTTTGCGTTCAAAAACAGCCTTTTTTTTATAGGGCCAGGGTTCGTTGCGATCTTGAGCAAAATTTAACGTGGGTAGGGTAAGAATTAAGGTGGTTAGGATTGTGATTTTCTTATTCATATCTTATTCCTTAATACCTTTTACAACGAAGTCCATGTCACAATATTGTAAACGCCCATAAGATTAAGGGCATAAAAAAATCCCGCTCTCTAAAAGAGAACGGGACTTTAAATGTTTTTATAGAATTGGGACTAGTATTCCCAAAGGTCATGTTCAAATATGAACAAGTCGTTTTTAATTCCTTCGCTCATTAAGAGAGCAGCGAATGGGTTGTCTTCGTTTTCTTCGTAGTACTTGATATCGTAATTCCACACGTTAGATTCTTTTATGATATAGCTCGAGAACATTCTCATCTCAAACCAATCATCAAAAGATAATCGAGCAGCGTCGTTAAACGGATTAAAGATTTCATGGTTTACAAGAATAGATCTCAATTCATCCATATCAACCCAAAACAAAGGAGCCTCGCCAACGGACACACCACTTGCCTTTTGCTCAAATACCGGGGCAATTGCAATTATTCTAGCTCTAAAGTCAGAGTAGTTGTAATCGAAGATCCAATCTTCCATTATTCTATACTTCTTTAGATCTTCAGGTTCGAATTCAACGATCATCACTGTATCCTTGTAATCACCTGGATAATCCGGATCAGGGATTTGCGTTACAAACTCGTATCCACCTCTTTCTTTCAAGTCATCTTCTGAATAAACACCACCATTTTCAAGTGAATCGGATGTATAGGCGGTAACTGTTCCACCTTTGTTGTCTGGTTTTGTAGCCGCATTATAAATAATGTCATAAAACGGATTCTTAGGCCAGTGCATAGGAAGATTCTGCTTCTCACGAACATCGATAATACGGTGAATTCTCTTGTGATATTTGACGTTAGCCTCACGAGTATAACGATGAGGAATTACTTTACGTTCCTTCACTGCTTTCTTGTCGTATGTCCAATCTTCCATTTCACTCTGGGCTGAAGCACAGAGGGTTAAACCAAAGATAAAACTGCTAACTAATAAGATTTTCTTAATCATAAACTCGGTTTTTGCTACCCTATAAACGCAAAGATAGTTTATTTATTATATAATTTCAATCAAGATTGGGTCGAGGGTTTTTTGGCCATCTGGACCCGTTGCTCGTATCCGATCTACAATGATCCGATCACCTTTTCTGAGTGAATTGATAACTCTAATAATTTCTGGCGTAAGTAAGGCCCCATTAACCCGTTTCACATATGGGTCGCCGTGCTTCCGTGCTACTGAAAATTGATATTTATTAACCCTGTATTCAATGCCTCCAAATACAAAACTTTCACCCAAATGGGCCACTATTTTCCGTTGAGGTGGTAGCGATCGTGCTGGGACAATTGCTCCACTTCCAATGGCTCCAATATACGCTTTCGGGGTTGGTAACATTTTAACGCGATAAGGTTGAGAACCTACACGTCGTATAGTACCATCGCTCATTCGAGCTGATGCCGAAATGACTGCCGTGCCTTTTTGAGTACACGTTGCTATATAGTTTGCCCCTTTTTTGGTTATGCGACCACCAGTCATTGATACGGTTACGTCATGCGGATTAACCCCAGGTACCCCAACCGATATATCATTCTCTACGCCAATGTATAACACATTCATTCGAGTGGCAGAAATGGTAGCTCCTCCATTAAACACCTGGAAGCCCCCATCAAATTTATATTGTTTATCGCCATCAGGCGTTTTTACCGTTACAATTCCTTCGAAATCGTGATTCCCTGAGGAATTCCCGTCTGACACATAATACCATCGTTCACCTCGCTTTTCGATTCGACCTTCACCAGTTTCCAACGAATAGCTTGTATTGTCGTTTCCCTGGGTTTCAGCGGCCAGGATAATCTCGGCCTCATAGGTACCTCCATTCATAATAACTGAACCGTTTACAGGCTTAATTAGAGACACTAACCCTGAAATAGGTAAATGTGCAACCTTGCCCTGGTGCAGTACATCCATAACGGCCCCCTGGGTAGATTTTGCATCGGTTTGTATTTTAGTCAACATCGCGATAACACCGGCCAATGGGGTATTTTCCAAATACTTTGCTGACCATGATTCGTATCGAATGGATTCTTTATCTGTGAGTAATGCGCTTAATTGACATGCGTCAATGACGGCCTTAGATTGTTCCGCTTTGATGTCTACTCCGTTGTCCTTGTCTGAATTCAGTAAATCCAACAACGCGTCTCGGGTTGCGTTGATCATGCCCTCCAACTCCTTTCCTTTCCAACCTTTGACCTTTGCACCTTCATCGTTGTCAATCATAAAATAATTGGCGTGAACCTCCATGTTGTCCGTTCCAACCAATTCAGCCTCATAGGACTTTCCTCCTTCGTCACCTTCTTCAAATTCCTGACGACCGCCAGTCTTGTCCGCCAATTCGGTTTTAACCTTTTCGATGTACTGAACAAATTTATCCGTAATCTGCTCTGCTTCGAGTGCCCGTTCATAATACGGTTTTAAGGTTGGATCGTTGGATGCCTGTTCCTCAAAAGAACTAATTTGGCTTTTAATCTTTGTGTCCAGGTTTTCTTTAGCCCGGTTGAATGAAACCTCCATTAAATGGAAGGATTTTAAAATTTCTTTGGATACATTTAATGCCAGAAGCGCTAATAACACGAGATACATCATGTTAATCATTTTTTGACGTGGACTTAATTTACCAGTTGCCATAGTTTTAACTTTTAGTGAAAAATATAAAAAGGGTAAAAAAGCTGGGGTAAATTGAGTTGACTGGTTAGGTCAGGTTGGTTATTCGCCGGTTGTTCGTGTTGGGTTTAATCAAACCCATTGGTTATTTGCTTGTGTAAGAGCAGTGAAGGGCTAATACTATACAGCACCTTCACATACCTTACCTATACACAACGTAAGCCTCTTCATTTTATTGGATGACGGCCTATCCTTTTTTACACTTTATTTGGAGTTGTACTTTGATCTGAATTATTAGAACCCAATTGCACTGTTCCAGGCCCGTGTTTATCACATTTATTTCCTTTATTTTCCGTTAAAGAAGCCAGGTTTAATTGCCATATATCAACTGTCGTAAAAAAAATGGCACAAAAAAAAGTATCTTTTTCTAAACTCTGGAAAACCAGTTTGTTGTAGAAAAAGATACTTTCTATCTATTTGTTGTTCTTGTTAGAACCTAGATTATTTCGATCATAATAGGATTAAGAGTTACTCTTCCACCAGGTCCTGTAGCTCGAATTTGGTCAACAATAATCCGATCTCCTCTTTTGGCTCGTTTAATAGCTCCTCTCATAGATCCAGATATATGTCCACCTTTTCCTTTAGTTACAAATGCCTCACCTCTTTTAGGCGCATGAACAAATTGGTAACTCTGTACGGTGTATTTGATACCATCCAAAATAAATCCTTGTCCCATACTTGCTACAACTGACCGTTGTGCTAATAAGGCCGGTTTTGGTGATGGCGTTCCACTTGAGATACCACCCCACATACCGATTGGCTTTGGAAGTTTCTTTACTCTGT
>CAYZWM010000285.1:2450-4738 GCA_964482155.1 uncultured Chitinophagaceae bacterium | reverse complement strand
ATGGGCTATAGGTTAAGTGTCCCGAATGTCAGACTCCGCATTCCAGTAAGGACTTTGCGGTGGACATGTGGGTGTGTAAGGATTGCGGGTATCATACCCGAATCGGTTCCGAACAATATTTCGAAATTTTCTTTGATGGTGGAAAGTTCACTGAACTCAATGCAAATCTGACCTCTGGTGACCCATTAAACTTCGTGGACAGTAAAGATTACCCATCGCGAATAATCGCCGCACAGAAAAAAACAGAGTTAAAAGATGCTGCGCGGACAGGCGTTGGCAAGATGAATGGTATAAAAACCGTCATTACCTGTATGGATTTTAGTTTTATAGGCGGGTCAATGGGTGCTGTTGTGGGTGAAAAAATTGCTCGATCCATTGATTATGCTCGAGAAAATAGAATTCCTCTAGTCGTTATTTCTAAGAGTGGTGGTGCACGAATGATGGAAGCTGCTTTTAGTTTGATGCAAATGGCTAAAACGAGCGCAAAATTGGCACTGCTTAACCGAGAAGGAATACCCTTCATTTCATACTTAACAGACCCTACCACTGGCGGAGTTACAGCCTCTTTTGCCATGCTTGGAGACTTTAACATTGCCGAACCAAAAGCTCTCATTGGATTTGCTGGGCCACGGGTTATTAAAGAAACCATTGGTAAGGATCTTCCTAAAGGTTTTCAACGAAGTGAATTTCTGCAAGAACACGGGTTTGTTGACTTTATAGTTGAACGAAAAGAAGCTAAAGATAAAATTTCCACCTTATTGTCGATTGTCTGTGAAAAGAAGACGAAAACCAAGACCGAGGAAAACAAAACGGCTAGTGTATAATTATTTCATGCATTAGAGTTTGTAATCCAACCAACAAAGTAATTAATTCGCAAAAAAAAGTTTTATGAATTTCCCAGCAGATTTAAAATACACGTCAGATCACGAATGGATAAAATTGGAAGGTGACATCGCTACAATTGGCATTACCGACTTTGCCCAGGGTGAACTAGGTGATGTGGTGTTTGTCGAAATTGAAACGGAGGGCGAGACCCTTGATTCAGAAGAAACCTTTGGCACTGTTGAGGCTGTGAAAACAGTATCCGACCTATACATGCCTATTGGTGGTGAAATAACCGAAGTGAATGCTGGATTAGAAGATGCACCTGAAAGTGTAAACACAGATCCTTATGGAAGTGGTTGGATGATTAAAGTAAAGGTCAACGCCATATCTGATGTAGAGGCATTAATGGATGTAGATCAGTACAAGGCTTCTATTGGGCAGTAATGCTCAAGGCGTTTAAACTTTCTATACTTTTAACACTTGTTATTCTCGTTTTGAGCTTGATATCACTGGGCTCAATCCCTCCTGTACATATCAAATCGGGAGATAAAATTGGGCACTTTTTGGCCTATGCGTCATTGACTATCACTTTTTTGGTAGAATATTCGCGTTTTACCCGTTGGTCAAAACAACGCGGCCGTTGGTTAATTTACTCCCTACTGGTTTTTACCTCATATGGCGTCCTAATGGAGTTCTTACAAGCCTCGTCAATCTCAAATCGCAACTTTGATTACTTTGATATGATTGCCAATTTTACTGGTGTTGCGCTCGCAACACTTCTTTTTTTGGTACTATTTAGCCCACTTAAAAAGTATTTTTCCAAATAATGTTAAATATCGTTTACCTTTTTTTCGTTAATGATATATTATACTTGATAATCCCTAAATTTGAATATAAATCTTTTTCGACATGGAGGTAAAAAAACATAAAAGCAAAGACAACAAAACGTATCGAACGCTTTTTTTTCTTATTGGAATGTGCATTTCCCTTGGAACGGTGTACGCCCTGATGGAATATAAGAAATACGAAAAAATTGAAATCATTGACCTAAACATGGTTTATGATGAGAACGAGGTTGAAGTTGAACAAACTCAACAAGAAGAGGAACCTCCAAAACCCGATGAACAACCACCTGATCCAATTATCGAGGTTGTAGACGATGAAGTTGAGGTAACTGAGGAACTTGACATTGATGCTGAATTTGACGAAGACGAAGCTTTTGGAGAAATTGAAGTAGAAGATGATGGCCCAGAAGAGACCGATGAAATATTTGAGTGGTTTCAGGTTCAGGAAAAAGCGTCATTCCCAGGCGGACAAAAAGCCATGGATAAATTTATTGAAGACAATATGGTTATTCCAGAAATTGCCTATGAAGAAGCTGAAAGTGGTACAGTAGTTATTGGCTTTACCGTTGAGAAAGATGGTCGTTTATCCAATGTGCGTGTTGTATCCAAACGGAAGAT
>CAYZWM010000285.1:1510-2400 GCA_964482155.1 uncultured Chitinophagaceae bacterium | reverse complement strand
CCGAGATGGAAACCGGCATTGCAAAGAGATAAACCAGCACGGATGAATTTCCAAAAACCCATTCGAATTAGCTTGCAGTAAGACTCTTATAAAGATATTAAAAAAAGGGCGTTTCGTAAATCGAAACGCCCTTTTTTTGTCCATAAACCCGTCCTACCAAACAGTCAACTCAACTCTTTCCATCTGGGCTCTCTTTCGGTTCATTTCCGCGTATTACCTCATATCTCCCTTTCACCAAAGCAACCATCCCATTGGTTAATTGGGGCGTTTCTATGCCAATTTATCATCGTATACTGCATATACAATTCATACTTAAATCGTTAAAACATGGAGACTAAAAAACACAAAAACAAGGACGCTAAGACCTACAGAGTGATATTCTTTCTAATAGGTATGTGCATATCAGTTGGTTCGGTATACGCCATTATGGAATATAAAAAGTATGAACGAGTTGATGTATTGGATGTACGCTTTGCGTATGAAGAAGATGAGATGATGATTGACCAAACCGCCTACAAGGAAGAACCCAAAAAAATCATCAAACCAAAAGACATTATTCTAAAGGTTATTCCTGACAACAAGAAAATTGAAGACATTCAAATTGATCTGGATATGGAACCAGACGACACCAAAGGATATGAAGACATAAAGATTGTTGACGAAGGGCCAGAAGAAACTGGAGAACCTATCCCATGGTATATTATCCAGGAAAGAGCCTCGTTTCCAGGCGGCGCTTTTGCCATGGACAAATTTATTGAAGACAATCTCGTTCTATCAGATTTTGCCAATGAGGAGGCTGAAAACGGCACTGTCAAAGTAAGTTTTACCGTAGAAAAAGATGGAAGTCTTAGTAATATTAGAATAACGTCGCCTCGAAAAATAGGCTTTGG
>CAYZWM010000285.1:0-1500 GCA_964482155.1 uncultured Chitinophagaceae bacterium | reverse complement strand
TAGAGGAAGCCGTCATAGAGGTCATTAAGAAAATGCCGAAATGGAATCCCGCTTTACAACGCGACAAACCTGCTCGAATGTTATTTACCAAACCGATTCGACTTAGATTCAACTAAATGACCAGTGAAGTGATAAAAGAAAAGCCTCGCAAATGCGAGGCTTTTCTTTTATATCATTTTAGTGACTTACGCATTAATCAAATTTTCAATGGCATTATCGTAGATTTCTTTGTACTCCGCTACGCTACCAAAGTCGTCATTGTTTATCGAAATCCGGTTTCCAGAAACCCGTCCGAGGTTCCGGAAAGGGACATTCGATTCTTCTAAATGAGATTCGAACTCGTTGCGTTGACTTTCGTTTATAGATATAACGATCCTACTTTGACTTTCACCAAAAAGGTATGCATCCATTCGCTCACTTGCTTTTGTGTTTATCTCCAACCCAAAACCGCTTGTCATAGCACTTTCCAGCAGACAAATAAATAATCCGCCTTCTGAAACATCATGACAACTGCTTACCAACCCTTTTTCAATGATTTCAATAACCGCGTTTTGCAAATCATATTCTTCATCCAGGTTAAAATATGGACATGGTGAATGGGTTACTTTATGGTACTTCGCGAGGTATTGAGATGACCCAATGTCCACGATTTCTTTACCCAACATATAAATCAAATCACCTTCCTCCTTAAAATTCAGAGTGGTAACGTGATCCGGATTATCAATCAGCCCAATCATTCCAATAGTAGGTGTAGGATAAACCGCTGCCCCATCTGAACTCTGATTGTAGAAACTTACATTTCCTCCCGTAACCGGCGTACCGAACTTCTCACACGCACGTTTCATTCCCATAATAGCATTGGTAAACTGCCAGTAAACCCCTTTGTCGTATGGATTTCCGAAGTTCAGACAATTTGTAATTGCACTTGGCCGACCTCCGCTACAAACAATATTTCTTGCCGCTTCACTAACCGCGATTGCCGTGCCTTGTTCTGGATCTGCATACACATATCGGCTATTACAATCAACCGTCAACGCCAATGATCTATTTGTTCCCTTAATTTGAACAATTGCAGCGTCACTCGGTTTATTCGTACTTTGGTTAACGGTTCCTACCATACTATCGTATTGGCGATAAACCCATCGCTTGGACGCAATGTTTGGAAGGGCTGTTATAAACTTAGCCGCTCGAACCAGGTCGCTTGGTTGATTTATATCATCTATACCATATGACTTTATCTTCTCGACATATGCTGGAATTTCAGACTCCCTATGATAAACAGGGGCACCGCCGCCCAACACTAAACTTTCTGCGGGAACATCACAGGTTACTTTCCCATCCTTTATGTACTTGACTCTTCCAGATCCATTAATTTCTCCAATTATGGAATACGTCAAATCCCATTTCTCTAATATGGCTTCAACTTCCTTCTCTCTTCCTTTTTCAATAATGGCCAACATACGTTCCTGGCTCTCACTGAGTAGAATTTCCCAATCCTTC
>CAYZWM010000284.1:0-4807 GCA_964482155.1 uncultured Chitinophagaceae bacterium | reverse complement strand
ATCAGGTATACCCCGAGCATTCTATCCTCCTGTAGCATGCCAAAAATCCGTTTATCATCACGGAAATCAACTTGGGCAAAATAGGAGATGTAGGGGTGGAAGAAGCTCATAGAAGTGAGCATATCGTTTTTAAATAAATCCTGTGAGTAGATCTATGGGGTAATCAAACCCCATTTAAGATGATGAGTAGGATTACCTTGTTTTACTACTCCCTACGCAAATATCAAAGTGATTTACTGGTCTCATATGCAAAGAACTTTTCAAGTATTTACGAGAACACAACTTGAATTGATTTGCAAACCACGTTATGATGAACTTTGAACACCACAATTCCAATAAACCATACCCCAATTACAAGGAAATATCCCTAGATGTTAAGGATACTGTGTCGATCCGGTTTTCGAAAGAGACTTTGCGGACACTTGAACAATTAGGTGATGTCCTGCGCAGAATTCGAAGACGCATGAAAAGTGAAGGGTATGACGTAATTGACGGTGTTCTTGTAAAAATTGAGAACCATGAACAACCAACAGACAACATACAAATCTGATCCGTGGATTGAGATACAAAGTGGAAGATTTCAGGAATCGTATTTAATCTATTGCCGTAAAAGCACCGATGAGGCAAACAATCAAAAGAATTCGATTACATATCAAAAAACTGAGAACCTCATTTTCGCGGAAGGTGAGGAATTGTCGATTGCTCCAATTAGTATTAAAGGCTTTTGTAAAGAAGGTATTATTTCAGAAAAACACTCTGGTTTTAAGGAAGACGACTCCCTTTCCTTTACGGATGAAGGGTTGGTACAATACCGGATTGAACGGCCTAAATTCCAAAAACTCCTTGAACTGTTGAATAAGGGGTGTTTCAAGGGTGTTGTATGTCTTTGTTGGGATAGGATAAGTCGCAACAAGGGGGATGACACTATTATTCGCAAACTTATGCGCCGTGGCGTAGATATACAGTTTGTATATGCAAAGTATGATAAAACCAGTTCAGGGGCATTGCATATGGACATTGATGGTATGTTCTCACAACACCATTCACGGGTAACCAGTGAGAAAGTACGTCTTGCAACAATTAATAATAAAAATAAGGGGCTGTGTACCTCAAGTGCGCCAATTGGGTATTTGAACATAGGGAAAATGGATCACAAGCCTCTTGATTCTGAGCGTGCACCTATTATCAAAGAAATGTTTCGCTTGTATGACAACGGAAACTGGAGTCTGTCCGATTTGGCACGCTATGCCAACAACGAAGGAATGACAACCGTGCCTAGACGACAGCGTCGAACTAAGGAAGAACTCCTTGATGAAGATTTAGAGATTAAGGATCTTCCTAAGATCACCAAGCCTATATCGATCAGTTTGGTCAGTAGGATTCTATCGAATGTATTTTATAGCGGATTTCTAAAAGACGGACAGGGCATACTGATTCAAAGTGTAAGTCATAAAGCACTTGTTGACCTTGAATTATTCAACAGGGTTCAATCCATGCTGAAGAAACGAAATGTAAGCATTCACTATAACCAGAAGATAGACTTACCTCTACGTGGCATTATGCGTTGCCGAGGTTGCAAGAGAATTTACACACCTTATGTAAAAAAAGGAATTCAATACTACTATGCACGATGTCAGGCAGGATGCACCAATCCACGAAAGAGTTTGAGTTTTGATGAAGTAAGCCAAATAATTGGTGAAAGAATAAAAAAGATCTATTTCACTGCAGATGAAATTTCGTTTATGGATACTACCATAGAATCAGAAATTTCGTTGTTGGAAGAGCGAAGAAATACCGAATTGGTAAGCATCGAGCGAAAGAAAAGGAAAATTCGTGAGGATTTAACATACCTCAGGGCGAATAAACTGAGTCTTCTAAAATCAGGAGTATACGGTCCCCAGGATTATATGCTTGAGGAAAACAAACTAAGTGCAACCCTTGAAGAACTTCAGAGCCAGGAACAGGAATCCGACCAGGCAATGCACGAATTAATGAAAGAACTAATAAAACTTTCAGAACTGGTTAAAACCCTTTCAATTCAATATGATTATGCCGAACCGAGGGAAAAAGATGAAATTATACGAATTCTATTTTCAGAACTTTGGGTATCAGAAAATACGTTGGAATATATACTCAATTCCAGTGTTGAGTGCTTAAAAAGCCGTTTTGCTGCTAGTTGTGGGCTATTAGAGTGGCTTTCAGAATTGTGGGTATCACAATACCAGATTTCAGATAAGGTACAAGAATTAGAGAATTGCCTTACCCAGTTTAATCATGTAAGCTAGAATTATCAATAATCTACTGTCACATATATCATGAATCTCCAAGAATACATTAAAGTCCTGCAGAAAACGGTAGGTCAATACCCCGAACTCAAGAACTATGATCTAATCCGAATAATCAATCACAAAAACGGAAAATGTGAACCTTTTGACTTTCAAGAATGTGTATTCGGAATGGTTGATAGAAAAGAAAGATTTGTTTCACTAGACGAGATGCAGAAGCAAGGACATAAGCCGAGCGATATGAATGCCATTGCGCTATAATCAAAAAAAACTGCCCACCACCTTACCCATTATTTCTACTCTCAACCTCTCAAGTGTTTCTTCACACTAAGGGTATGTACTACTATCGTTCCACCCAAGTACCGAACGAAATATTTGATTTTCATTTACCCTATTTAAACCAAGCCCAATTAAAGGTGCTTTTAGTCGTGATACGCCAGACGCTCGGTTGGATAGACCCCAAAACAAAGAAACGAAAACGCAAGGATTGGATTTCCAGTACGTTTTTCCAAAGAAAAACCGGACTGACGGCAAAGTCCATATCCTTGGGGATTTCTGAATTAATCAGGATGGATTTGATTTTATCTTTTGATCACAGGGGTAATCGATTAAAGAAACCTCAAGACCGTAGAGGAAAGAAACGTATTTATTACGCATATGCTCCATATTATAGGCTTACAGAACGAAAGACTATGGTAGATATGTTGACTAACATATTTACTTTTCGCCCGAATACAAAACAAACACTTACAAAAGAGAATACAGACGGACAAAGAAGTGAAAAAACTGCGTACCGAAGATTAAGTGATGATGAACGTTATAAGCAGATTCTCAGAGATAAAGGAAGGCGTTAAGCACTTTTCTTTTTTTCTTTCAAAGAAGTCAATCAAAACTGTTCAACCAAAACGAATTAAGAGAGTGAAATTTTTTCAGGTATCCCAATACCCACCTTTACTACACACAGATTTTATCTCATTGACTTACCATACAAAAAGCCATAGGACGGAAAACTATCAACCTTAATTATCAAGGTAGTTAACCCTATAGCTTTCTTTAACCCCTATGGCCTTTCGTTGTTTTATGAATATTCAATTCAATAGGTATTCCCAAGCCCGGATGCTCGTCAATCTTTCTATCGCTGACATGGCATCTTTGCTCGAAACCGATCCGTCCAATTTATCCAAATACGAAAAAGGAAAACTCGTACCGTCGCTACCTATGGTTGTAGCCTATCATATTGTGAGCCAAATACCACTTGAGAAACTTTTGGATCAGTACATTACAAAATACAAAGTGGAGCTTTCAGCAAAACTCAAAACACTCATTGACCACCTTGAAGACGTGCCTAAGTCTACCAGAGTACAAAAACGGCTCAATGCATATGGAGCTATTTTAGAAAGACTCAGTCAGTCGATTAGCCTTAACTCTAAACCTGATGACCATGAGTGATGCTGAAATTAAGCCAGTAACCCTGACACTCTATCCAAACAACGTAGGGATATCCTATGTGATTAGCCAGGGGCCATTGGAAATTCTGGATTATGGTATTAAGCGAATTACACCCCTTTCGGAATCCAAATTGTTAAAACAAGTAGAAAAACTGTTTGAATACGCCAAACCAACGGTGGTTATTGTAAGAAACCCCATAGCCCGAATGCACAAATGGTCGGAGAGAAAGGAAAAACTGATGATGAAAATTAAGGATATGGCCCAGTGGCGAGACCTTAAGGTTTTTTTGTATCAACGTTCACAAATCAAAGAGGTCTTCCAGCAGTTTGGTAGGTAGCCCCTCGGCTCCTTATCTCTAACCTTTTTGGCCTACATTTGTCTGATAATCAGTAGACTAACTTTTTTGAGTTTCAAGAAAATTGGAGTGATAAAAGATTTATTTTCAACTGCATATTAGATGAATAAGCCACTTCATGAGAAGGAGAAATACGTACCATTCGACCATCAAATTAGCCTATGGTTTAGATATTCATAAACAATGGCTTCCTAAAGAGTTTTTAAAGGCGATTCCCCGGTCAACATCTCACGGTTGGAAAGAGGAGATCAAGGAAAAATTCATTGGTCATGAATTTGCTTCTGGAGTTAATGAAAATGTCGAGGAACTTAAGTTGATTTTCAACGACCGGGTATCGAAAGAAAAACAACTTTTCATAGCGTATACCCGATTGAAGATTACATTGTTCGAAATCATCGGCAAGGACGTCATTCGAGAGGGGCACCTAACAGGACACTCAAATGAGGCAATTCTAACCATTGATCTTTGGTGAACGAGCATACCAAAAGAACGTAAACGAAATAAGCTCTAATTAAGAGTGTTCGTTATAACGAACATACTGTTTTACGTTTACATACAACTCCAATTACAAATCACCATTGAGTTTACGAGTTATTCTGTTTTCGAATAATCGTTTTCAGGTTCTTGATGGTTGCCAGTTACAATCAACAACAAACCAATGGATCAATCCATTTTAAGGATCTTTTTTTGTGCGGTAATACCGGTTTGCTTGTCTTTG
>CAYZWM010000283.1:0-4852 GCA_964482155.1 uncultured Chitinophagaceae bacterium | reverse complement strand
AAAGAATCCCTTTACAGCAATCTCCGTTTTCTCGTTGGTAATGTTATTGTGAATACGCATACCTTCAACCTCGGTTTTACCCAATATTTCGTCGGTTTCGGTGTTGTACATCACTTCAATGTTTGCCGTGTTCTCCACCCGATGTTGCATGGCTTTAGAAGCACGCATTTCATCTTTTCGAACCAACAAATACACTTTATTACATATTTTGGATAGGTAGGTTGCTTCCTCTGCTGCCGTGTCTCCACCACCAACTATCCCAACGTCCAGTCCTCTATAAAAGAAACCATCACATACCGCACATGCCGATACGCCGCTTCCATTTAATCGGGTTTCACTTTCAATGCCCAACCATTTGGCTGAAGCACCTGTAGAGATCAGAATGGTTTCGGCAAGAATTTCCTTTTCACCATCAACCCAAACGCGATGAGGAGCACCATTCGAAAAATCAACCTTGGTAATCATACCAAATCGGACATCTGTGCCCAAACGAACGGCTTGATTCTTAAAGTGGTCCATCATTTCTGGTCCCATAATACCATCTGGATATCCTGGGTAGTTTTCTACGTCAGTAGTAATCGTAAGTTGACCACCAGGCTGCATTCCTTCATACAAAACAGGCTTCATATCCGCCCGTGCAGCATAGATTGCTGCGGTATATCCAGCAGGTCCACTTCCGATTATCAAACACTCTACTTTTTCAACGTTTTCTGACATCTCTAATATTTTTTGCAATTATACAATTTACACAGCCAATTTGTTTGGGTTGGTGGACAAAGAGTCGTAAAGTTTTACAAAGACTGACAGGTAAATTGTTTTGTTTTAATTTTACGTTACATATTTCAAATGGAAGAAAAGAGCAACCATTTCTCTTGTCGAGATTTATTACTCAATAGAACGCAGAATTGGTTTACACAAATGGAATATTCCAGCATCAATAAACACTTATTTGATTGACAATGATTGCAAATACCCCACCGCCCCCTTATTACGTTGTCATATTCAGTAGTTTACGGACTGACGTGACCGAAGGATATGACGAAACGGCCAACCGAATGCTGGAATTGGCTGCACAACAACCCGGTTATCTTGGGGTAGAAACGGGACACGGCGAGTTGGGCTTAACCTTATCATATTGGGCCGACTTAGACTCTATTAAGCAATGGAAAGGCCAGGTTGAGCACCTGGAGGCTCAACGAAAAGGTAGGTCTGATTGGTACGCTCATTTTAAGACCCGAATAGCCAAAGTAGAACGTGATTACGATTTTATAAAATGATTGTCCTATACCGTCAATCTCAACTGTCATAAAGAAAAAAGACAATGCAGGAATTTTTAATGATACTTAAAGGTGATGGAATGAATCACTTATCGCCAGACGAATTGCAACAAACCATGGTGGACTACAAAGCGTGGATGAACCGCCTGGGTGATCGTTATGTAAACGGACAACGTCTGGAAGACAACGGAGCTATGATGACTTCTGCAGATGGTGAAGTGCTCACTGATGGTCCGTTTCTCGAATCCAAGGAAATTATTGCTGGATTCTTTATCGTAAAAGCCGAAAATCAACAAGAAGCCATTAAAATTGCTCAAACATCCCCACATTTGGGCATGTACCGCATTGAAGTAAGGGCGATTGCCACGCCAAAAATGGATTAATCCTTGTCCGAGAATAGCGAACATCTGGTTGAACACTTATTCCGTACAGAATACGGGAAGTTGGTTGCCATATTAACGCGTTTATTTGGCACATCTCACATACAGCTTTCAGAGGATGTGGTACAGGACACCTTAATTACAGCACTTAACCATTGGAGTTCGGAAGGCATACCGTCCAACCCAACAGGATGGCTGGTACAGGTGTCAAAAAGAAAGGCGTTCAATGAGCTAAAACGTAACCAAATGATCCAGAATCATCATGATTCAGGATTATTTTCTGAACACAACACCACAGAAATCGACGATGTCTTTCTCCAAAGCGAAATTGAAGACAGTCAGTTGCGTATGATTTTTACCTGCTGTCATCCTTTATTAAACCGCGATTCGCAAATTGCCCTTACGTTAAAAACGTTATGTGGTTTTGGTGTTCGAGAAGTGGCCAATGCCCTACTAACTTCCGAATCGACGGTGAACAAACGATTGTACCGCGCCAAAATGGTGTTGAAGCAATCTAAGCTTGCCTTTGCCATTCCACAGGGCAAGGAATTGGATACGCGTTTAGAGACCGTCATGCTCAGTTTGTACCTTTTATTCAACGAGGGCTATAATTCAACGGTCGACGATGTTGTGGTAAAAAAAGAATTGTGTCTGGAGGCCATGCGACTGACCAAATTATTGGCAAATCGGTTTGATACAAAGCCGAAGGTCTCTGCCTTGTTGGCACTGATGTGTTTCCACACCGCTCGTTTTGATGCTCGCATAGACGATCATGGAACCCTTGTTTTATTTGAAGATCAGGATCGAAGCTTGTGGAATGCTAAATTGATCAATTTGGGCATTCAATATATGGCCCGTTCCATGGCTGATCAGGAACTTTCTGTGTATCACATTGAAGCCAATATTGCCGCAGAACATTGTATGGCCAAAAGCTTTGATTCCACCAATTGGCAGAGTATTTATGATTTGTATGAACTGCTCGCCAAGCTCAAACCCAATCCAATTATTCAGCTGAATCTGGCCATTGTTCAAAGTAAACTCAGTGGGGTAGAGGCTTCACTTGATTTGCTTGACAAGTTGTCGCAAAATGAATCCTTGAAAAACTATCATTTGCTACCGGCCACTCAAGGCATCTTTTATATGAAGCTAAACCGGTATTCAAAAGCCATAGACTATTTAGAAAAAGCATTGAAATTGAACCCGTCTATGGCAGAGCGAAACTTTATTGAAAATAAGATTCAAGCGTGCACAAAAAAACTCCCAAACGCTTAGCATCAGGGAGTTTGTTGTTTGTAGTTTGCTGTTAGACTACCAGGGTTCACCGTTACCGTTTTCGCAGTAGGAAACCAGGCTTTTTACAAAGTGTTCCCAACCCATTTTTGTCATTTCAAATCCTTCTTGTCCTGCGTGTTTGTCATCAAAATTGGCATGGGAGAAGACCACAGAACTACCCGTATCCGTTGGCGTAATTTCCGTAACAATTTGGGTGCCTATCCATATTGGATTGCCATTTTTGGTACAGGCCCAAACTACTTTTTTGTTGGGTAACAGGGTCTTCGTTTGGAAATCCATGGTGACAATAGTCCCTTGTTTGTCGAAATTTAGAATGGAATCGGCACCTTCCGTTTCACCGACGGTGCAGTCTTTCGACCACCAACCGGAAATACCTGTTTTCGTCGCCACTGCGTTGTATACGGTTTCTGGCGATGCGTTGATTGTTAACTTGTGTGTAATGTCCATTTGCTTACTATTGATTGTTGTTCCTTATTTATGACCATAACAAGCGATCAAAACGAATTAGGACAAGTTAAATGAACTTTTTTATGACACCGCATGAATCCTGCGTTTTTGGAACGTATCTTGTACATAAGTAACCCGATGCGTCTTTTTTTGATTCGTACGTCTATATTAATAAAAATCAATGGGTACTGAATATATATGGGATGAGTTTCGCGGCCAGTTGTTTTCCTTTATTAGGGCAAGAACGTCTAATGAACAAATAGCCGAAGATCTGCTTCAGGATGTGTTTGTAAAAATTCATTTAAAACGGAATGGTCTGAGAGAACAAGAAAAATTAACCTCCTGGTTGTATCAAATTACGCGTAATGCGATAACCGATTATTATAGACGAGAAAATACAAGAGCATTTTCTTATCTGCCTGATACCGAAGATGAAGAGGAAAACTTTAATGACGACTACTTGAATTGCATAAAGCCGTTTATCAATTTCCTGCCAGACAATTACAAAGACGTATTAATGCAGACGGTATATGGCAAACTATCCCAAAAGGAGTATGCACAGGCCAATGGACTGTCGTATTCTACCGTCAAGTCGCGTGTGCAACGCGGAAGGCAAAAGTTAAAAGAGCTGTTTCTGGCTTGCTGTGAATTAAAATACGATCGATACGGCAACATCTACGAGAGCGAAAAGCGATGTGCATGTTGATTTGCGTCTTTTTTAGTCGAGCCCGTCTATAGGGTGTATTACATAATTTTTAATTTAAAACTTAATTTTAGCACGATGAAAAATCAAAAAAACTGCTGTAACCAGCAAAACACGAACACACAATGTTCCTGCTGCTGTGGTCCTGGAGAATGTTGTTCTGGAGGCTGTTGCTAAAGAAAAGGAAACGGGCTGTCGGGAGACAGCCTTTTTTTATGGTGTGTACATTTGATAGACTCAAACGATCAAGCGTCTGAATTACTATTAACCTTGCATTCGGCTAACCCCATATATTTAAATAAGCAATACGGGTTTGCTTGAAATTACTCTAATAATTTCGCTCCATGAATAGGGCAATAATTCCAATTACCTTTCATTTCAGCATTGTCAACCGGGCATTTTTTAGGTGGTAAGAGTGTTACCAAAGGCAATGAAAATTCAAAATCTTTATTGGAGTGTTTAATGACAAACTTCCCTTCCTTATACTCGTCGATAATATTAGTGCCGTCTATGTCCTTTACTTCAAAAAAGTATAAGTGCATACCTTTTCCCATTTTTCCCAAGGTCTGTTCAAACATTGGTTTCATGGCTTGAGATAATGCTATAGCATCTTCGGATAATTCGTCTGGCTTTAGTGGAAGATAAACATTACCCTCACCGTCCTCAATTGAAATAGACTTTCTTAATTTTGGTTCTTTGGTAAACGTGAATACACCATCGATATCGGTCACAAAATCTAATGCGCATAAAAA
>CAYZWM010000282.1:0-4873 GCA_964482155.1 uncultured Chitinophagaceae bacterium | reverse complement strand
ACTGTGCAATGAGTTAAAAAAGGATGCCTGGATTTGTATACCCCACCTGGCAGATGATAACTACATAACCAAAGTTGCAGAATTGATGAAAAAGGATCTGGATTCGGACTTAAAAATTTATCTGGAATACAGCAATGAACTTTGGAACGGTGCTTTTGGACAAAATCACGACGTGGCAAAACTGGCAAGTGATCTAGGTTATACGGGGCAAGAATGGGAGAGAACCTGGAAGTACACAGCCAAACGATCGGCCGATGTATTTGGCATATTTGACGACCAGTTTCAAGACTCTAATCGCCTGGTTAAGCTTATTCCATCGCAGGCGGTCAACAGCTGGTTGACCAACAGAATAACCAGTTATTTTTATGATCCGCTATACAATCCCAACAAGGTTTCGGCAGATGCAATAACCATAGGCCCTTATTTCGGTGGACATATTGCTGACCAACTGGTTGATCGAAACACGGTGAACACCACCAGCATTAATGATATACTGTATGGCCTGGATACGTCAGTGAGGTTGACCTACAATTGGATGTTGGCGAGTAAAGAAGTCGCCGATAATTATGGTTTAAAACTCATTGCCTACGAAGGAGGTCAGCATTTGGTTGGGACAGGAGCTAACATCCTGGATGACACCCTCACCCAAAAGTTAATTGCCACCAACAGACATGCAAAAATGCAAGACCTGTATTGTGATTACTATAATTTGTGGTACGACAGTACAGGCGCTGACTTGTTCTGTACATTCGCCTCTCATTATCAGCCAGGTAGGTACGGTAGCTGGGGTGTAAAAGAAGATATGTATGACACCCTAAATCCGAAATATCTCGCCTTAAAGTCGTGTGTATTTAATTACAACACAGAGTTAGTCAGCACACGGAAACCACTTGAAATCAATCCTCAGATTCAGGTGTATCCAAACCCAAGTCAAGATGGTCTATATCATATCAAACACGAAATGGATAACCCTCAATTTCTGTTATTCGATTTGAATGGAAGACGACTGGACCTAAACGTGATATCGAATAAGGCAACACACGCTGTAATAGAGATTGAACAACCTGGATTTTACCTGTTGCAAGTTGTTGATGAGGATAAAGTGTACAGCCATAAACTGTTGCGGAAATAATTGGTATTTTCGAATATAAATCTCACTCAAAAACGTAGAACTATGATTAAGAAATTTATCGGTTTCGTATTATTCCTAGGTTGCTTTACGACCTTATTTGCTCAAGATAAAAATGTAATTCCAGATGAGGAAATTTGTGATGTTCCTCTATACGCTCGCGGTGTCAGTTATGTTGACAGATTCAGAGATACGCTTAACATATCGATAAACCTGGACGAGGTTTTTATTGGTAAAAAGAGTAAGAAAGTAGAATTTTCGTATTCGGCAAAGATATCAAATGAGTCTTCGGTAATTAGGGTCTCTAAAGACTTAGCCATTCGGATTTCCATAGCTAGAGTCGTTGAAAATGGAAATAAGTTTTACCTCTATAAAATTCATCTTTATGAGAAATACAAAGATTGTTGGCATGACCGCAGTACCAATGGTTCATGGGGGATTTGCAATCTTGGAGTTGTAAATGGAGGATTTTACTATGGAGCAAAAGGGACAAAGAATTGTTTTGGGTATAAAGGAAGTATTTCAATAGAATAACGGGCCTAAAAAGAATTTAATCGGATACCCAATGTGTCGGTCCAGAGAGGATTGGTAGCAAAATGTATTAAAGATCGTCCTCACAAACAATGGTAGAATTTATTTTTCTAGGTGACTATTTGATGGGGAGTACAAGGGTCAATATGGTATTATTGGCTGCCAAATACGAAGACAAAAATAGCTAGATCTAGCTATTTTAAATCTTTTGTTTATTGCAGAGATTGCATAAATTAATCTAATGAGCATGCAACAGTTAATTACGCAATATGAGGTGTTACAAAGTAGAATCAATCTACATGGATCTAGGATGTGGCAATTACCATTTACTTATCTTGGTTTAATTGGTTTGATAATTTCGTTGACATTTGGTGAAGATCATAGTCCTTTAATGAATTGGGTTTTCTTGGGTCTATCAGCAGTAGGGTTAGTCCTTTTATGGGCATGGTTCGGAGCGTATTATGGCTATCGCCGAACTGTCGAAAACATGAACGAACTTGAAGAGAAATTGAAGATGGGAAATTTCACCAGATGCTATGTATCGCATTTTATGCCATATCTACTGTTATTCATTTTAGGGATAATTACATCTTTGCTAGCATTTAGGTTTCTGGAATAGATGCAAAAAGCCCAATCAGGACGACGAAGCACGATTATTTAATTATACAAGGCTAAAGTGTTTTGCCCTTTAAAGAAATAAACTGCAAGAAGCTGGTTTAATTGTTAGATGACAATGCTGTTCGCTCATCTCGTTTTTGGAATTTATTAGGTATCAACTTAGGGCTTGCACCATCGTTTCCCTTCATTTTAGGGTCAAATTCTTTTCAGCAATAAGGGTAATTCGATTGTTGCTATGCACCTAAAGTTAAAAGTGAGTTGATTTGAAGTGGGGCAAGATTCTTTTGTTTATTCTCATTTTGTTAGTGAGCGTAACGGTTGACTAGTTAGTTGTAGTGATTGTAGAAATGACGTAGTTTTGGTAACGTTGTTGGGCACACCCTCAAGTTCGAAATTTACTTCGTTCATCCACTAATTAAGTAAACCTGAAGCTGGTATGAAAGATGGATATATATAAATAACTACATACAAAGTAATAATCGACCTGATGGTTACAATGAGGAAGTGTATAAAGTACTCCAAGTGATTGGGGATTTAAATTTTTAACAAACAAATTATGGAATCACGAAACATTTACAAATGCTTTATATCATCACCCAGTGACTGTCAAAGTGAAAGAGAGTCATGTAGGAAGGTAATCGACGTGATCAATAATGGTCTTGCTACACACCTTGGAATTAATTTTGAGTCATTTATGTGGGAATATGATGTTTTACCAGATATGGGCAAAAATGGGCAAGATATTATCGATGAATATTTAAGGAAGTCGAAATATGATATTTTTATCGGAATAATGAAGAACCGATTTGGTCGCCCCACAAAAAATGCAGGAAGTGGAACTGAACATGAATTTAATGATGCCCTTGACAAGAAAGCTAAATCTGCAAATTCTTTGCCAAGAATTCTATTCTTTTTTGGTAAAGAAAAAGTTGATCCCGACGATTTCGACCCCAAACAATATGAAAAGGTTAAAGGCTTTAAATCTAAAATTGGTAATGAAGGACTTTATACGGATTTCACTGACTTAGGTAGTTTTGAAACGAGCCTTCAGGAAAAATTAGAACTTTTGATTAAAGATCATTCGCCATTAGAAAGACCAAGTGAAAAGATTAAAGAAGTGGATTTGGTTCTAAAGAAATTAGAGGAAGAGTTCAGTGAATCACTCAAAACATATAATGAAAAGAGCCCAGTTTGGATTGAACCAATCATTAGCACCAAAAGAGAAATACCAAACAATCCAACGAAAAACAATGAACATAGGGTAGACCTTAATGGGATTGTGTTTGATCCAAACAATGTTGTTATGAAAGCGCCTTCGGAGTTTGGCTTGACATCATTGGCTCATTATCTTAAACTTAAGGCGTGGAAAGAAGGGAAAACATTTTTATACTTAGATTCAAAAAAAACTAAGAAACATACTGCCGTTAAAGACATTATTAGGGAAGTTGAAAAATCATATTTTAAGAGTCAAGAAAGTATAGATTGTATATTGTTAGATTCTGTTTGTTTTGAAGAGAATGGTACGATGCAGATGGTAAAAAATATTTGCGAAAAATTTGAGAGCATACCTTTAATTATCTTTAATACACTTGACAACAATTTTTTCCTTAAATCAGATGAAGATGATAAAGTTGAAATAAAGAGAGAATTTAATTCGTATTACCTTCTGCCACTTCCTCAAAACGATGTCAGAAAACTAGTTACATCATATTCGGATCTTAAATCTCTCGAAGAAGACAATGACGTAATTTTAAACAAGGTTACAAAAGATTTAGAGATCTTAAATATGCATCGAACTGCAAAAAATTGTATTTCAATATTACGTGCATGTTATAAGATAGGTTCGGAGTATACACCTGTGAATAGAACAAAGTTACTAGAGACTATTCTAAACACAATTTTTGAAGAGTATGAAATTCCAACTTATCATGACAAAAGACCAGATGTGAAAGATTGTAATTTTGTTTTAGGTTATTTCTGTGAATTACTAATAATCAAAAAAGATTTTGAGTTTACAGAGGAATTCTTCAAGACTAATTTAAAGCAATTCTGTGAGGTTAATTTTATTCAACTGGACTTAAATTATTTGCTAAATGTTTTGATCGATAATTCCATATTTGCTAAAAAAAGCTCTGGTTCATTATACTTTAAAAATGCCTACTGGGTGTTTTATTTTATTGCCCAACGGATGAACATGAATAAATTATTCCTCGAAAATGTTTATAAAGAAAAGCTTTACATTGACTACCCTGAAATTATTGAATTCTATACTGGGATTGACAGAAACAAAGAAGATGCGCTAAATGTTTTGAGCAAGGATTTAGGAGAAACGTTATTGGTCGTAAGAAACAAAGTAAATATTCCTGATAACATAAACCCATTTAAATCTATATCATGGGATCCAGATATTAAGGCTTTAGAAAAGGAAGAAGCAAAAATTGGGGAAAATGTTATTTCATCGGGATTACCTGATGAAGTTAAAGATAAATATGAAGACAAAAACTATAATCAAATAAGGCCATATAATCAGGTAATTAATGCTGTAATGAGAGATTTTTCATTTTTAGTATTGATACGTCAAATTTCTGCTGCTTC
>CAYZWM010000281.1:0-4932 GCA_964482155.1 uncultured Chitinophagaceae bacterium | reverse complement strand
ATAATTATTTCGTGTTAAAAGACGCGTTAGTAAACGATGATTTTGATGCCAGCCTGCGCATAGGCAATACCCTTCAAAGTGACCTCAGTAAAATTAATATGAGTGCATTTAAAGGGGATGCTCACGGAGTTTGGATGAAGCACAGCACCAAAATGGCGAAAGCACTTGAGTCCTTAAGACGTGCAAAAAACATTGGTGACGTAAGGAAATATTTTAAGAGTCTGTCCGATCAATTTGTGATGTTGGCTGTAACGTTTGGCCCATTTAATAACAGCATATTTATACAAAACTGCCCAATGGCGAACAATAACAAGGGTGCGGATTGGTTGAGTGCAGAGAAAGAAATCAAAAACCCATATTTCGGTGAAAGTATGATCGGTTGTGGTGAGGTTACCAAAGAGATTAAATAGAAAAACACTACTTAGAATAAGAAACATAAAGATCACATCGAGAAAAGTCCAAGCCTCCCAGAAATACGCAAAGGTATTTCCTCACGGCTTGAACTGGTTTTGGGTCCTGTCGTCTTCTTTTTGGCTTCAGGGGAATTGGGCGCAAATTGTCCAGGGAGATTATCAGGTCCATCTGGCAAATGTTTAGCAAGTCCATGGTTCAATGGAAGTGCTTTTGGGTCTCCGGATAAAGTTGCACAAGGCAAAAAGAACCATTGACAAAGGATACTGATTCAATAAAAAAGGGGATAACTATAAAAATCACCCCCTCCAAATTATGTAAAAATGAGCTACTTTGGTTCTATTCGAAATACTTCATGTGTTTTGGAGCTAACAAACCAAAGATTACCCTCGGCATCTGCTTTTATTCCCATAATTCCCTTTTTGCCCGTATCAAATCGATCCAACTCGAAACCCGTTTCAAGTCCGTAGGCAATGATTTCACCTGTTTCGTTATCTGATACGTATAGCACACCTTCGCTAATTTCGATACCAGCAGGCGAACTTAAGTTTGAATTAGTAAATACCTTCCAATCAAAACCTTCCATCTCCCAGTGCTCTGCAAGCTGCTCATTGGTTAGTGCAAGGTTCCCCTTTTTAGTTCCAGTCTCAGTGTTCATTTTTAACACCCTTTTGTTGCCTGAATCAATGATGTACAACCAACCTGTCTCCTTGTCTAAGACCAAATGACTTGCTACTCCTGGAATTCGTTTGAGAGGTATATCCTTGTAACGGTGAATTCTGGCATCATCATGGTCGGAGTTTCCGGGACCGTGATCCGTTTGGAAATCGTACCACACAATGTGCTTATTCCTACCATCATAAACCCAAAATGCATTGTCTTTATCAGACTCAATTCCCATGGAATATGGACTTCCATGAAGCATGTCCAAATGGCTTCCATTCCCCCCCGATGGTTTGGCATAAACGTCCATATTGCTGCTCCAAAGAGAGGGTCCGGCAAAGGTTCCTCCACGGCGGTTGGCATCCAAAATTTCGGTGGAAGTGGCCCAATTGTTGTTTTCTTGGCTAAACGAAAGTGCGCTTGGCAGAGCCATAAAATGCCATGCATTTCCATCTCGACGCCAATCTTCTGATTGGTCGGGCAAACCTGCTCTGGAAATAGTCACCGTGCTTCCTCCGGTGTTTTCAGTTCCCTTATTTAAAACCCAAAGCTCATTCTCTCTGGTAGGGTGAAAATCCAAATCCCAGGGGTTTTCTATTCGATCGTTTATGTCCGCGATCAAAACTAACACAGGTAGATTGGCACCATAAGCATTGGCGTCCGTATTTGGCAGATAAAAGGCCGGTACAGTATCGATTGGATCATTAACAATTGGTTCTGGTTGGTCATCATCTTTACAACCATTTAATAGCAATGCTCCTGTCGCTATTACATAAAAGATATTCTTCATTTTTGTTTTTTATTGCGATTTCAAAATAACTATTCGGCTCCTTATTTTACGCCGAACAAAACTTCAATTAACCGATTACTTTGGTTTAGTCGTGTCAAATTAAAAACCTCCCGAAGGTAACGTTTAAATCGTCGGGAATTTCAATGTTTTTGTACAGAAATAATGGTTGTTTGACTTTATAGGTACCAAACAATGGCTTTATCGGGTTCGGATTCCATTGAATTGTTAAATAATTCACTGGGGTTTGATTTGAAACAAGTTGTGTTTCGTCCGAGTTAATTTCAACCTTATTGAAAATAGATTCGTTTTGACTGCAAGGTTTCTTTTTAAGAATTGGCCCGTACTTTAGAATTTCTCTCTCAGTGATTTTTGAACCATTTTCAAACTGGCAATTGCTACGGCCTTTTACCTTCGCATAAAAGGAAACTTCTTTTAAATTTTCGTGATAGAAATGTTTGTTGATAACAACACCGTTTGCGGAAATGCAAACAGCAAACAGCGTCAACGTGGCTATGGCTCGAAGAAATAGTTTTCTAGGCATATAACGCGGCGAAGTTAGTTTACAATTTTATACCTTTAATAATCACTAAAATTTATCACATTGTAGTGACATTGTGGGTGGGTTTGGGCTGGATCTGTCATCTATCGACTTAACCGTCGCTGGGGATCAGAGATCAACAATAGGACCATTGAACAATACATCAAAGCATCCGATGTAGATATCACCAAGAAAGTAGCTCTCAAAGACATGATTCAATCGAACTCGATGGTAGAGGCCTTTAACAAAATACTGAAACATCGATATCTATTCAGATCTTCGATTTTCCACCCTGCGATTTTTCCTTTTTCCATATCAAATATATATTCAAAAAAATCAATTGAAAAAAACCAAAAGAACGTAAACGGAATACCCTCTGATTAAGAGTGTTAGTTATAATCCGAACACGCCATTTTACGTCTATGTACAACTTTAAAGGCTTATCACATTGAGTTTTAGAGTTGTTCGGTTTTCAGATGATCGTATTTCAGGGTCTTGATACTTACCCCTTGATTGGTAGCTGCCATACTCATTTTTCTGTTCGAGTTTCGCGAGAACCCCCAACAACTGATTTCTATCATGGCTATATATAGCCTTCTAACGCTAGGCGCTGTTTAGTTCTCAAAATCTAAATTGAATAATATTTTAAGAATCCAGAAATAAACTGTACTAATCATAGTATTGAAGCATCTTTAAGACTTTTTCTTCATTTATCTTCTTGCCTTTTGACATCACCCTTTTGCCATAAGGTGTAAAGAATTGATGATCATGAATGAACTGTAGGTTTGTCAGATGCCATTCTTTATCAGAATATGACTTATTCAAGAATATTTCCCATTCTCTACGAATAAGGAGTTTTCGATAAAAGAAGTTCGGCTGACTTATATGATACATGTCTGAATCACAAAGAATTTCGGAGTTAAGGCTTTTCGGTGATTGAGGCATTTTTGTCGCCTCAATGCATTCTAACACTATTTTCAATTTGTCCTCATCATATTCAAGAGTATTGAGGAAGTCATTGGCTAATCTCTTACTTACATTTTCATGTCCATGGTACACTTCGCTAAACCCAGTGTCATGAAACCACGCGGCAATAATAATCGGCTCTAAGTCATCTTGAGTAATTCCCAGTCCAGTACCAATAGTTCCAACATTTGTGACAACTTCTATGGTGTGAATGTCGTTATGAAATGGTAAGATGGAGCAATTGGTATCTTCCAAAATGTTGAGGCATTTTTTTTTGACAGCCTTAATCATAACCCCTTATTATTAGTATCATATGAATAATTCAAGTAGATTAAATATAGTGAAACATATTGCAAAATGCACTAGTTGTTTTCTAATATAAAGGTACAATAATATTTAGATCGTAATTATTCTTATTTCATAAGAACGCCTAAATTTCAGACTAAAACTGAGGATTAAAGTTAAGGGGTCCAGGAAATAAGAATTTGAGCTAAAAGTTGATCACTGTGTACGAATAATATTGCTCTGAATGAGATCATTCATTTGAGCCATAAGGCTGCAATAATTAAAAGCATCAATTTATTGATTAACTTTCAAATCAAATATATCTGTAAAAATCGATCTGACTAAAAGTAAATCATAGTTTGCGCAGATGTTCGTTAATCAGAACACGTCCTCTTATGTATATATACAACTTTAAAGGCTTGTCACCTTTGAGCTTCAGAGTTATTCTGTTTTCAGATAAACGTATTTTAGGGTCTTGAAAGGGGCCTCCCAGGGAAGTGGATACTTGGAGTCACTTATGAACATGAATACATTTTTGAGGAGGTGTTGATATTCAGCTTGTCAAGTATTGTCTTCTAACAAATCAACATTTCTGGGACGTTACTGGTTCTTGATGGTAGCCTATTCAAATATATAATGATCCGAAATAGAAGAACTTTTGGTACAAACTTTACAACCATTTGAACATACCCAACCTTCAGTTTTTAGTTCTGGTTCGCAACCATTGGCACAACCAGAGCAAACCACGACTGGGATTTGGTTGTCGTTCAACTCGAAAAGATTTTTTTAATCTTCTTCAAGAGCGACCATGCATATTTCATTAGTAGTTCCGATAACCTTTAAGAACTTTCTGTTTCCCATTTCAACAATATCCATTGATTTAATTGTGAAATTTGCATTTGACGGTGAAAGAAGTGCATTTAGACCTGCCTGAACTACCTCTTTAGATACTCTTATATTGATGTCGCTGCTCTCCATTGAAGCTATTAGCGGACCATGTTTAGGAGCAAGTTGACAAGATAGGAGAAACAGCTGTAAAAAACAGAGCTGTATGATGTTTGCGATAACCTTTCTCATATCAGTTTTATTTGATTGTTTTGAAATTGCCCACAACGGTTCGCTATGCCCAGTGCGGGGTTATTCGTTTTGGGTTTCATGAAGAACCGAAGGTACAATATTATCATATTATATTGGACATGATACAGTTTGGATATCACCAAGAAAGTAGCTCTCAAGGACATTATTCAATCGAACTCAATGGTAGAGGCCTCAAACAAAA
>CAYZWM010000280.1:0-4999 GCA_964482155.1 uncultured Chitinophagaceae bacterium | reverse complement strand
TCCAATCATTACTCTGGCGAACCAATAACCGCGTTTCCAATATTTTTTTCCCTTTCGAAGTATCACTCTTATCGTTCCAGTAGTAAAACGTTTTGACTAAAGATGTTCCATTCGGGAAGTTGGGTAAGCCTCCATCGACCTGTACCAATTCCTCTCCAGGAGGAAGTTTTATCAATCGTTGCTTTTCTGCATAATCAGAAAAAAGTTCAGACGATAATTCGTAAAACGTATATTCATCCGAGGGTATCAGGTCGGAAGATTTGCCGACAAATATTCCCGTGTTTGAGAGCCTTGTTGGAAAATGATCTGTGGGCTGAAACACTTCATCGTTTTCACACGCCTGTATCGAAAACACCAGAATCATTATCAAAATCAGGATATATTTCGATCTGTTATCTTTAAACTTCATATGCCTAATGCTCATGAGCATTTCTGGCTCTCTGCAGGCGCAGACGATGCTCTAATACCTCTTTTTCCTTTTGTATTTAAAGGATAAATAACTTTACTCCACCCAATCGGATTGTGGGATACTCAATTTCGAACTCTCGAAATATTTGCTCTACGGTGACAATGCACCTTGGGCAAAACATATTCTTGATGCTGATCGCCTGACTCAAATTCCAAGGGGATTAACCTATCATATACGAAGATATAAAACCTTTCAAAAAGCAATATAGCTCATTAGTCAACAGCAATTAGTTGAGATTAAACTCGGCACACTGTAAAACTTCCTTATTATCGGCATCGACTTTATTAATAAGTACAACGATCGAGCAATTTTTCAATACATACTTTTCTGGGATGTAAATTTCTAAGCCTTTTTCGTAAACCCTACCTATCTCCAATATTTCATCAGCCAATTTCAAACCACTAAATATTGTAATACCCTTTCGTAAAATGGCATTGTGTTCAAAATCTTTTTCATATGAATTATCAGGCATCTTTTGCTTAGATTCTATGACGCTTTCTGTAATAAAAATGGATAAAAAGACTGGAGTCTGATCTTCTTTCAAAAAAGTAGTTTTAATGTTGGCCACAAATAATCTGTTTTCCTTTTTGATTACTTCAAGATCAATCACAACTTTTGGCTTTTCTTTCAATTGAATATCTACAAAAGATTCCCAAGCTCCATAGGCGGAAATAATGTTTTGAGTTTCACCTTCAAAAACTCGACGGTCAATTGCTCCTGCTGGCAACCCTGTAATATCACCCATCAAATTATCGATAATCAAGGTGGCCTCATCCGTATTAAAGGTGTCTTGACTGTCAGCAAACGGGTCTGTAAAAATACCAAAATTCTTCGAGTGCAAAGTCATAACCACGACTCTCCCTTTTTCATTCTTGCTCTGTATGTTGTGTGCAATTTCAGCCGCCTTTGGGCAATTGTTGCACTTTACCCCAGAGATGTCTTCGATCAAAACATTTTTTATTGCATTTGAAGGAATATCCTTCGTCACATACGTAGTATCCTTGAGAAGTAAAATAGGTTCAGAAAAATCAATGAATGGTGGCACTTCTTGGCATGAAAAGAGGCACAAAACCGCCAAGAAAAAAAACCCTGTTAACTTATTACGAGAATTCATATTAATTTTTATCTAATTATCAAATTTAGCCAAACTCGACTAAACATCGATGAGTTTAATTGAGAGATAGCTAAGGATAGTATGAATTCACTTCTCTCTAGAAGTCTATAAGCGAACTTTTATTCTTCAATTAACAACTTAATGATTTCGCTTGTTCCTCCCTGCGTTATTTTCACAAGATACAAACCATTAGCCAAACCATCAGTGGGTAAAGGGAGATGATAACTACCTTCCTCTTTTATTCCTTCATCCCAAGAACCGATCACTTGTCCCTGAAGATTCTGAATATAAATGGTCGTCTTTCCACGTTTTCCAATTGAATAACTAACCGTCGTATTTAATCCAGCCGGATTTGGAAAAATAGACGCAATATGACCTTCATATTGCTTTTTTTGCTCTGCGTCAGCGTTTAATTCGGATACACTAAAAATATAAAGTCCGGTTTCTTCATCGCTCGCTAAAATGGTGTCGCTACCCCAAAAAGTAAACAAACCAAAATTACCCCCATAACCCGGTCCTGATAAAGAGGTGTCGGTGTCGTATTGATCTACGAGAACCATTTTTAAGGGATTTAATATATTAAACAATCGAAATCCTGCCCTATAGTAGGAGACATAAGCATAATTGTTATGTACATAGAGATTGTGAACATAGGCATTTGGGTCAGAAAAGCTATCCACTAACATTGGTTTAGAAAGATTACTAATATCCCAAATGGTGATGTCATTTTCATTTGGTGACGCGAGTTCATCACATATATATAAATAGTTTCCATCATTTGATGGCCAACCACTGTGATGGAATATTCCTAGTGATGGCACACTTCCAATGGAATCCAAGGTGCCATCTTGTAAAATCTCAAAAATTCTTGTTCCACAATTACCAGAAAAATCAAAAAGCCGACCTCCAACGATGGAAATATCATGGCCATCACAACTGAGGTCAGAATATATCATTGTTGGTTTAATGGGGTCAAAATTCAAATCAAATATCCTCAGCCCTGGGCTTGATAAGTAAAGAAATCCATCAATGGAGATGGTTATATTATGTCCTGCTAGAAATGTGCCAACCTTAATTGGATTTGTTGGGTCACTAAGATCTATTATATTTCCATCCGTAGACAAAGATTCTCCAACTATGTAAGCATAATTCTTCCATGTTTTTACATCAATTGCCTCAATCCCTTTTCCAATAATACTGCCCACGGCAACTGGGTTTGTAATATCCGAAAGGTCAATCACTCTTAACCCTGATGTGCTAGCACCTAAAAGGGCATATTTTTTACCCGTGGATTCATTAGTATAACCCCAAACATCGTGAATCGGAAGGTTGGAAAACTGCAATTCTCCAACGAGAGAAATTGTTTCCTGTGCGTGAGTAAAGTAAGATCCAACTAATAATGTTGAAATAAGGAGTGCTTTTTTCATTCTATAAAAATCATATTTCAAAACCTTAAGCAATAATAACCCCAACCAACTAGGTATTTAATCCTGAACCCAATATTAGTTCCATGTTTTCAATAGAGGACTTGTTTTTGTAATTCCATGACTTGCAAACTCGGTTACTGATTATTTTTCATTCAATCCCATAACAAATTTTACTTAACCTTCGTTGTGATATAAGCGGTGAAACGAGTAGTTGCCATATTTTTAAGCATTTCGCTCCTAATTTCGAATATTGGGTTTGTGTATGGAATACACTATTGTTGTGGTGAACCGATCCATTCAGGATTGTCCATTAATGGCCTTTCCAATTTGGATTGTGGAATGGTGATCAATTCGGCGCGCTGTAAAGCAGCAACACAATTGCCCAGACTTGCTCCCACGGATTGTTGCACTGATTATATTGTACATATAACGATCGAAAGCGACTACGAAGAAGCAACAATTCCTGTTAACCAATCGGATTGTGGAATTGTCACAATTATGCCATCCACTTTTTCGAATCATTTCATGCCAACATCGCATCCAGGTTTCGGATACTCTCCGCCTCTTTTGAATCGAGACATTCAGGTTTTAATTCAATCATTTTTGATCTGAATGATGCGGAAGCATTTATCTTCAAAAGATTTTATGTAGGCCTCGAAACTTTAAGCCCACATTTTGGTTGAGATTAAATAATGCTTTAACAAATCCTAAACCAACTCAAATAATCACGAAACATTTAATTAGAAATTAGCCGGTTTATAAAAAGATTCATCAATTTTGCTTCTCATTAAAACATTAAACAATTAAGAAAATGAAAAAGATCAAATATCTATTTATAGTAGTTACTTTAATTTTTACAGCTTGTAATTCAAGTAATAATAATTCAAATTCGAAGAACACGGATTCCAAGTCAAGCGAACATAGCCATTCTGGGGATGATCATTCTGGGGAGTCACATTCAATCAGGAATGTTGAAACATCCTCAGAGAAGTCAGCTTTATTGTCGAACCTAATCGATACCTATATACAACTCAAAAATGCCTTGGCAACTGACAATGAAAAAGAGGCAGCGGCAGCTGCTAATGGTATGCTCCAAGCATTTGAAGACATTGATATGGACGAACTAAGCGACACCCAACATGACGAGTATATGGAAATCTACGAAAACTCCAAAGAGCAATTAGAACATATTGTTAAAAGTCCTATTGACCATCAAAGAGAACATTTCGAAGTACTCAGTACGGATCTAAACGATTTGATTACTCTTATTGGAACAGATCAAGTATTGTATCGAGATTTTTGTCCAATGTACAATTCTGGAAAAGGAGCCACCTGGATCAGCGAAAAGGAGGGTATAGAAAATCCGTATTACGGGAGTAAGATGTTCAACTGCGGAAAAATTCAAGATAAAATTAATTGAAAAAAATTAGAAAGTCAGCAATGTTGTTCATGTTGATAGTCTTTCTTGGAATTCAGTTTGTTCCGAGAAATATAAATCGAAATATGGATTTATCAACTCCCAACAACATTACGGAATTGACGAATATTCCTTACGTAGTTCAGGAACTTCTTGTCAATTCTTGTTATGACTGCCATAGTAACAATACTCAATATCCTTGGTATTTCTATATTCAGCCTGTTTCCATGTTATTGGGTGACCATATTGAAGAAGGGAAAAAGGAGCTAAACTTTAACGAGTTTGGCTCTTATTCACGAAGGAGGCAAAAAAGCAAGCTAAAATCTATTGCCAGTCAGATTAAGAACAAGGATATGCCATTATCCTCTTATGTGCAAATGCACTCAGATGCGAAACTGAGTGGACAGGAGAGGACAACTCTAATTGAATGGTCAAACATGTTACAAGACAGTCTTTAACTGAAGAGCCGTCACAGGAAGATATCGTTTATAAAAAAGTGGGATAGATTAATGCTTTGATTTTCAAAAAAATAATTTCTAAAAGCACTATCTAACCATACCACCTAGATTCAC
>CAYZWM010000279.1:0-5003 GCA_964482155.1 uncultured Chitinophagaceae bacterium | reverse complement strand
GGCGGCACAAGCCCTAAGCGACGATTAGTAGTCTGTAGTTGTTAGTCTGTAGTTCATAGTTCTTAGTCTTTAGTTCTTAGGCAAGCAAAATGGGCAGTTGGTTAGAACACTCCGTTTTATCAAATCTCCAGAAATCTAAATATCAAAACAACCAAAAATTTCTAAAAAGGAGATTCTTCGTCATGCTGCGCAATGACTCTGAATGACGTTGGGGGAAGTAGTTCGTAGTCTGTAGTTCATAGTCTTTAGTTGGTAGGCAAATAAAACGAGCAGTCCAATCGTACCATTAGTTTCGTCATTTCTTAGGAACTTATTCTCTTTAAACTCAGATTTATAGTGTTATTTTGATCACCGAATTAAAGACCCATTGACTCATAATCTTTCTATAGCCGTTTTGCCTTTTCAGAATATGAGTTCTGATCAGGAAAACGAATATTTCTGTGATGGAATAACGGAAGAAATTATCAATGCACTTGCTAAAATTGAAAGCTTAAAAGTCACCTCCAGGACGTCGTCGTTTCATTTTAAAAATACGAAACAACCCATTCCTCAAATTGGTAAGGAGTTGAATGTGGCCAATGTACTTGAAGGCAGTGTGCGCCTTTCGGGAAATACACTTCGAATTACGGCACAGTTGATACAGGTTGCAGGCGATTACCACTACTGGTCAGAAACCTGGGATCGGAAATTGGAAAATGTCTTTGAAATACAAGACGAAGTCAGTTTGTTAATTGCCGATAAAATCAGAGAGAATTTTGGGCATTTCGAAATTCAGGATCAACTGGTCAACCAACAAACCGATAACTTAGAGGCGTACGAGTTTTCCTTAAAAGCCAAGTTTTACGCCAATAAATGGAATCCTGAGGAGATGCGTAAGGCCATTGTGCTTTACGAAAAAGCCCTGGAACTCGACCCCAATCACACCGGATCGCTTGTTGGACTCGCCGATGCATATAGTTTTATGGCCATGACGGGCTTTATGTCCTTTGAAGAGGCCTGGACAAAATCAAGTGAACTTACCCGAAAGGCACTAAGCATTAGCGATCAGTCGCACGGAGCGTATTATCAGTTGGCCAACCTGGCATTTTTTACCGCCTGCGATTTTAATGAGTCGTTAAAGCAAGCCACTAAGGCCATCGAGCTCAAACCAAATTATGTTGAAGCTCAGCAGTTTATGTCCTTTTTACTCATTATTTCTGGCGAAAAGGAAAAGTCGAGATACCACCTTGATATTGCCTTAAGCATTGATCCGTTGTCGCAAGAAACCTTGTTTTTTAGCGCCTACTTGGACTATATGCTGGAGAACTATGAGGCGTGTCTGGCTCAACTGGATCGTTGTTTGGAAGTAAATCCCAAAAACATACCTGCCCACGGAGTTAAAACCATCTGTTTACTCAAATTGGAGCGTTACGACGAAGTGATTACCTATTTTGATGATAAACCAACCGATATTGTCATTCTCGGCGAGAAAACCGGATCGTTAGGCTTAGCCTATGTATTAAAAAACGATACAACTCAAGCAGAACTATATCTAAATCAGTTAAAAGAGCAAGCCGATGGGCCTAATGGCTTTACGGCAGATTCGTATTTGTTTATGATGTATGCGGCCATGGGTGATATGGACAAAGCTTTTGAATGGGTGAAAAACGGAATTGAAAATAAATCGTCTCTTTTGCTGCTTCGCTATGCCGACCCGTTGGTCAGTTCATTAAAAGCTGATCCGCGTTACTCCGTGTATCAAAAACAAATGTTTCCGTCTGCAGAAGAGGTGTTGCCTGTAAAAGCCAAGAAGGCTCTTCTCGATCAGGAAACCACCGCTGTGTCGGTCGATCGTTTGTTAAATCAAATGACAGCCGATGAATCCTTCCTCAATCCGGATTTGTCGCTGCGATCTCTGGCTGATCAAGTGAAAATACATCCCAATCAACTGTCGTGGTTGCTCAACGAGAAAATGGGTAAAAGCTTTAATGAGTTTGTGAACCAATACCGTGTGGAAGCCTTCATGCGAATTGCAAAGAATCCAAAAAACGCCCACCTTACGTTGGTGAGTCTGGCCTATGAGTCTGGGTTTAATTCCAAGACAGTTTTTAATACCTATTTCAAGAAAGAAACAGGACTTACTCCAAAACAGTTTCTTAAAGACTCGCACTAATTCGTTCCTGATTGGTCTTGATCACATCAAGCTCATTAGGGAATTGAGATAATCGGTGCTCCCCGAATCGCGACGTCAATTTGTTCGGATTTATAATACCGTACGTCTCCTTGTAATTCCGAACGATTGGACATCAGCACGACCGTACTTTTGTCCCATCAAAACAAGAAAACAGAATAATATTCATCTTATGAAAGCAATTATTTGTACTGCGTATGGCGGGCCAGAAGTCTTAAAGCTTCAAGAAATTGAAAAGCCTGTAGCGAAAAACAATGATGTCATTATCAAGGTTCGTGCTACGTCCATCTCGTCAGGTGATGCCCGTATGCGTCGAGCAGATCCGTTCGTAATTCGATTGATTTTTGGATTCACTAAACCTAGAAAAAAAGTGTTGGGTGTAGTGCTTGCTGGAGAAGTTGACTCGATTGGGAAAGACGTAACCAAATTCAAAGTGGGTGATGCTGTGTTTGGCACGACAGGTATGCGATTTGGTGCCCATGCCGAATATGCTAGTGTGGCCGAAGATGGTGTATTGGCCTTAAAGCCAAATAATTTGTCGTTTGAAGAAGCGGCGTCCATTCCATTTGGAGGAACTGCGTCAAACCATTTTCTTCGTCTGGCAAATATCAAAAAGGGACAACAAGTCCTTATTTATGGAGCATCAGGAGCCTTAGGTTCTTCTGCTATTCAGTTAGCTCAACAATATGGGGCTGAGGTTACCGGAGTTTGCGGTACAGGCAATATGAAAATGGTTAAAGACCTGGGGGCTGACTATGTTATTGATTATACACAAAACGATTTTACGAAAAACGGCATCCAGTATGACGTCATATATGATACCGTTGGAAAAGTGGCGTTTCCGTCGTCTTTAAACGCACTAAAAAAGGGAGGCATCATGCTGTTGGCGAGTGCTACCATGGGATTGATGCTCAGAGCGGCTTTCACCTCTTTGTTTGGGAACAAGAAAATTGTCTCTGGAGTCATAAAAGAAACCGCCGAGGACATGGAATACTTCAAAAAACTCGTTGACGCAGGACAGCTTAAACCCGTCATTGACAAAATCTATCCGCTGAGTCAATTTGCTGAAGCAAGTGCTCACGTAGATGGAGGCCATAAAAAGGGCGAGATAATCATCCAAATGCCGTAGTTCTCTTCATAATTTAAACGTAAAAAAAATACACAAATGACAACGTTAACAAATACATCACCTGCCAAGAATTACGCTCGATTAGCGGGTCTACTTTACTTGCTTATTGCTTTAACCGGTGGATTTAGTATTGGCTATGTACCCTCGGTAATTGTGGAAGAAGGCAATGCAGCTCAAACGGTTCAAAACATGATGGACCATTCCGTTTTATTTGGTTTGGGTATGGTCGGTGACGTCGCCGTCATTCTCATGGAGTTGGTATTAACCGTATTGCTTTTTAGGATGTTTCAATCGGTGAATAAAACGGTATCCTATATTGCTTTGTTTTCACGATTTGCAATGGGAATCGTTATGGCGTTAAACCTGCTCAACTATATTATTCCCATGTTGTTGGTGAATGATCCAGGCCTTTTGACCGGATTTAGCATTGATCAAAGCCAGTCGCTTGCCTTCCTGTTTATGGATGCGCATCAATACGGCGTGTACGTTTGGGGCTTGTTTTTTGCTCTTCACCTGGTTGCTTTAGGGTATCTCCTTATTAAATCCGGATTTTCACCTAAATGGATGGGTATTTTGATGATGGTTGGCAGCCTGGGTTATTTCGGTGAAAGCTTAACAAAACTGACGTTCCAAACGTCTGATGTGCTTGGTGCGGTACTTGCTATATTTCTAGCTATTTCCGTTGTAGGTGAATTGTCGTATACGTTTTGGTTGCTCATTAAAGGGACTAAATCGGAATGAGCTACGGTTACGATCCTGAACGAACTCATGCCAAGACGTGGGCTATTTGTACTTTTTTCGATGCGCTTTTAAATGATTCATTCCAGTTTCATACAACTCATCAACAACCATTTTGTCATTCGATGTGTGTACCATCTTACCATCTTCAAAATAGGTGACTTGTTTAAACTCGTCGTGGTAAGTGCTGTCGACCCAACGCCCTTTATCCACTGAGGCATAGATCAGTTCTTCGTCCAGGTAGTAGAATTTCTGATAGAGATTGACCACGGTGAATTCGTTGTGCCGTATTCTATATAGTTGGTTGGTCTCTTTGTCGTAGAATGAATAGGTTTTAAACGAACCAGTCTCTGAGCCATAAAAAAGGCTTCCTTCTGCAATCTCCTCAGAATACGTTTTGTTGGCATCCACTCGGCTGACGAATTGGTCAACCGTATCGGTATACTCCGAATTCCCTGGCGGGAGAGTTTGGCTCGAAATGAATAACAAAGAGGTAAGAACGAAGACGAATGCAAGGAGTTTCATTTGGTGAAGATACACAGATCGACACACTATTCGAAAAGGAAGCCGATCAGATGTTAAACCAAATCATCCGTAGTTGGTATATCCATAGAGAATAGTCAACCACGGATAAAGAGCATCGATTTACTCAAGCCATGATAGAAGTTTCGATTCATCCGAAAAACTTTCAATTAATATTCCTCCTGTTTTTGTTCCATCCGAAGACATAGCTGGACCATCTTCTGAGTTTAAAAAGGCCTGTTTTTTTAGTCCATTCTCTATGTACTTCGGGAACAATTCTTTGGCTCTCCATTCCATTAGTTCGTGACCCATTGATCCATGAAATTGTCGAACGTCAACCACATTGGTGGTGGACTTTATCTCTCCAAGCAACCGAGCATTTTCCAACAAGGCTTCCTTAAAATCTTCGCCCGTCATGTTTTTGGTTTCTTCATTCCAGTTTAA
>CAYZWM010000278.1:0-5031 GCA_964482155.1 uncultured Chitinophagaceae bacterium | reverse complement strand
CAAGATCATTACTCGTGACCGATTGCTGGCAATGATCATTCTATTTATCTTCAACATTGCCTTTTGGGCATGTTTTGAGCAAGCTGGCTCTTCACTCACCTTGTTTGCAGAACGGAATGTCGATCGGGTAATCTTTGGTTGGGAGATGGGACCTGCAACTACCCAATTCTTCAACCCAGCATATATTATGATTTTCGGTTCAATCTTCTCGATCATGTGGATTAAATTGAGTAAGATGAACAAGAACCCGAACATCCCAACAAAATTTGGATTGGGGATTATTCAACTCGGTCTAGGGTATTTGGTTGTCTATGTTGCCAGTGCATTTGTTGGACCTGAATTCCAGGTGCCATTATGGACGCTGGGAATTTTGTATTTACTACATACCACAGGTGAATTATTCTTATCACCTATAGGTCTGTCAATGGTTACCAAATTGGCACCGAAGCATATGACTGGTACAGCAATGGGTGGATGGTTCTGGTCTTTTGCCATGTCCAATTACCTTGCTGCATTAATAGCAATGGCTACTGGCCAGAAACATGGAAGTGACGTTGCAAGCGCCGCTACCAGTTTGGCCCAGTACACCGACGTTTATACCAAAATGGGGTTAATAACCGTAGGTGTTGGATTATTGTTGGTTTTAATCAACAAACCAGTCAACAAGTTAATGCATGGTGTTCAATAGGCTATTTTTAGCTTAATAAATCGTTAACAATATTCAAAAAGCGACTCCGGATTCGGGGTCGCTTTTTTTGTTTTTATCGGTTAAAATTCAGCGCTTTAGAGTGTTCAAATACTCTGGATAAAAACTGACAAAACCCCTTTTTAATACTGGTCGTTCAACATAACTTTGCCACTGTCTCGGGCACTTACTCCCTGTGAGTGAAGTGGCGAAGCTGTGTAGTTTCGCATATGACTAAGCACTAGAAAAAGCACAAACAATTTTGAGTTTAAAAAAATTAAAGATTACCGTCGTAGGACTCGGTTATGTTGGACTACCCCTCGCCGTTGAATTTGCCAAAAAATATGCCGTTGTTGGGTACGACATTGATTCTGGCAGAATAGAGGAACTAATGAGTGGGAAAGACCACACCCTGGAAATGGAGGAAGATCACCTTTCTGCCGTGTTGAAACCAGCCAATTCCAGTGACAACGGATTGTACTGTTCAAGTGATGAAAAAAGCATTGCCGATAGTGATGTATATATCGTAACAGTCCCCACCCCTATCGATGAGTTTAAGAAACCAAACCTTAACCCTCTTATCCAATCCAGCAGAACCATTTCTAAATATCTTCGTAAAAACGACATCGTCATTTACGAATCCACAACGTTTCCAGGTTGCACAGAAGAAATATGTGTTCCTGAACTTGAAAAAGGCAGTAATCTGAAATTTAATTCTGACTTTTTCTGCGGATATTCACCCGAACGAATTAATCCAGGAGACAAAATAAACACCCTAACAAAGATTCAGAAAATCACCTCAGGTTCCACACCTCAAATCGCTGATCGTGTAGACGACCTCTATGCTTCTATTATTGAAGCAGGAACGTATAAAGCACCATCCATGAAGGTAGCTGAAGCTGCCAAGGTGGTTGAAAACTGCCAACGCGATTTGAATATCTCTTTTGTGAACGAATTGGCTTTGATCTGCGATCGCGTAGGAATCGACACAAACGAGGTTATTGAAGCTGCCGGAACGAAGTGGAATTTCTTAAAATACAGACCTGGTTTGGTTGGTGGTCATTGTATTGGGGTAGACCCATACTACATGGTTCACAAAGCAGAGCAATTAGGCTACTATCCCGAAGTGATTCTTTCTGGAAGGCGGGTCAATGAGAATATGGGCGCATTTGTTGCCAATAAGGTTATTAAATTGATGATTCACAAAAACGTGAAAATCAAAAATTCTGAGGTTCTTGTTCTTGGAATAACGTTTAAAGAAAATTGCCCCGATATTCGAAATTCAAGAGTCATTGATATTATTCGTGAACTCGAAGGATTTGAAATCAATGTAGACATATACGATCCATGGGCAAACGTTAACGCGGTTAAACATGAATATGGTGTCGACATTGTGAACGATCTTCCACAAAAAAAATATTCAGCGGTTGTACTAGCCGTTGCCCATAAGGATTTTCTAACCCTTGATTTAGATTCAATAAAAGTTGAAAACGGTGTCGTGTTTGACGTAAAAGCCGTTCTAGATTACGATGTAGTCGATGGAAGACTCTAAGACAACCGTTTTAATCACCGGAATGGCCGGTTTTATTGGCTATCATTTAGCTAAAAAACTGGAATCGGAAGGCATGCTCGTTTATGGTATCGACAACTTAAACAGTTATTACCCTGTCCAATTAAAAAAGGACAGATTAAAAGACCTTGGTATCCCTACAAGCGAAACGACAGACTGGGTAAGCAACCCTAAAGCTTCCATTTTTTTTAAGAGAATGGATTTATGCGAGGCTCAGGACGTTAAAGCGTTGTTTACTAACAACCACTTTGATACCGTCGTTCATCTGGCTGCTCAACCTGGCGTTCGCCTTTCAATTTCTCAACCTGATTTATATTTTAATGGGAATATTGTAGCCACCTACAACCTACTGGAGGCCGTAAAAGATAAAAAGGGCATTAATTTGATCATGGGTTCAAGTAGCTCTGTTTATGGTAAACAGGAAAAGACGCCTTATTCGGAGACTGACCAAACGGATTCCCCTGTTTCGCTTTACGCAGCCACTAAGAAATGTGTGGAGGTATTGTCGCATTACTATGCCACCCAATTCAAATTTAACATTACTCTTCTTCGATTTTTTACCGTCTATGGCCCCTGGGGTAGACCTGACATGGCTGTTTATGGCTTCTTCTCGAAAATCGACAAAGGTGAACCCATTCGTATTTTTAACGAAGGGAACCTAATGCGAGATTTTACCTATATTGACGACATAGTTTTGAATATTTCAATGTTAATTCAAAAGGGAAGTCTCGATTCAGATGACTTGTTTTCCATTTACAACCTTGGAAATGAATCGCCCATTCAATTATCTGATTTTATCCGTTTAATTGAACAAATCTGTGAGAAAACGGCAACCAAAGAATATCTGCCAATGCAAGATGGAGATGTTTATCAAACCTTCGCAGATTCAACAAAAATCAAACAAGCCCTAAAACATAATTTTCATACCCCCCTTGAAACTGGATTAAGACAGTTTTATAAATGGTATATGGAATATCACAAACCTGTAACTAAAATCAATAGTTTATCGCAATGAAAAGACTAGTAATTTTTCTACTATTTTCTTTGAGTGTTTCGCACTTTCTTGGTGCACAAATACTACAGACAGATCAGATTAATGCTGCTCAGGCTGCGCTTTCCGAGCAAGACATTGACGAAGACGAGGTTAAAAGAAGACTCCGAGCCAAGGGAATTGATTTGGACAACATACAACCCAATCAACTCGAAGGACTGGAACAGGAAATTCAACAGGTTATTTCTGAAATTGAAAATGAACAAGGCATTGCAGATCAAGAGAATGCGTTGGAGGCCGACGACTCTGGAGATGACGATCTCGGTCCTGTGCAGGAATCTAATGTTTCTTCGAAATTAGAGGATAATACCAGCGCAATAGACAACAACCAAACGTCTGACTCCATCGACAAAGAATCGAACATGAAGCTTCAGAATTTGAGTCGTAAATCGGCAGATGAAATCCGACGAAGAATGAAGGAAGGTGCCACGTTGGATGAAGCTATATATGATGAGCTTACTGAAGAAGAGAAAGACAATTACTCAGCTCGGGGTAATGTGTATGGAATGGACATTTTCTTTAACGAGTCGTTAGATTTTTATAGAAAAACGTCTAGCAGCACTACACCTGGCCATTACGTTCTGGATGTTGGAGACAAAATAGCCATCAATATTTTTGGCGCTTCACAGGCTGACTTAATCTTTGAAATACAAGAGGACGGTTTCATTCGGCCTTCAAGGTCGACCAAAGTGGCTAAAATTTACCTGAAAGGGGTAACTCTGAGTAAAGCTAAAGTATTGCTTCGAGGACGATTTATGCAAGCGTACCTTTTTTCGAGTGATCAATTTGAAGTAAGCCTGCATACCGCAAGAACAATAACGGTTAACATTTTTGGGGAAGTAAATGCCCCAGGAAGCTATACCATATCAGCTTTAAACACAGGCTTAAATGCATTGATTGCCGCAGGTGGACCAAGTGCAGACGCTAGTTTACGGAATATCCGAATCATGTCGTCGAGAACAAGAACTCTTGACGTATACAAGTTTATGGTTGACCCGAAGGAGCAATACAATTTCTATTTACACAACAACGATGTCATCTATGTGCCTAAATATCAGACACGTGTATCGGTAAATGGTGGCGGTATACGCAACAGCGCTACGTATGAACTAAAAGATAACGAAACCTTTAAGGACGTGGTGAAGTTAGCTGGAGGGTACAGTTCCACGATCTACAATGGGTTGATTCAACATATTTCCGCAGACAACGGTCAACAAATGATCAAAGACTATACGATAAAAGAGGCAGAGGCTAAGAATCTTAAATTAGGCAATGGAGACATGTTGATATTCCACAGTAGCCTTCGTGCCTATGAGAATTTTGTCGGAATTTCCGGATCGGTTCGACATCCTGGAAATTTTGAGCTCGTGGATAGCATGCGACTTTCAGACCTATTGTCCAAAGCCGTGATAGAAAAAGAAACCTATGCTCAAATGGCTTATTTGAGAAGGAGAAACACAGACGGCACATATCAGTTAAGAAGGGTCTACGTTCAGGATGTTCTTGACAACCCAGCCTCTGCGAACAACATAGAATTGCAGAATGAAGATGTCGTTTCGCTTTATACCAAAGCACAGTTTACAGACAACTACCAATTCAATATATCGGGTGCCGTAAGAAATGGTGGCATTCATTTTTGGGATCCGTCAAAAAGCATAACGCTATACGATGCATTGGTCCTTTCTAATGGGTTGGAGAGTTTTGCAACAAACTTTGGTTACATCG
>CAYZWM010000277.1:2737-5035 GCA_964482155.1 uncultured Chitinophagaceae bacterium | reverse complement strand
CACGCAGTGCGGCGACCGTGTGTTGCCGTAGCTTTAGGCGTAGGCACAAGAATCTTGACGTTGAAATAAAAACTTATCTTCGGATATGCCACTAGCCAAAGGAGGATATGTTTATATCCTTACTAACATGTACAACAATGTACTTTATACAGGAGTAACAAGCAACTTGATCGGTCGAATTCTGGAGCATAAATCTAAGACATATCCGAAAAGTTTCTCTGCTCGGTACAACCTAAATAAGCTCGTTTACTATGCGTTTTTTGAAACAATTAATATCGCTCTGTCTAAAGAGAAATATATAAAGGGAAAGAGTAGAAACTTTAAGATCGGATTGATCAATTCCATGAATTCAAACTGGAAAGACCTTTACGAAGAAGCCGTGGAAAAAATGCTGTACTAGTCATAAACATCGTTGAGACTCTTCGGAGCCGAGCGCAAGCCTGGCTATTCCTCTGAGTGACGTTCTAATGAGTATAAAGGTGGTTTCTAAGGTCTAAACCTCTCGATTTATATCCCAGTTTTCGAGATATTCTGCAACACGTTTGACAAACATACCACCAAGAGCGCCATCAACCACGCGATGGTCATAGCTGTGTGACAAATACATAAAGTGACGGATACCGATCATATCTCCAAACTCAGTTTCGATAACGGCAGGCTTCTTAACGATTGCTCCAGTAGCCAAAATCGCCACCTGAGGTTGGTTAATGATTGGCGTGCCCATGAGGTTCCCAAACGTTCCAACATTTGTTATGGTGTAGGTTCCTCCTTGAATTTCATCTGGTTTTAACGAGTTGGTTCGGGCCCGAGATGCCAGGTCGTTTACTTCTCTTGCGAGTCCAACCAAATTCTTGGTATCGGCATTCCTGATTACCGGAACGATCAGGTTTCCACTTGGAAGTGCAGCAGCCATACCAATGTTAATGGCCTTTCGCTTGATAATATTATCACCGTCTACTTCCACGTTGATCATGGGAAAATCTTTAATGGCCTTTACAACTGCCTCTATAAACAAGGGGGTAAATGTAAGACGCACACCTTCCCTCTTTAGAAATTCATCTTTATTTGCCTTTCTCCAGTTAACCAAATTGGTCACGTCAGCTTCAACAAATGAAGAAACGTGTGGCGATACTTGCAAGGAGTTGATCATGTGGTTCGCAATGAGTTTTCTCATTCGATCCATGGCGATCACCTCATCTCCTGCGTTTAAGGACACCGTTGGAGTACTCGATTTAGAGACCGGTTTTGAAGGGGCGGTGGTTGGCACCGTGGATGTGGTTTCAACCACAGGAACTCCATTCTTTACATAAGCAAGAATATCACGCTTCGTAAGCCTGCCTTCTTTACCAGTTCCAGGAATTGCCTCAAGTTGGGTCATTGATATACCCTCCTTACGGGCAATGTTCATGACCAATGGAGAATAGAATCGATCTCCATTATTTGATATAGACGCTGTAGTTGCAACTGCATCTTCAACAGAATGTGTTATTACTTCAACAGGTGTTGCCTCTTTCTTAGCAACCTTTTCTACAACAGACGTAGCAGCAGATGTTACATTTCCGGCTCCTTCAGTCTCAATAATGGCTACCGGCTCTCCCACTTTGATCACGTCACCTTCGCCAAACAAGAGTTTAGTTAAGATACCAGCCTCTGAAGTCGGAACTTCGGAATCAACTTTATCAGTTGCCCCCTCCAACACAGCTTCTTCCGCTTCTACCCGATCACCTTCGTTCTTCAGCCACCTTATTACTGTTGCTTCAGAAATACTCTCGCCCATTTTGGGCATTATCAATTCAAATTGTGCCATTTAATTTTATCTGGATTGTCCAAAAAACGCCTGTTTTTGGGTGGTGCAAAGAAACAACATTTATTGCTCATGGTCAAACAGATCTGAGACCAACATCGATAACATTGTTGTCCAATGTCTGATATGTCGTTTGTTCTAAACCAGACTGTCCATTTTATTAGTTTGGTGGGTAAAATTTATACTATAAACCAGCTACACGTCACTTGAGAATTCTATACTTGTAAAATAGAATACGCTACATGCTCAACAAAGTTTTTATAATAGAGGATAACGTAATGTACGCCGAAGCCATGAAACAGGCTTTGTCTGATGAAGATTACGAACTCGAAATATTCCATAATGGACAAGATTTTTTAGACAATTTGAATAAAAACCCGGATGTCGTAACCATTGACTACATGCTTCCCGACATGAGTGGAATGGACATTCTTACTAAAATAATCGACTACAATCCAGACATTTCAACTGTTTTTCTATCCGGGCAGGAAGAC
>CAYZWM010000277.1:0-2727 GCA_964482155.1 uncultured Chitinophagaceae bacterium | reverse complement strand
GATATAAAAGCGGTGTTAAAAGTTACATCGTAAAAAATGAAAACGCACTTGTCGAATTAAAACAAGCCGTAATCAATTGCTTAAGCACCATATCGCTTAAGAAAGAGGTTGCACTTTTACATGAAGAAATTACTGACCGAAGTAAATACGGTAAAATAATTGGCCAAAGCACAGCCATAATGCGGGTTCTCAAGTTAATTCAACGGGTAGAGAATACAGATACGCTGGTAATGATAACTGGGGACAGTGGCACGGGTAAGGAATTGATTGCGGAGGCAATTCACATGAATAGCAAACGTAGGCGTAAACCTTATGTCGCTATTAACATCGCTGCAATTCCAGCTAATTTACTTGAAGATGAACTGTTTGGACATGAGCGAGGTGCGTTTACAGGTGCATCTGGGAGGCGAAAAGGCCGATTCGAAGAAGCCAATGGAGGAACCATTTTTCTGGATGAAATTGGTGAAATGGATATTCAGCTTCAGACCAAACTTCTACGTGTTTTACAAGAAAAGGTCGTAAGTCGATTAGGAAGCAATAAAGAGATTAAGCTGAATGTGAGAATCGTGGCCGCGACAAACAAGAATTTAGGTGAACAGGTAAAACTTGGCAACTTTAGAGAAGATTTATACTATCGAATCCAGGGATTTCTAATCCACCTTCCGCCTCTAAGACAACGTGGAGGAGATGTCTTGTTATTGGCCGAACATTTCCTTAAGATGTATTGTAACAAACACGGTATGGCCCATAAAACCTTGGGCGATTCAGCAAAAAAGTCCTTACTTAAACATACGTTTCCTGGCAATGTCCGGGAGCTAATAGCCCTTATGGAACGATGCGTTCTAATGAGTGATGGTGACGTTGTAGAGGAGTCGAACCTGATCTATTCTGACGTCATATAACCAACTAATCACTATCTGGAACGATTTTAAATAACGTTCTTGTACTGTCATTTTTCCCATTTCTAGATTTTTTTATCTAATTTTGACATCGAAACAGGCATGCAATGTCTGGAACTACGATTACTACTACTACTTAAAATTGATGAAATGGAACAGAAACATGAACCCACTATTGGGTTGAACCTCGAACTGAGAAAACTGGTGATTGTCACCTCAGTCTTAGCCAGTTTAGTAACTCTCGCATTTTTTATTTACGCAAACCTTTCCTCCAACGAAACCTTAGCAGGTGTACAGACCGCTACAACGTACGCATCCATTACGGATGGAGAATGGAACAAATCCAGTACCTGGGATAATGGAGTGCCCTCCGGGTCAAGTACTGATGAAGTTATTGTACAACACAAGGTTATCCTTAAATCGAACTTAAATATAATTGGAAAAGTGACCATTGAAGCCGCTGGTGAAATATACGGTAATTATGAACTTAAAGTGGGTTACGGTGATAATGAGAAGGGAGAAGTATATAACTACGGTACCATATCTGTCGACAAATTAAAAGTAAAAGACAACGGATCTGGGCCTCACGTTCTTATAGGCTTACCTACCGTACACAACTTTGGGATAGTTACATTATCAACTGAACTATGGATTGGCACAAATGCAGGACATGGATCATTTTTTAACCAACCCGGTGGAACAGTAACCGCACCCAAATTACATCTTGACAACTATTTATGTAATAAAGGCACCATTACCTTAACCGGTGAGTTTAAAAATCACGGGGGTACAGTAGGATGTTGTGGTGATATAATTGCATCTTTCGTCTACTTACAAGAAAATACGAGCAGACCAGGTTCTTTGGGTTGCATAAACATCTGTAACGGTACATCTACGCCTCCAATAAATATTAAAGATGCTCCAAGTTCAGTAGGTACGACAATTTCTGATGCGTATACCTACAGCATAACGACAACAAATGGAGCAATACATGCCTCTATTGATGCTGATAGCTCTGGCATCTGTGGATCCAACCAAGGGGGTGGTGCAGTTGCGCTTCCAGTAGACCTAATCTATTTCAAGGCGACGGCTAAGAACAAACAAAATGAATTGGTGTGGGCCACAGCCATGGAAGAAAATAACAGCCACTTCGTTGTGGAAAGAAGTCTCAACGGGGAAAATTTTGAAGTTATTGGGGAAGAACATGGAAATGGCAACTCCCAAACCATTATTGAATACACTTATTTTGATACCGATATTCCAAATCAAACTAAACCGATATACTATCGGCTCAAACAAGTGGATTACGACGGCCAATTTGAATACAGCGATGCTGTAATGGTCGAATCCAAACCGACAACCAACACAGAAATTTTTCCAAATCCTACGAGCGATTTCATTTTTGTATCCAAACCTGGCTTTAGGTTTAATGTAAGCCTTACAGATCAGTCTGGGATACCTATTGAAATTAAAGATGACCAGGTAAACACAAGTCAATTTTCAGTGAGCAGAATCCCTAACGGATTCTATATTGTGCAAATAAACAGTAGTCAAGGAGCTGAAAATTTTAAGGTGCTTGTAAAGCACTAGTTCGTAAGTTTGGATCAATAAAGTGAAGCCAACTTCTTGAATGAGGTTGGCTTTTCTGATTTAAAATCTTCTCACCGACTGTAATAGTTTAGCGATTAGATGACATATATCGTTACAAATCAACCATATATGTAAATTACGTTTCGTATGTTGGACAAATCGGTTCTTCGATGACATCGCATTGCAATCGCTATTCATAATCATTCTAATTAACACATTCATATCGTCAAAATTCCCA
>CAYZWM010000276.1:0-5044 GCA_964482155.1 uncultured Chitinophagaceae bacterium | reverse complement strand
TAATACATTATTTATGACAGTCGATAAGAATACCAGAGTTGATGGCAAGTCAAATGAGAATGATTTTATGAAAACGAAAATATCCGAAGGACACAACGTCAAAGGAGCCAACCAAAAGACGAAGTTTGGATCTGGGTCTGACTCTGACACTGGAGGTCGACAAAACAAATCTAAAAGTCCGTTAACCGGACTACTTATCTCTTATTCTAAAGACCCTAATGGCGAAATTTGGCCATTACATCAAGGACGAAACGTAATAGGAAGAGGCACAAATTGTCAGGTAAAACTCTTTGAGGAAACTATTTCAAATGAACATGCTATTTTGAATATCAATTTTTTTGAAAACAAGGATAACTTGAGTTGCATTTTGACTGATTTGAATTCAGAAAATGGAACACAAATTGATAATCAAGGATTAATTAGGCCGAATACCGGATATGATATTAAAAACAGAGCTAAGTTATCATTTGGCGAATATGAACTGTTATTCATTCTGGTAGATAGAGACTCAGAAGGACTTGCTGTAAATCCTGATTTCCAAACAGTTGAAGACCCGAATGTTGATTATTCCTCACAGAATTTTAACAAAGGTCAAACCTTCACAAAGTAGAATTAGTGTTGACTCATGGCAACGATTATACTTCAGGGCGACTATTCTTCCTATTCCTTTGATCCTCGAAAAAAGGCTTCATTTATTGGTGAAGGTGGAATGGGTCGGGTGTTTAAAGGAGTTGATTTAAAAACGAACGAACCCGTTGCTATTAAGGTTTTGTTTAAAGAGCTTACAGACAACGTTAAAATTGTTGAACGGGAGTCGCAAAATGCTCAAATTCGTGTTTCACATAAAAACCTGGTCAAGCAGCTAGACTTTATTAAGTCTGATGGTAAATATCACACCATATCCAAGTACTTTGAAGGAGAGCCACTTGACGAGTACATTGAAAAACTTCACAAGTCTTCTAAGTTCGATGAAGATACCGCCATGTCCATCATTAAACAAATATTAGATGGACTCTCTGCATTACACAACAATGAACCACGCATAGTTCATAGAGACATAAAACCATCTAATGTGCTCATTGATGCCAAAACCCTGCATGTCAAAATTTTAGATTTTGGTATCGCCAAAATAACGGGGGATAAACGGAAGTCAAAAACGGGTATTGGCACCGTCATTGGGTCCATATATTATTCACCTCCAGAACAGATTAAGGGCAAGCACGACATCGTTGATGAGAGGTCTGATGTCTACTCGGCAGCCATCGTTTTATTTAAAATGCTCACAGGTGTAGTCCCTTTTGAAGGTACGGAGTATGAGATTATGAAACATCAGGTTGAAACGAGTTTGCCTCCGAACGAAAGCATCGAACCATCTCTCTTTAAAGTTCTTTTGAAGGCATCTGCAAAAGATATGGATGAACGTTATTCTTCTGTAAAAGCGTTTTATGAAGCCCTTGTCCATCGAAATGATGTAATTGATGCTTCAGAGTTAGATACGGTCAAAAGACATCACGCAACAAAAATCAAGCAAGTAAATGTTGTTTGGATATTAAGTGTTTTGGTGGTCTTAATTTCGGCATTTGTAGCATTCAATTGGTCACAGTCTTCGAAGAGTAGCAACTCTAGAATAATCTCTAGTTATCCACCACCGCCCATAGGCACAACTAAGAACGATTCACAACTAGTGATTAAACGAGACACAAACGAGGGATCTACTAATGGAAATGACGAAGGCGGTAAACCGGACACTACTAAGAAAGATACTCTTATCCTGCCCACCCCTACTATTGACATACCGTTAACCGTTGAAACTATAAGAATAAATATTGCCATAGCTAAAGGTATGTATAACAGCAAAAAATACATTGATGCTCATAATTTGGTCAGCCTGCCTGGATATGGGAATTCCTCAAAGGCTCAAACCTTGCGTTTAAAAATTGAAAGAGATGGTTTTAAGCATTATTCCGACCTATTATCTATGACAACAAGTTCAAAAGATAGGGACTCCGCTTGCAAACTTTATAATAATTGCAAAAATCTTAATAGTAAACAAGCCAGTAAAATTCAAAACAAACTAATCAATAATTGTCGTTAATTATGCTTAAAACAATTTGTTTGATTATCCTTTCTTTAGTACTTAGTCATTCCCAGGCTCAAGATTTGGTAACTGCTAATGAATTATTGGATCAACACGTGTATGATCTTTACGTTGTTAATTATGATGATGCATTGCTTAACTATCAGATGGCTTTAGAGGAGGATCCTACGAATGAGATACTTCCCGCTAAAATTAGTCAGTGCGAAGAAATGATTGATGCCTTTAGTGATTTAACAAAAGGTGCTTACACCGATGCGAACAATGGCTTTTCTGCATACAAAGCCATAAACAAAGATGCTGCGTATTATTTTGGATTAACCTACCTGATTAATGAACAGACACAAGCCAGTATTGACACCGCCATTACCTACATGGAAAAATCCACTGAGCTTGGTAATTCAGATGCTAAATTCATGAAGGTTGTATTAAAAGCCTATCAACTTGAACTTGAGAAAGGTGACCATGTTGTCACATCCATTGACACCTTAAATTCGGAACTTTCACTCCTAAAAAATAAACTAGCGAAGAAAGAAGAAAACCTGAGGGCTCTATATGACACCATTTCTGTCTATCAAACAAAGGTTGAACAAGTAAATAAGGATAATGAACGACTACAACATCTTCTAACCAACGTACGTGGCACCATTGTTACAAGTGATTCGATGGAGTTTATTTATGATCCGCATCTAAAAAGTATGCAGATTCAGGCTCTTCTAATAGAATTAACCAACTACAAGGGCACAGTCACTTTAAGAACTGAATCAAATAAAAACTTTTTAATCGAAATCACACAGGACGATTTTACCCATTCAAAGAAGTTTAATCTTTCCGATAGTGCAGAAAATCCGTTGGAGGTCAATATCTTATATGACCCTGACAAGGTTGCTAAGCCATTGATCGGTTCATTTATTAAGGTATATAATAATGATCAGTTGATAAAGACCATCTGGGTTGTTGTTAAGCTTCAAAAGCTAAATAGACTTGAAGTGTTAAAACAACCAAAATTAGGTCTTTCGACATCCCTTTTTGCTGGCTCTAGTTCCGATACATATGGAAATGTTACTGAAGCGGGTAATGGGTTTAATCGACGGTATAAGTTATCACTGTATTCAATTGTTGGACCCTATGTTTCGTTTCAACACTATGGTGCATTAGCCCTGCCAAATATAACAGATGGTATGCCTGTTAACGAGCCTACTGATGAGGATTTTACTAAATCCAAATACGTGTCGGTTAACTACTTTGAGATTGGATTAAACATTAAACCGTTTAAATACATTGCATTTATTGGAGGAACATCATTTAAATCTTTTAGTGCTGTTGGAGACTATCGCTTAAAGGTGGATAATAACAATATTTTTGGCACCCATGATTTAAGTGCACCAAAAAAAATCAAATTAGATCGTCAGTATTGCGTAGGTCTAGGTTTAGTGTTCCCAGTAGTCCATTTTGAAGGTATTTATTATTTGGGTGAGAAATATGTTGCCGTAAATGTTGGACTAAACCTGACCCTAATTTCCACCAAGTTTCAGCAGGCAAAAAAACACTATCAATCTTTAGTTTATACGCCGCAATTTATTGATCCATACTCCAACCAACAATTGTAAATTGATTTTACAGAACTATACATATAACACAGCCATTGATATAGGAGGGAGAGCCGTTAATCAGGATTTCATTTCTAATGAAATACCTACACGGTTCGGTAAGCTTTTTATTTTGGCTGATGGTATGGGAGGAGCATTCGGTGGTGAAGTGGCTAGTGAAATGGCCGTAAACACCATAAAGCAGTGTGTCCTTAATTCTCAATTCTCGAACGTAAACCAGGTAATATCAGAAGCCCTTCATAAAGCAAACAATGCCATTTTTCAGTATACCGAAAAACACGAGGAGTACCGGGGAATGGGAACTACAGCCGTCATTTTGATTTTAAAAGACGATCAGGCCTACTATGGTTACATTGGTGACAGTCGATTATATCAAATACGTGGTCAGGAAGTAGTTTTCATGACCAGAGATCATTCCAAGGTGTTCGACATGGTAAAGAATGGGATTCTCACCGAGGCAGAGGCGGAGAATCACCCTGAATCAAATATTATTTTAAAAGCTATTGGCGTCAGCTCTGAACTTAATTTAGAGTCGCAGGATGTCGGAATACTTGAGATTCAGGAAGGGGATTCAATGGTATTGGTTTCAGATGGCGTATCTGGCATCTTAGGCACCCACGGTATAGTGAATATTGTTGTTCATGACAACGAGAATGTTGCTTCAACGTTAATTTTAAAATCAAACCAATTGGGATTTGATTCGGGTGGAGGACACGATAATATGTCCGCTATATATATTAAATGCTTAGAAAATCGAAAGTCATTATTCCATTCGGGAAAGATCCCCAAATCCAGGATTAAGAAAGTTCTTTTGGTTAGCATCATATTCATATGTTTGGCCTTTGGCTTGGTATATTTTTATACCATAAAACTAAATAATTCTGGTTTAGAGCGCTTTGGTGAGTCACACATCGAAAGCCTCGATACCTTTACCAGTTATCGCGAATCTCGGTTAGCTTGGAATAAACTCATCACTCTTTCTAAGTCGGATAACCAGTTTTTAACCTATTATAATAAAAGCTACCTAAAACGTATAGGAGACCTAGAATTATCGACCGCAGCTTTAATAGCAAGACGAGATATTTATCTAAACGATACGACTAGACTTGTTGATTTAAAGCAAGTTAACGATTCTTTAACTGTTCTTTTTAAAGCACAATCGAAGGAATATACGAGAATATATGAGTCTTATATGGCTCTGCAAAAGGTGAAAATCGAGAGTCAAAAGAAGGGTAAGAAAAATAAAGAGGGGGTAAATATTGAAGATTCCGGCATAGATCGTCCCGACTCAACCCCGGTTCAGAATCCTAAAAAAGACGATTCACCCACTCCGAATGAA
>CAYZWM010000275.1:228-5050 GCA_964482155.1 uncultured Chitinophagaceae bacterium | reverse complement strand
TAGAAGTACCGTACTCAAACAAAAAAAGGGATTGCTCCCTTTTTTTAATATTGAGCGAAAGACGAGATTCGAACTCGCGACCCCCACCTTGGCAAGGTGATGCTCTACCAGCTGAGCTACTTTCGCAATTTGTTAAAGAACAACCTCGTTTTTTTGAGGTGTGCAAAGATATAATTTTCGAATTCTAACAAACAAATTATTTGCATTTAATTTTAGATTTTTTCGAGCTTCTTCATTTCGACCAAACCACCCTCCAAACGTATTACCAAAACATACACGCCCTGAGCAAATTCCGATAGATCAACAGAGATACGCCGTTCATTATCAGTTGTATGAGCATATAGAGTGTTGCCGGCCATATCAACGATCCGAATGGCCTCTATAGGTGTGTTCGTTATCACGTTTACCAAACTCTCAACCGGGTTTGGGTAAATATTCACCTGTCTCGCTTTTAGTTCAGCAACCGATACAAATTGAGCCAACAACGAATCCGCTTTTAGAATGTTGGGCAATCCATAACCATATGCCGTATCTGGATTTTGATATCGATCGGCACTTTGAATAACAGCCTCATATATCTGTACATTCGTCATATCTGGCCAGGCTTGCTTTAAACATGCAACAAAACCCGCAATGATTGGACCCGAAAACGACGTTCCATTACCCGTTTTTAAGGTGGCCTTGTTGTCGATAAACGTTACACCTTCCCCCATAGCCATCACATCCGGTTTTACCCGTCCGTCGGCACTGGGGCCGTAGGAAGAAAAAACAGAATGATTGCGATTCGAGTCGACCGAACCCACGCACAACACATGTTTTCCATCGCAGGGTGCTGTAATGTAATGCCATTCATCATCGCCATCGTTGCCCGCACTGTTGGTGACAAATATCCCCTTAGAAAATGCGATGTCGGTCGCCTTTGTGATGATGGTCGTTTCGCCATCCATATCGGCATAGGTATAATCGCCTTCTAATGTGTCGAATTCTGAATAGCCAAGTGAGGAGTGAATAATATCAGCACCCATACTATCGGCCCATTCCAGGCCTTTTACCCAGGCATATTCCTCTAAATGGACTTCTTTGTCCGTATGTTCTGTTCGTGCCAATAAGTAATTCGCTCCAGGAGCTGCACCCATCATCGAATCCGGCCAGTTGGCGGCAATTATGGAAAGGACATATTTCCCATGCCCGTCGTATTCCCAAAAGTTGGTTGTATCGTCTCTAAGAAAATCCCAATAGCCTTTGATGCGGCCCTGATCCCATAGAGAGTCAAACGCATGAACGGTATCGGCTTTGTAAAAACCACCATCAAACAATGCGATGGTCACGCCTTTGCCGGTATATCCAAGTCGGTGAAAAGAATCGAGCCCCAACATATTCAATTGCCAGTCGCTGTGGCCATAACTAAACTCTTCCTGAGTTTGTTGGACCTCGTGTTTGATTACCTTATACCTACCCAAAGCTTCTACACGATCGACAAAAGTGGCCAACATGAGGTGTTTTGGATTCCCCTTAACGCAGGCTGCGTTTAACCATTTTGAGGTACCCACAACTTCGACACCTTGATTTTTAATGTAATCTAAGTAATCAATACAAACGGCATCATCCAACCGAAGGTCGTCATGGCACTTATCGGTAAAGTAGACCCATGAGTTTTGGGCTGTGGCTTGACCTGTACATAGAAATAGAGCAAGTAAAAGAGACGCAAATATTGGAGCAAAAGAGGTTTGTACTTGAACCATTTTTCTACGAAAAACACGCCCAATAGCATCATGCGTTTGACGTGTTCTCGATACATTTTTCTGCGAAAAACACTCGAACTGACAGGTTTTTGTCTGATGTATCAAGAACATATTTTCATAATAACCCAATTTCATATCTCTTCTTATTTCCCTTTTTGAACACCGCTGCCTGTCAGTTCGACTTGTAAGGACATCATCGTCCTTAGTGGTTTGGCGATAGCCAAACTGTATCGAGAATTAGTCATTTAACAATTTCTTAATTTCATTCAATTTGAGCAAAGCTTCAATTGGTGTTAACGTGTTGGTATCCAGCTCACTCAACTGCTCCGTGATCTCCTTCAACTTGGGATCGTCAATAGAAAACAAATTGAGCTGGTATTCCGTTTGTCTTAAATTCTTCAGTTTTTCGCGGCCACTCAAATTAATGCGATCCTTTTCCAGTTGACCCAGTATTTGATCAGCTCGTTTCAATATGGATTTTGGCACACCGGCCATACGAGCTACGTGAATACCAAAACTATGTTCACTGCCACCTCGTTCAATTTTTCGAAGAAAGAGAACCTTCTTCCCAATTTCCTTGGTGGTGACGTGGTAATTTACCACCGATTCAAGTTTGGCTTCCAGTTCGTTAAGCTCGTGGTAGTGCGTCGCAAATAAGGTTTTTGGCTTGGTTTCGTGGTTGGCGATAAACTCAGCAATGGCCCACGCCAACGAAACACCATCAAACGTACTCGTTCCCCGTCCGATTTCATCCAAAAGGATTAGGCTTCGATCCGATAGGTTATTAAGAATGCTGGCCGTTTCCGTCATTTCTACCATAAACGTACTTTCTCCTTGACTGATATTGTCGGAGGCGCCTACACGGGTATATATCTTATCCACCAGACCAATTTGCGCGTGTTTTGCGGGCACAAAGCAACCAATCTGGGCAAGTACCACAGCCAAAGCCGTTTGCCGCAGTAGGGCCGATTTACCAGACATATTCGGTCCAGTAAGAATAACCAACTGTTGGGTATCCGAGTTGAGCACCAAATCGTTTGGTATATATTCTTCGCCATGCGGTAGCATGTGTTCAATAACCGGATGACGACATCCAACCAAAGCCAGGGTTCGCGATTCATCAACTTCAGGTTTGCAGTAGTTGTTTTCTTTAGATACACGTCCAAAAGAAACCAAACAGTCTAAATGGGCAGTGGTTCGTGCATTGATTTGGATAGGGGAGACGTACTTCTGAATCTCCAGGACAAAATTCCGGTACATTTCCGACTCAATGCTTACGATTTTATCCTCAGCCGTTAATATCTTACCCTCATATTCCTTAAGCTCTTCGGTAATATACCGCTCTGCATTGACCAAAGTTTGTTTTCTGACCCACTCTTCTGGAACCTTGTCTTTATGGGTGTTTTTAACCTCAATGTAGTATCCAAACACATTGTTAAAGGCAATTTTTAACGACGTAATTCCGGTCTTTTCAATTTCTCTCTGCTGAAGAGAAACCAGGTAATCTTTACCTGAAAAAGCGATTTTTCGTAGTTCGTCCAGTTCGTCGTTTATATGATCGGCAAAAACACCTCCCTTATGGATCAGTAAAGGTGGATTTTCGGAAATTTCTAATTCAATTTTTTCAATCAGCTCTTCACATTTTTGCATGTTATTAGCCAGCCGTTTGATTTCTTCATTGCCTTTTTCCAAACACAGCGCAACAACTTCATTGAGAGCAACCAATGACCTTTTAAGCTGGGCAAGTTCCCTCGGATTTATACGCTGAACGGCTACTTTGGAAACCAACCGTTCCAAATCACCAATCTGTTTAAGGCCATCTTCCAATTCATCAACAAGCTCCGGTTGATTGACCAGGTGTTCCACCGCGTCAAGTCGTTGCTCAATAGGCGCCAGGCTTTTTAATGGAAGCATTAACCACCTCTTGAGCAGTCGACCACCCATAGGCGTGCTGGTCTCGTCCAGAATGTCGATCAAACACTTGCCATTGGCTTGATTCGGTTGCACCAATTCAAGATTTCGAACCGTAAAGTTGTCCATCCAAACGTGGCTATCCTCTTCAATCCGACTAATAGACGAAATGTGGTCGGTATGGTTGTGGTGGGTTTGTTCCAGATAATACAAACAGGCTCCAGCCGCAGCTATAGACAGTTCTTGATTTTCAATTCCAAATCCTTTGAGATTGGGAGTCTGAAAATGTTGAAGCAATCGGTCGTAACCAAAGTCGTGGGTAAAAATCCACTCGTCTAATGTGTACGTATGCAAGTCTTCTCCAAAAAGCGATTCAAACTTATTTCGTTTGGGTTTTGAATAGAGAATTTCAGAGGGATTCAATCCATGAAGCAGTTTTTGAATGAATTCATCCTTGCCTTGAGCCACAAGAAACTCCCCGGTTGATATATCCAGGAATGCAGCTCCAATAGCATCTTTGTCGATTGTGACAGCCGCCAAATAATTGCTTTGTCGCGCTTCAAGCACTTTGTCGTTAATGGTAACCCCAGGTGTGACCAATTCCGTCACCCCACGTTTGACCAGTTTTTTACCTTTTTGAGGTTCTTCCAACTGATCACAGATGGCAACTCGCTGTCCTGCGCGCACCAATTTGGGCAAATACGTATCGAGCGAATGATGTGGAAAACCTGCTAAATGAACATGAGAAGCTTTCCCATTAGCCCGTCTAGTAAGTACAATATCCAAAATTTTCGAGGCCTTGACCGCGTCATCATTGAAGGTTTCATAAAAATCTCCAACACGAAAAAGAACCATTGCGCCTGGATATTTGGCCTTTATTTGCGTGTATTGACGCATCAACGGAGTTTCGCTGTCCTTCTTTACTTTTGTCACCAGTAATTAACTATTAAATGCCACGCAAATTAAAAAATATAGAACTTAATCGGTTGACTGTGGATGAATTTAAAAAAGCAGACAAACTTCCGATTTGTGTTATCCTCGACAATGTGCGCAGCATGCTCAATGTAGGTTCGGTATTTAGGACATCGGATGCGTTTAGAATAGACAGATTATTTCTATGCGGAATTACGGCAAAACCACCGCATCGCGACATTACAAAAACGGCTATT
>CAYZWM010000275.1:0-218 GCA_964482155.1 uncultured Chitinophagaceae bacterium | reverse complement strand
CAGAAAAATCAGTAAATTGGATTCATGAAACGCATACCGTAGATGCTGTAAACAATTTAAAATCAGAAGGCTACGTTGTTTATGGTGTGGAGCAAACCGATTCTTCTAAACATCTCGATACCATTCGCTTTGATCAACACGACAAGGTTGCCGTCGTTTTTGGCAATGAAGTTGATGGGATTAGTGATGAAGTGATAAAGGAATGCAACGACTTGATC
>CAYZWM010000274.1:0-5051 GCA_964482155.1 uncultured Chitinophagaceae bacterium | reverse complement strand
GCGGAGTGGTACTTTATCTAAATCAATGGTCATTCCCGTTTCGCTTTTTGCACTCATTTCACAGGTAGAGCAAGTAATTCCAGCAGCTCCCATATCCTGAAGTCCAACGACTGCTCCTGTAGCGATAATTTCCATGGTCGCTTCGAGAATAAGTTTTTCCCAAAAAGGGTCACCTACCTGTACCGAAGGCAAATCGTCCATTGCGTTTTCGCCAATATCTTTACTGGCAAATGAGGCGCCGGCTATACCATCTTTTCCTGTGGCAGAACCAAATATATAAACTGGGTTCCCGATTCCTTCTGCAACCGCACTTACCGTTTTACCTACTTCTACAATACCTACACTCATGGCGTTAACCAGAATATTGGTTTCGTAGCAATCGTCAAAGTAAACTTCTCCGCCGACCGTTGGAATCCCAAAGGAGTTTCCATAATCACCTATTCCCTTTACAACACCTTTGGCCAACCATTTGGTTCGAGCCGTATCGATGTTGCCAAATCGGAGTGAATTCAATTGGGCAATGGGTCTTGCTCCCATAGAAAAAATATCTCTATTTATTCCTCCAACACCCGTAGCCGCACCCTGATAAGGTTCGATGGCCGATGGGTGGTTATGACTTTCTATTTTAAAACAACATGCAAGACCTCCTCCAATATCAACTAAACCAGCGTTTTCTTCACCAGCTTCAGCCAATATCAGCGGTCCTTCTTTAGGAAGTTTCTTCAGCCAGACTATCGAATTCTTATACGAACAATGCTCACTCCACATAACAGAATAAACACTGAGTTCCGTAAAATTGGGAGTTCTTCCAAGGACTTCTTTAATCTTTTCAAACTCCTCTGGTCTTAAGCCTAGTTCTTCTGCCGTTTGTACAGTAATTTCTTGCATGTTTGACACTTCAAATTGGGTCGCAAAATTAACCATAGATGCTTCAAAAATTCAGCATGAAAGCGCAATTGGGGAAAATAATTTGAGGAAGTTAGAAAACCACTGTTTTGAAAGTCAAAATTCATGTTGTTTTTAACATTATGTTGAAACTATCTTTGCCGACCTTTTAAAAGAATTAGGCAATGATTATTGGAGTACCCAAAGAAATTAAAAACAACGAAAACCGTGTGGCATTAACCCCCGCAGGTGTTCGTGAAATGATCAAACGAAACCACATCGTTTATGTTCAATCGACCGCCGGAAACGGAAGCGGATTTAAGGATGATGAGTATATTGAAGCTGGCGGACAAATTCTTCCAACCATTGAAGACACGTATGCCATTGCTGAAATGATAATAAAAGTAAAGGAACCGATTGAATCTGAGTACAAACTCATCAAAAAGGATCAATTGGTGTTCACCTATTTTCACTTCGCAAGTTATGAGCCTTTAACTCACGCAATGATTGATAGTGGCAGTATTTGCCTTGCATATGAAACCGTTGAACAAGCGGATAGGAGCCTTCCATTGCTCGTACCCATGAGTGAAGTTGCAGGCCGAATGGCAACTCAGGAAGGTGCCAAGTACCTTGAGAAACCAGAGGGTGGTCGAGGTATTTTGTTAGGTGGCGTTCCAGGTGTAAAACCTGCCAAAGTTCTTGTGCTAGGTGGTGGCGTTGTAGGAACCAACTCAGCAAAAATGGCTGCAGGACTTGGTGCTGACGTTACCATTATGGACGTCAACCTGCCAAGATTGAGATATCTGGATGATGTAATGCCCGCAAACGTGCATACCATGATGTCGAATGAACACAATATTCGTGCTATGGTAAAAACGCATGATTTGATCATCGGTGCAGTTTTAATTCCAGGCGCAAAGGCACCGCATTTGATTACAAGAGAGATGTTGAAAATCATGAGACCAGGCACTGTTTTGGTTGATGTGGCTGTTGATCAGGGAGGTTGCATTGAAACATGCAGACCGACAACTCACCAGGACCCTACATTTGTGATTGACGGCATTATGCATTACTGTGTGGCAAACATGCCAGGCGCAGTACCTTATACGTCTACCTTGGCATTAACCAATGCCACATTGCCATATGCAATCCAACTTGCAAACAAGGGCTGGAAACAGGCTTGTAAGGACAATGAAGAATTGAAACTTGGCTTGAACATTATTAATGGCAAAGTATGTTACAAAGGGGTCTCTGAGGCATTTGGATTAGATTATCACGATGTTGAATCTCTTTTAAACTAAAATACTCGGGTTCTTTGGAACTGAATTATAAAAAATATGGCGACTCAACTAACGTAGTCCTCATTGTGCATGGTCTGTTCGGTATGCTTGACAATTGGCATAACATTGCCAGACAGCTTGCCCCAGATTTTACAGTCTATACGGTAGATGTTCGAAATCATGGAGGCTCTCCACAAAGCGTGGATATGACCTACGATTTGATTTCCGATGACCTATCTGAATTTTTTGAAAAACATTCTATTGCCAAAGCCAGTTTTGTTGGCCATTCCATGGGAGGAAAGGCTGTAATGAAACTGGCTGATTTGTACCCTGGCCTTATCGACAAACTTTGTGTGGTTGATATCGCCCCAAAAAAATATCTACCTGGCCATCTTCACCTATTCAAGGCCATGTTTGATCTTCCCATAGGCCGAATTAACTCCAGATCTGAAGCAGACCATGAATTTGCAAAGAGCGTTCAGGATCCTGGAGTGCGTCTCTTTCTATTAAAGAACCTTCAGCGTCAAAGAGAAGGTGGCTTTAACTGGAAACTTAATCTTCAAAGCATTTTCGATAATTACGAGACGATTAGTGATAAAGTGACACTAAACTGGCCATTTTCTAACCCGACCCTATTTATCTCAGGTGAGCTGTCGAATTATGTAACCGAAGCTGACCAAGATCAGATTCTGGAGTTGTTTCCCAATGCGGAATTCAATACGATACCAAACGCTGGACACTGGGTACATGCTGAAAATCCTAAAGCTTTCTACAAGGTACTTTACGAATTCTTGAGCTGACATTTGACCAACCTGTATTCCGGTTGTTTGGTACGTCATTGTCAAATTCAAAACAATCTTTATAATCAAGAATACCGAATAATGACACTCGAAGCTTCCTTTTCCTCTATTCTTTCACGACATTTGAGACGTTTAGTCGCTTCACTGTGTCTAAACACCTATAAGAACTTTGAAAAAAGGAACACTCATAACTCTTTGTATGCTGTTATTAAGCATTTCTGCTTCTGCAACACATATCGTGGGTGGAGACTTTTATTACAAAAAAGTCGGCGTCAACTTATATACCGTTACTCTTAAACTTTATATGGATTGTGAGAATGGGAATCCACAAGCCATTGCTTCCGACGCACAAGCAATTATTAGCTTCTGGAATGCCAAAACCAATGCCTTTCGTACCTATCAGAGTTTCTCTCGCACAGGGCCTAAGTACTTAGATAAAATTCATTACCAGTGTTTGATCCCTCCCCGTGATGTTTGTGTCGCGGAATATGTCTATAAAAGAACCATATTCTTAGATCCTGGAAAAGATGGTGTCATACTTGCCTTTCAGCGTTGCTGCAGGAACAACAGTATTAATAACATTGTGGAGCCTGAAAGTACTGGAGCCACCTATTGGGTAAAGATTCCAGGAACTGACGTTGTAAGTGATAACAGCAGTGCTATTTTTAAGGAACTACCTCCCAATTATCTCTGCACCGACGCACCTCTTCAATTTGATCATTCGGCAACGGACCCAGACGGTGATTCGTTGATATACGAGCTTTACAAACCGTATAAAGGAGCTTCGCGAAACCAACCCAGGCCTGACAACGATGCAAATGGATTGTTCAAAGCACCGGATTTTGAAAACATCATCTGGAAAATACCATACAGCACGTTTAATCAGGTATCTGGAGACCCCATGATGGAAATCAACCGCTTTACCGGAGAGTTGACCCTTCTGCCAAATCTGGTTGGACAATATGTAATTGGCATCAAGGTTAAAGAATACAGAGATGGCGTACTGATTGGAGAAACCTTACGAGATTATCAATTTAATGTACGGAACTGCAACACCACTTTAGTGCCAAATTTCCAAATTAGTGCAGGATCTTCTGCGCTGACCTATGCCTGTTCTGACACGGTCGACTTCATAAACAAGAGTCTTAAAGCAAAGAGATATTTCTGGACGTTTGGCGATCCAACAACTGACGCTGATACGTCTCACGAAGTAAATCCCACCTGGATTTATCCAGGCAATGGGGAGTATCTCGCTGTTTTAAAAGCGTGGAACGAGGTATGTGAAGCGGAATATAAATTTATTGTCAAGGTTAAATCTAAAGTTGATGTTGAACTTGGGCCAGATATCTTCTTCTGCAAAAAAGTTGACCGGTATCTTTCCCCGAGAGTTTTTGATGCGACCAAAATAGTATGGAACACGGGGCAATTCGGCACATCCATTCGAGCACGTGATACTGGTATGTATAAGGCGACTGTTTTCTATGGGAATTGCACAGGAAGTGATTCGCTAAACCTCTATCTAGACCCCGTTGAATTTTCAATGGTTCCAGATACTCTTTTCTGTACGGAAGAAGAGGTTGATGTTGTCCTGGATGCCGGTGTAGAGGAACACAAATACCGGTGGAGCACGTCTTTTAAAGACACCTTCCAGACCTTACATGTTACCCGTTCGGGCGACTATTGGGTGCGGGTAAGTAATAAACACTGCTTCAAAGTAGATTCCACGAAGGTCTATGTGGCAAAACCGAACATTGCTGAATACCTTTTCGTTTGTAACGAATTTGAGAAAGAATTTGATGGAGGAAATGACGACGTTAACGGAGCAACATACCTGTGGAGCGATGGATCAACCGAACGAAGACATATTTTGGATACCGCTGGTCATCATTGGGTACGAATTTCGTTTAAACATTGTGTAGAAACGGACTCTATTTATATAGAAAATCCAGTTATAGATTTAGACCTTGGAAACGACTCAAATTATTGCGACGACCTCTTTCGATATATGACTGGACCAATCGACATGCACAGTTATTTATGGCATGACCAGTCTGAAAACATAGACTTTACAACGACAAGCCCAGGA
>CAYZWM010000273.1:0-5052 GCA_964482155.1 uncultured Chitinophagaceae bacterium | reverse complement strand
CATGGGATGAAGCTACGGTTGTAGCGATACTTGTTCAGAGTCTGTCTGTTGTGATTCTGCGGTATGACTCTGAATGACGTTGCGGGAGAACAACCAACTAGGAACTAAGAACTATCAACTAAGAACTATCAACTAAGAACTATCAACTAAGAGCTAATTAACCTTATACCTCAATCCCAGTTCCTTCAAGGCATGAATCCAATCGTTGTTGACATTGATCTTAAAACTGGTTGAGAACAAGTCAACTCTGTATTTATCTGATAAATCGGCAATTTCCAGATTTAAGCTCGTGTTTCCTTTTTCTGCGGACGCCAGACTGTAAAGCTTATTCACCAATGGTTCATCGACCTGGTCAAGCAAAATAGTTAAGGTGAGTTTCTCCAGGTATTTATCTCGAATGTCGTGTAGGAAGTCGATGCTGGTAATCTTGACCTCTTTGATGGTCTCATCGTAATACCTGCCCTGAATTTTTGCCGTAATGAACAACATCGAATTCGGTGCCAAATAGCCCTTAAACTTGGCATAGTCATCGCCAAAAAGGGCAAATTCGTGAGACCCGGTAAAATCTTCGACTACAAAGATGCCAAAGGCCTTTCCGTTTTTAGTTATTCGACTTTGGTGGGACGTGATAATACCCGCCATTTTGAAGCCGGACTTACCCGCCATGTCGTCTAATTCGTTCAATTCCTCAAGCCGCGTATTGCAAAAGAACTCAATATCGGTTTTGTGATTGTCGAGTGGGTGACCGGTAATGTACATGCCTATGAGTTCCTTCTCCCGGTTAAGCCTTTCCATTTTATTCCAGGGTTCAACCTCCGGGAATTTCGGTTCGCTTAGCGAGACTTCAGAATCACCTCCAAACAAGGATGCCTGGTTGGTTAATTGCTGTGCCTGAAACGAGTTGCCAAAACGTAAAGCCATCTCCACACCATTCATTGCGTCTCCTACCTTTTCGACCAATAAGGCACGGTGGTAGCCTTCAAATTGATCAAAGGCACCGGTTAATGCCAGGCCTTCCAGCGATTTTTTATTGACGGTTCGCAAATTGGCCCGTTTCGTCAGATCGAATAAACCCAAATAGGGGCCATTCTCGTTGCGTTCACGAATTACTTCTTCCGCCGCCGCTTCTCCAACACCCTTGATCGCCGCCATTCCCACGCGAATTTTTCCTTTTGGGTTCACTGAGAAGGAAAGTAAACTTTCATTGACGTCGGGTCCGAGTACGTCCAAACGCATGTTTCTGCATTCTTCCATAAACAGGGATAATTTTTTTATGTCGCTCATGTTGTGGGTGAGCACCGCCGCCATATATTCTGCCGGGTAATGGGCTTTGAGATAAGCCGTTTGGAAGGCAACTACAGAATAACACGTCGCATGACTTTTGTTAAATGCATACGCCGCAAAGGCTTCCCAATCCTTCCATACCTTTTCCATGACCTCAATATCGTGGCCACGCTCACTAGCTCCTTCAATAAACTTGGGCTTCATCTCATCGATGAGGGATTTTTTCTTTTTACCCATGGCCTTCCGTAAGCTGTCGGCCTGCCCTTTGGTAAACCCTGCTAGCTTTTGCGAAAGCAACATCACCTGCTCCTGGTAAACCGTAATTCCATACGTTTCTTCCAAATGCTCTTTCATATCCGGATCGTCGTAGGTAATGTCTTCCCGACCGTGTTTCCGGTTGACGAAGTTGGGAATATATTCCAGTGGACCTGGCCGATACAATGCATTCATGGCGATCAGATCTTCGAACTTCGTAGGCTTCAGTTGACGGAGATATTTTTGCATTCCATCACTCTCAAATTGGAAGATACCAATGGTGTTTCCCTTTTGGAATAGTTCAAATGTTTTTTCGTCCTCCAGTGGAATTTCATCTGGGTCAATATCAACACCATGGCGTTGTTTGACCAACGTAATGGCATCCTTAATGATGGATAGTGTCCGTAAACCCAGGAAATCCATCTTTAGTAAACCGGCATCTTCAACCACACTGTTGTCAAACTGGGTAACCAGTAAGTCGGAATCCTTGGCAGTGGTTACAGGAATTAAGTTGGTTATTTCTTCGGGGGTAATGATGACACCGCAAGCGTGAATGCCCGTATTTCGTACCGACCCTTCTAACATTACCGCTTGTTTTAAAACCTGACTTTCCAGGTCATTTCCTTCTGCTATTTTCCGCAGTTCGTCTACCTGAACCATTTGGTCGGCATTGAGCTTGGACTTCAGTTTCTTCCGGTCTTCGTTAAACAGTTTGTTGAGGGAAATATCCGGTACCTTTTTGGCCATTTTGTCGACGGCTGGTAGTGGTAGATCCAATACCCTGCCTACATCACGTATAGACGACTTGGCCGCCATAGATCCGTAAGTTATGATTTGCGCGACATTGTTTCGGCCATATTTGTCGATTACGTAATCGATGACCTTACTCCGTCCAACATCGTCGAAATCTATATCAATATCCGGTAGCGAAACCCGTTCCGGATTTAGAAAACGCTCAAAAAGCAAGTCATACTTAATCGGGTCAACATTGGTTATGCGATTGCAATAGGCAACAACAGATCCAGCTGCTGATCCACGACCAGGTCCAACGGCAACGCCCAGATTTCTTGCTGCAGTCGTAAAATCCTGTACAATTAGAAAATATCCGGGATAACCTGTGTTCGCAATCGTTGCAAGTTCAAAGTCAATCCGCTCACGAATAGGTTCTGTAATTTCTCCGTATCGTTTTTTTGCCCCTTCGTAGGTCAGATGTCGCAGGTATTCATCTTGATTGGCAAAACCTGGAGGTAAAACATAGTGGGGGAGAAGAACATCACGCTTAAGCTTGGGTGGTGTTACCTTGTCAACGATGAGTTGGGTATTGTCTAAGGCATGCGGGATGTCTTTAAACTTTTCAAGCATTTCTGCCTGGGTTTTAAAGTAAAACTGGCTGTTTGGAAATCCGAATCTAAAATCCCTTCCCTGTCCGACAGGTGTACTTTGCAAATCTCCGGTGTTGATGCAAAGCAGAATGTCGTGGGCATTATGATCTACTTCGTTTACATAGTGCGAGTCGTTTGTAGCAATAACCGGAACATTGTATTTCTCCGACCATTTGAGCAAAACCTGGTTCACGTCTTCCTGGCTTTTCCCCGTCTTATCAAGATCTAGTAAATCATGCCGTTGAAGCTCGATGTAATAGTCTTCACCAAAAATGTCCAACCATTCTAAAAAGACTTTTTCGGCATCTTCTTCACTTTTGTGCAAAATGGCTTGAGGAACTTCGGCACCAATACAGCACGTAGTGGCAATTATACCGTCTTTAAACTTTCGAATCAGTTCCTTGTCAATTCGTGGATATTTGCCGTATAAGCCGTCAATAAACCCCAATGAACAAAGCTTTGATAAGTTGGAGTAACCCTCTTGATTTTTGGCAAGCATGAGCTGATGTCGCCTAACGTCTTTCTTGCCTCCGGTAAACGATCGTTGGTGTCTATCTTCAACCACATAAAACTCGCAACCAACAATGGGTTTTACACCTTGTTTCTCCGCTTCTACCACAAACTTGAATGCACCAAACATGTTGCCATGATCAGTAAGCGCAACCGCTTTCATGCCATCATTCTTAGCTTTTGCCATCATTCCAGGAATACTTGCAGCACCGTCGAGAAGTGAGTATTGAGAGTGGCAATGAAGATGACAAAAATCAGGCATAGATGTTCTTTAGTGTTGTCCTTCGAAGGTAAGAATGAGGCGGTTAAATTCTTAGGGTTTGGGACAAACTGTGGATTTGTTTTTGTTTGACTTGGAACCCCCTGTGTTTCAAATTTTTACATCCCGAAGACGTGTGGATTTAGAATTTATTTGGAATCTGGATGGGGTTTCCGCAATCCCCTTAACTTTGTTCGCATGAACTTAACAGAACAAATATCTGAACAATTAAAGGCCGCCATGAAGGCAAAGGATCAAGCTACTTTGCGTTCGCTAAGAGCAATTAAGGCCGTTTTGTTATTGTTGAACGCCCAGGGTGGTGATGGACCTACAAAGGAGGACGAAGTAGCTGCATTAGTAAAAATGGCCAAGCAACGAAGAGATTCTATCGATATTTTTAGCCAGCAGAACAGAGAAGATTTGGCCACCATAGAACGAGAAGAATTAGAGGTGATTGAACGATTTCTACCTGCACAACTTTCGGAGGAAGACCTAATTGCTGAAATTAAAGCCATTGTGACTCAACTTGGCGCATCCGGCATGAAAGACATGGGAAAAGTTATGGGCATGACTTCCCAAAAACTGAAGGGCAAGGCAGACGGCAAGGCGATTTCGACCATCGTTAAACAGCTTCTACTGGCCTAATTTCCGCCTGGGTTGAAAAAGTTAATTGGATATATCCGGCAGTTTATCCGTGAGGAATTGGACTGGAAATACCTGCTGTTCTTAGTGGTGTTTTTGACCAGCGCAATCTATTGGGCTTACCCGGATGGAAAGCCTACTTATTTTCGCGGTGTTCGATACGATTTAATCAATAAACTGGGTCTTTTTCGATATTATTTCTGCTTATACGCTCTGCCTTTTTTTACGGCTTATCTGGGTTATATCTTCTTTAGAAAACGGTACGATTTACTTCGTAATTGGAAGTTTTGGGCGTTGTGCATCTTCGCTATTTCGATGTTTGCATTTCGTGGGGCTGCGGGAGACGTAGCAGATCACATATCCAGGTCATGGCGGTTTGAAACCTTTCCCAATTTCTGGAAACGGTTGTTTCGCGATTTGTTTCGAATGGCCGCTGTCATGGTTCCCGTAACGGTGTATTGGATTTGGGATCAAAAAAGTACCGCGTTTAAAGATAATCTTCTTGATTCGAACATAACCAAAAGAACATCTGGTAGCAGCTGGTTTATCTCTAGCCCGTATGGGTTTACACTAAAAAACTTCAATCTAAAACCCTATTTCGCAATGCTGCTGATTATGTTGCCCATTGTCATTGGTTTTGGGTTGACCGATCATTTTGGTGCGTACTATCCCCGCGGTCTAAAAAACCTCGACTATTATTTTGGTTTCGGTATCGATCCT
>CAYZWM010000272.1:0-5142 GCA_964482155.1 uncultured Chitinophagaceae bacterium | reverse complement strand
TTATTGTCACTTCTCGGATACCATTCAAATTGTTGAATATTCTTTGCCATTCCTCACCCAGTTTCACGATTCCACATTGTGTATAGGGGAACGCTGGAAAATACCTTTGTCAAGTCAATATGTCTATACCGTAAACCACCTCGTAGTACAGGATACCGTTGTGTTTAGCAAGGAGGATGATTATTACATAACGGTTCAAAATAGATATCTATGCATGGTCGATACAGCCATTACCATTAAATATGTCGACTGTAATTCATCTATGTTGAATCTGGATGCACCCAGGGATTTTGAGGTGTACCCAAACCCATTTGAATCCATCCTAAATCTGGAGATCGATGGCAACTTCCCCTTTGATGGAGTTTTAGTGGATACGTATGGACGGGAAGTTCATTCATTCAAGATTAAAACCAGTGGAAGATCTCGTTTGGATTTAGCACATTTGGCCAAAGGTGTATATTTTATGCATATAGGCCAGGAAACGATAAAACTTGTTAAACGCTAACAAGAAACCTTAGAACGGAATCTAACAGAAAATTTCGCGTGGTGGGTTAAACCGCTCTAATTTACTTATTCGGTGATCAGCACTTTTATTGCCTTTCGATCTCCTGAAACGTGCAACGCATAAATACCGGTTTGTAATTTTGATAGGGGTATTTTATTTCGCATTGCTGGGTATAAGGTCGTTGAGTATGTAAAGACTTTCTTGCCCAAAAAGTCATACATTACAATAGAAACGTTCTCTTCGGTTTCATTATTGGAAACAATAAACAACTCGGATGATGTTGGATTTGGAAAAACGGTATGTTTTGGCTCTACAATTTCGACCTCTTGATCTTTGAGATAATACTGGGAAAAAGCGTCCTTATACGTGTCTATTTCAGTTCTTCCGACCATTACTCTTTCGAGACTAGCAATGGGTTTGGAAAACGAAATCGGTAAAATTTCGTCGGTAAACGATCGCGGGACAATCCAAAACACTTTAATTCCCTCTTTGTCAAAATAACTTGTATTCCAGGTATTGAGCATGGCTTCTGCTTCGTCTTCGTATAGGCCAGCCTTTACTAAGGCCTCAATAAATCCCATTCTATATAAATCGTTCCAGATGTGATCGGTAATTTCTGTTCGGTTTTTAATAAAAAGTTTTGAGCCATTTTTAGCTATAGATTGAGCACCCCAGATGTATCGCTTACCATTCGTGTCTTTTTCGTAAACCAAGGCATAGGGTATTTCACCACCATTATTGGTTACCACGATGTCTCCAGACTTGGTATACTTTGGAATTATTGGATTTTCAAATGCACCTAGTCCTCGATAAAAAATGTACTTTTCGATTTCACCGTTAGACTCGATCATGTTGGCTTTTGTCATCCTGGGAGCAAGCCAAACATGGGGTACAGACTCATCTGATTGCGTTGGTTGTGCTGTGTTATCAGGTGCCAGTATGTTAATGTTCCATTTAGCAAAACCGTAATACTCTCTAAACGACAACTTTGGAAAGTTTGGACTGCGGTACGCTCGTTCTGCAACGTATTCCGCATTTTCACCTTTTATAGGCAATGGGTAAAACTCGGAAATTGAGCCCTGGGGAAATACGACATCAACCTCCAGATTGTTGATTGCTGTGTTTGAATAAAAATAGAGCACTGGGGTTTCCATTTTTATCGAAACATCTCCCAACTCCAGTTTTTGATTAGTTATATAGAAATCGCTTTTGCCAATTCTTGTTCTGATCTGATAGGTTGTGTCAAAATTGATGTGATGCACAAAGTTTGGGACAGGTTCGTCAATCGTGATGTGCAAATTCATATAAGGGTCTCCCATTCCCGTATATCGGGAAGTAAATGTGCCCCATTCGTGAACAATCAGATCAGACTTGATTTGCGCATTACCAACGAAAGATATACAAACGAGGAGGAAGAGAATACGACTTTTCATAGTGAGAATTTGGTTCAAGCTAAGCATAAAATGGTGAAATTGTGTGCACCTACAAGGTTCGTGACCCATTGATGAGATAGGCCAGACAAACAGGGTTTTGGGTAACGCGGGATTAAATGCGCAGAACACTCGTAAATGGAACATCAAATCTGGTTTTTTAGTATAGGGTTTGTTTTAAGCGTTCAGCACAAGGACGTTAGCGTTAACGAAGGACTTGGTTTAAAATACCCCTAACTCTAACTAGTTAATAGTGCCTAGATTGGCTTTTGGGCTAGTTTCTAAGCCATAAAAAATCAATTGTAAGAGATTTAAACTACATTTGGTTGGCTTTTTTTTGAATGTGTATGCATAAAAGAAAAGGTTAACAGTAGTAGTACGAGTCGCATGAATAACAACAACCGCAGTCGGGTGCATTCGCATCGTGTAACGTCAAAATCGTTTTCCATCTGGTTTGAACTACATATAAATTTTAATAAATTATTATGAAAAAGTTTCTATTAATCGTTCTGGTTGGGATGGCTTTTCTCCTTGTACCAAACCAATCTTCTGGTCAAACATTCACCACGTCCAAAAGGGATATAGGTAATGGTTGTGCCAATGTATTTAGTTCGGTAACTGAGGCTCCAAACGGTGATATTTATGCGTTTTGGAGAGATGGTTCTGGTAGTGCTACCATTTACAAAGTGATCAAATGGAACGGCTCAGCTTGGTCAAGCGTTGGCTCGTTTAATATGACTAATTTGGCAGCAGCTACCCGTTTTGATATCGGCTCAGATGATGTATCCATTGCGGTTGATGCCAGTGGAGGAATTCACGTAGCCTTCAGGGCGTCTGAAACTGCCGCATGTTGTACCCAAAAAAGAGGAATTGGTTATGCCTATAGTGCCACTGGTGCGTCATGGGCAATTGCCGAAGTTGACCTTTATACACCAGGAACCAACTTTTCACCTGGCACCGACAACCCTATTATAAGATTAGACAAGTCGGGAAATCCACATATTGTAGCCGAGTATCGTAATTCTGCGAACCCTGCTACAGAAGGTGGGGTTACTTACAATCGCTATTATTCTTTAAAATATTATACCAAATCTGGTGGTTCATGGTCAAAACAAGTGATCGTTTTCCAAAACGGCGGACCAAGTAATGAAATTGATGAGGTTTCCTTTGATTTGGACACCAATGATCGTCCACATGTAGCCTATTTGTCAGAAAAAAATGGTACAGGACGAGATGGCAGCCTTTATTATATATATAGTGCATCTGGGTCTACTTGGTCTTCAGAACAACGATTGATTGCTGGTTCTACTGGTGCACAAGAAGGAACCCAGACAGATTTAAGAGTTGACCCGACCACGAATTATATTTATATCCTTTCTTACAACCACCAGAGTAAAATTAAGATGTCGTCCAACACGGGCCCAGGAACATCATTTAGCACAGCACAAGTAAATAGTACTCTTACAGGGTCCTTTAGGACACAATGTTTTAATATCAATGCAAACGGCGATAAGTTTTTTGTATTCTCGGATGGGTCAGTTACGGCTATCAAAACGGCCATTCAGGTGAGTGGTAGCTCCTCGTGGTCCTTTGCAACAGTAGCAACTACTTTTGGTAATTATCGGTCTGGAGTAATGACTAAAAACGGTGATATTGCCGTTACTTACAGTGTAAGACCAGCAGGTTCATGTTCTTCGATAAATAGAGAATTATGGTCTGGCACGGCAACGTTTTCGTCATGTACAAACCCAACGGTACCTACAGTATCGATATCACCGTCCTCTGGCTGTACAGGGAGTAGCCGAACAATAACGGTGTCGGGTACTTTAAACAGTGCAACGAAATGGCATTTATATACAGGTTCATGCGGTGGATCCCCAGCAGGATCAACATCAGGAACGACGTTTAGTGTTTCGCCAAGCTCGTCAACCCAATACTGGGTCCGCGGTCAAGGGGGCTGTGTTACACCTGGCAGCTGCGGTACAGCAACGGCCACAGTAACTACACCTGGTAATGCCTCGTTCTCCTATGGGGGAAGCTCCTATTGTACTAATGACTCAGATCCAACCCCTACCAAGAGTGGAACGGGTACATTTAGCTCAACATCGGGTTTGGTATTTGTTAACACGACTACCGGCCAAATTGATGTGAGTGGCTCTACGCCAGGCAGTTATACCGTTACCCATACGGTAAATCCATGTGCGGCAACAGCCAATGCCAGCATAACCATTAAAGCGTTTAGCACATCGAGTATTTCGGCAAATGTCTGTGATAGTTATACCTCGCCAAGCGGTAAGACCTGGACAACCAGTAATACCTATTTAGACACCATACCCAATGCGGTAGGTTGTGATAGCATCATAACAGTGAACTTAACGATTCGGGTAAAAACAACGTCTTCGATTAGTCCAAATGTCTGCGACAGTTATACCTCACCAAGCGGTAAGACCTGGACAACATCCAATACGTATTTAGATACGATACCGAACACAGCCAACTGCGATAGCATCATAACGGTGAACTTAACGATACGTGTAAAGACAACGTCTTCGATTAGTCCAAATGTGTGTGATAGTTATACCTCTCCAAGTGGCAAGATCTGGACAACTTCGAACACGTATTTAGACACGATAACTAATGCAGCGAACTGCGATAGCATCATCACAGTCAACTTAACGATTCGAGTTAAAACCTTTTCAACGATTAATCCGAACGTATGTGATACGTATACTTCGCCAAGTGGCAAGGTCTGGACAACCAGTGGATCGCGGAACGATACGATAACTAATGCAGCGAATTGCGATAGCGTAATTACGGTGAACTTAACAATCCGGGTTAAAACCTTTTCAACGATTAATCCAAATGTATGTGATACGTATACGTCTCCAAGTGGCAAGGTTTGGACCACCAGTGGCTCACGGAACGATACGATTGCCAACGCAGCGAATTGCGATAGCGTAATCACGGTGAACCTAACAATTCGTGTAAAAACGTTTGCGACCATCACTCCTGATGAGTGTGATAGTTTTGTATCGCCAAGCGGGAATTATACCTGGTATACAACCGGATCTTATATGGATACCATTCCTAACGCCGCCAACTGCGATAGTGTGATCACCGTCAACCTAACGATTCGTTATGCAACGTCATCTTCGTTTGACATCACCGCATACGATTCAATCACACTTCCAAGTGGTCTGGTTATTT
>CAYZWM010000271.1:0-5144 GCA_964482155.1 uncultured Chitinophagaceae bacterium | reverse complement strand
TGCGATAGGCGCTGGTTAAAACGACGGAAATGGAAATAGCTCTGGCCACGTACGGGTATATCAGTACAGTTCAAGCTCCTGGAGCAAACTGGGTAGCGATATTGATGGGGAAGCGTCAAACGACAACAGCGGATATGCCGTCTCACTTTCATCTGACGGTACCATACTAGCTGTAGGCGCTACGTATAATGACGGAAATGGAAGTAACGCGGGTCATGTACGCGTATATGAATACAGCTCGAGTTCCTGGTCTAAGATTGGCAGTGATATAGATGGGGAAGCTGCTGGAGATCAGAGCGGATATTCCGTTTCACTGTCGGCGGATGGCACTATTCTCGCCATTGGAGCAAACGGAAACGACGGGACAGCGAGTTACGCAGGTCATGTTCGCGTTTTCAAATACAGTTCGGGATCTTGGAGCCAACTGGGTAGCGACATGGATGGCGAAGCACAATACGATGAAGCCGCACGATCAATTTCACTTTCATCTGACGGTACTGTTTTGGCAATAGGCGGTCCGTATAACGATGGTACAGCAGCCGATGCAGGCCATGTTCGGATATATCAATACGCGTCAAGTTCATGGAGCCAAATAGGTAGCGACATAGATGGCGAAGCGCAAGATGACAACAGTGGAAGTTGGATTTCACTTTCTGCAGATGGTCGTACTGTAGCCATAGGCGCTCCTGAAAATGATGGATCGTCAGGTGGTGAAGGTCATGTACGCGTTTATACAGATTTCTTATGTTCGTCATCCAATAGTTTACCTGTAACAGCTAATACCACATACACAGGCAGTTATAAAATTACCGATGTCAATGATTGGACACATTACTGTTCTGCAGATGGATCGCTTTTGCTTTCTCTGAAAATTGGAAGTAGCGGAGCGGTTGTAGGTGCAGGCGATGTTCAATTAAAATTAGGCAGCAGCACCACGTTTAGTTCCAGTAGCTCAGGAGGTATGATTACCAATGCCAGTGGATATGCTATGATTGACAGACGATGGGATGTTAGCCCAAAGACACAACCCAGTTCAGACCTTTCTGTGAGATATTATTTTACAAACTCAGAATACAACGATGAAGTGACTGCACTTGCAGGTTTGTCCAGTTCGAGCACGGTGAGCAACGTAAATCAATTGTACATGTTTAAAGCAACAAGTGGTTCGGCATTTGCTGACCCACACACGGTTTCTGGGTTAGTTTTGATACATGGGGCGACTCCAAGCAAATGGGTTTGGAAACACAGTACCCATGGAAGTGCTGATCATATTGCAGAATTTACCGTGTCTTCTTTCTCCGGTGGTGGAGGCGGAGGCGGTGGTGGTGGCGGCGGCGGTGCTGCACCATTACCCGTTGAGTTAATCGATTTTACAGCACAGCAAAGAAATATGGGAACTGACCAAATCGCTGTTGAAATCAACTGGGCAACTGCGTCAGAAATAAACAACAGCCATTTTGAATTGGAACGAAGCTTTGATGGAAAAAACTTTGAAGTTATTCATACCGAAACTGGAAACGGAACCACTCAGGATGTTCATACCTACCAAAACCTTGACCCCATTCTGACTTCTGTAAACGTTGCTTATTACCGATTGGTTCAATTCGATTTTGACGGAATGAGTTCAACTAGTGAAACAAGAAAAGTCATTTTCGACGAGGGGATTGAGTTGGTTTCTAATGTTATTAAGGTTTCTCCTAATCCGTTTAACAACACGGTTAATGTGGTTTTAAACTTAAATTCAGAAGAAAAGATAGTGATTGACGTTAGAAATGTTGCTGGACAGGTTGTCTTTAATCAAACGTTTCATGCAACGGTAGATTATCAGGTCTCAGGCCTGGATTTAAGCAATCTAAAAAGTGGCATGTATATTATGAATGTGTCGATAGGGGAAGAACAAAACCACATTCGAATAGTAAAAAATTAAGACCTAATGAATTAGGAATGCAAATTCTATAATGAATAAGAAAGGTGATCCGTTGGGTCACCTTTTTTATTTCGCCTTATGGACATCTGCGGTTTAGGCGTTTAAATCAGACAATTGTTTATTCTAAGAACTTCGAAATAAATCCGAAATACCGGTTTTGTAACGTCTGTAAACCACCTAAATGCGGACCGTTAAACAGAATTAAAATACAATTTGAGTTTTGGTTTTGAAAGTCAAGAGCATCCTGCGAAGTCGTAATATCATCCAACCTCGCAGAAAAAACGAGGGTTGGATTATTCGGTACCTTGAAAATTGAATGGTTGAATGCGGTGTATGTTAATTTCTTCTTTTTCTTTATTCGTTTAACCCGTTTAACCACCGCTTCTGGATTAGACACCAAACCATCCAGGATAATTTTATCGTACCTCAAGGTATCCGAAGAAATGCAGTTTAGGGTAACCAATGTCCCCAACGAAAAGGCAAGAATATAGACGGGTTTACCGTACCTGGTGTAGGTGTAATTAACCACGGCCGATAGATCTTTTTCAAACTCAGGATAATAGAAAACGGTTGAATCGAATTTATATTTAGAACTGTGACCAAATCCGCGGTAATCGAACGAGATAACGCGAAGACCCGAATGCCTTAAGTAGAATGCATGGGTAATGAGTGCCCCCATGTTTCCTCCATCAGAGGCAACCAGAATGATTGTTTGCGTAGTTGAGTCGGTATGATCTGGTTCATATATCCAGGTGTTTATTGAAAAACTGTCCGTAGTGAGTATTTGTGTTTCCTCAATACTCAAACCAAAGTCGGTGGGTAAACGATGGTAAACAGAGTCTGGCTTAACGGCATAAGCCGATGTAGCCATTGAAAATGCGATGGATAAGAGAATATATTTTTTCATAGTTTTATGTTTCCTGCAATCCATGGCGGTAGTTGAAGCCAGGGAGGCGTATGCATAGCGTTACTTCTAGTATTCGAACTTGTAAATCAATCCAGCTGTCCAGCCCATACCCAGGTAACGGGAAGCTGTAACGGACGCGGTAATAAATTTGTAATGTAATCCGACTTCGAACAAGGTGTCTGTGAGTGGCTGTTTGGTTCGACTCACGTAATAGTTGCCAGAGGCGGATAGGCTGTTTGTAGGGTCAACGCTCTGCAGGTATTCGTATTCGTTTATCCTACCAATAAAGAGGTTGAAATAGAATAATTTGGTACAATAACCCGCCCCATAGTGCAAAGCCGTTTTCTTAGTGTGTGTGCTGACAAAGTTGTCCGGGTGTTCGTTCCATGAAAGGATGTCCGTATAGTCAACACCCGTTGCTTCTTTTCTGGGTAAAAGTGCTTTCATACCTAAGTTGATTCCATATTTCCCCAGGCCACCATTCAGCCCATAAACGGTACCCTCAATAGACATGCCGCCTATGAAAACCCCAAAATAGGCCTTGTCAATGGGTTCAAATATGCTTCCCTCTATCGGTAGTAAATTGAATTTTTCAGGTTCATCCCTGGCATAACAAAACGTGACACTGATGATTAACAGGGTTGTTAGGATGATTTGGTTCATATCCGAAGATAACGAAATCGAAAGGAAATTGCACTTCACACATGTAGCCTGGTCTTCTAGTTAAGGCGATGCGAATCAGAAAAACGACTCAGTATGATCGGACCGAATCAAAAATAGTGAGTGAACGTGGCGCCTTCGCAGTCCAATGCCTACGCCTACCGTAAAATAGTTCTATCAAGGAGATATCGTCAATTAACAGTCAGGATTCTCAAATCCGCATCGTATTTGGATCATAAAGTCTGATATTCGGTTGATGTTCCAAATTAAGCCTTCCATTCTTATCACCCGATTGATGTGGTTCACTGCATTAGTCATTGTCGTAATACAAAGTAGCTGTTGTTCGGATTGTGGAGATGATTGGGGGGAATTTTTTATAGAACCGTGTGACACAACCGCTGAATTTATGCCTTTGGAAGAACAGACACTGGCTATGTATCACACGCCAGACACCATGGTCTTTAGATATAAACGAGAAGGGGAATTTATGTACATCTTAGAAAGCCTGGTTGTTGACACCACAACATATTCTCGATGCGATACGATGTATTCCTTCTTAACGTACAAAGCAGTCTATTCCACAACAACAACGTATCCAGCGCAGCGGAAATTTACTCTAACTTTATACAAAAGTGCACCGTATCCTGACGTAATAGATATGTTCTCCATTTCTACTACTGGTTTTTTAACAGAAGTGCCTGTGGAGAGTTTAACACCCGACTCCAAACACGATTTGGTTAGCTATCGCGATACCCTAGATACCTGGTATCTCACTAATTTAGGGGATATCTACATATTAGAAGCGAAGGAACGCGCCTCAGACGGAGTACATATCGTCTTTTATTCAAAGACCCAAGGGTTAATGGCTATTCACGGAGGCCAGGACTATTACGACGGTTTTAGCCGAGTACGTTAGTGTAACCTAGTCGATCATTTCAATCACTTTCTTAAACAATTTAGGCTCAGAATTAAACATGTATTTCGTGAATTATGAACGTTTTTTTACGTTCTAGTGTATTTGACCTGCAAGAATCACCATGCCGTTGTTAAACACCAAAATCATACATGTTTTTGGTGTTTATCTTTTTTTCAGTAGCTTCCCTATCACAACTCAGCCTACTATATGCGACCATTTAAAAGCATTTTTAAATGGTTATTGCGTTAAATAGCTATAGGACGTATGGAGAATAAACTCCCAAAAGTGTTTATTCTAACGTTGAGAAAATTTGAATAACGGAGGGATAAAAAGGGTACATGGCATAAAATTTCGGTCCAACTTGGGCTATTCATAATATCACTTTTAAACATAATTAAATGAAGAAAATGAACACGTACTTTCTTACTGCAACTTTAGTAGTGGCACTGTTTGGTTGCCAAACTTCTGCAGATCAATCACAATCCAATGAATCCACAATGACCAATGAGGCGCAGCCATTGGTAGAAAAAGTTCTTAGCGCAGAGGAACAAGCTGCACTTACGCCTGATATGGTCATTGAAATGCTCAAATCAGGTAATAAAAGATTTATGGCGAATGACCTCACAGCTCGTGATCATTCTGCCCAGGTAAGGAACAGTACCCTTGGCCAATATCCCAAGGCTGTAATTCTTTCATCTTTAGATAGTCGTGTTCCTGTTGAAGATGTCTTTGAC
>CAYZWM010000270.1:0-5174 GCA_964482155.1 uncultured Chitinophagaceae bacterium | reverse complement strand
ACCCCCAATGGTCTATTTCATAAACTGGGTAAACCTTTATTTACCGTTTCGACTTACGGAATTCGTATTCGGTATTGTTCTGATCGTCGCACTTTGGCTCATTGGCCGCATTTGGATAAAAAATATTTTTGTACAACTGTGCTTCATCATGTCTTTTGCCATGATATTTTACAGTTACAAACTCTATGGTTTTGGAGGATTTTCAGAAGAATATGGTGCCATATTTCTAATATTGTCGGTTGTTTTTCATGTTCGGTTTTGGATTCAAAAGAACAGCAAGGCATTGGTACTTGCCGGCTTTTTTGGCGTCTTAGCAGTTCTATGCAAAGAAACCTATGTTATTTCCTCATTGCCGTGGGTATTCGTTTTGTTGTTTGGAAAGAGGTTCAAACCTTTCGTTAACTACCTGATCGGAGCCACGGTCGCCTTAGCACCTTTTGTTCTATATCTATTATTGAACAATGGTTTTACGGACTTCTATAAATACCTAATTTACGGTTTTCAGTATGGCGATTTTGTTCCGTTAAGCGTTGTACAAAAGGTTCAAATAGGCCTATCGCAATACCTTGAAATCTTCTCCAAATTTGGCATTGTTATTCCATTTCTTCCAGTGCTTGGTTTGGCGGCTTTCTGGTCTGCTAAACCCTGGATTAGAAAAATTGCGTTCATTTTCTATGCGCAATTCTTGTTGGAGTTTTTGGTCATATGTCTTTCGGGTTATGGCTTTGGTCATTACTACTTGCAAATGGTTTTTTCATTCTCATTTCTTACGTTCATAGGTGTACACTGTATCCTTGACAGGTTGGACGTATTTCAACCAAAATTGGCGTATGTTGTGGTTTTGGGGATACTGTTTTGGACCGGGATCAATGTTGACTTCCTCAATACACACGGACCATCGCTCAAAATAACCGACCGTGAACAAAATATAATAAAAACGACCAACGAATTACTAGAACCAAACTCATCCGTATATGTTGATGACGTTTATTTATCCTACCTGTATCTTGAGCAAGAGTACTTCACAACCTCCTTTATTCCGGTTCCCGTGTTTCATTTCTTTATGGTATCAGACGCGTATTCTGATAGTCGAATCCAGCGTTTCATCCGTAGTTTGGTTGAGACACCCAACGACTACATTATCACATCGAATAGACCGATTACGGATATGTATCCAGAATTGATTAGACTGAAACAGGATCGGTACGATCTTATATATACGGGACCTGAGAAAACGAAGGCGATAAAGATTTGGAAACTTAAAGAAGACTAGATTTCTTTACCTGGTTAACGGATTTTCTGAGTTGTTTGAACATCACCAAACCGTGTTTTGCGAACAACGACATATTGACCGAGGGCTCTCCTCCGAAACGATTATTGAAATGAATGTCAACCCAGTTTATACCAAACGTGTGTTCCTGATACGTACTAATTAAAACGTTGGCCAGGTGAAATTTATCCGGTACCTGATCGACGACTTGAACTAAGGTTTTTGCATTCATCAAACGGTAAGGCACGTTTGCATCTCGAACCCAAACACCTGTTGCCGCCCAAACAAATAGAGTCACAATTCTTGAGACTAATGATCTTTTCCATCCATCAGCCCTCGTTTTACGGAAGCCATAGACAACATCGTGGTTCTCACTTTGTATGACGCATTCGCTAAAATATCTAGGGTCGCACTGATGGTCTGAGTCTATTTGGAACACCCAGTTCGCGCCACTGTCAAGGGCTCGTTTATATCCTTCAATACAGGTTTGACCATGACCGGAGTTCGGCTTACTTACGATCGAGATCTCCTTATTTCTTTGGGCATAGTCCGTGAGAATGTTCAAACTATCGTCAGTTGAACCGTCATCTATTATGCAGAACACAAAATTGTCAAGGTGATTCCTAAACGTTGGAAGCCAGGCATCTAATACATGAGACAAAGACTCCTCTTCATTATAAACGGGCATAATAACCCAAACCAACTCACCCTTCTTCATCGTGTATAATTTGCTTTATTGTAGCTAATGCCATTTCGATTGCCTCGTCTGTGTTTATGTAGAGGTAGCGTGCAAGCCTGCCTGAAAAGTACACATCATTCTTTTTGGTTTCACGTTCTGAAAGTTCCCAGTAACGCTTAAATAATGCACTATTATTACCCGTAGGAATGGGATAATACGGATCACCATTTGCCTTTGGGGTTTCATAAGACACCACAGTGTTTGGACTCTTTTGTTGAGTCACATGTTTGATTTCAACTGACCGGGTATAAGCATGGTCGTTCGGATAATTGATTTGAACACACGGCTGGGTATGGGTCTTCTTAAATTCCTTAAACTCAAAAGAAAGTGATCGCCAGGGTAATTTGCCGTATTTGAATCCAAAATAGGCATCAATGGGTCCCGTATAAAGTGTAGCCACGCGTGGCTCGATGGTCTGTTTTATTTCTAAAAAATCCGTTTCTAACTGAACATCAATACGTGGATTATTAATCATGTTTTCGAACATTTTGGTAAAGCCAAGTTCTGGAGTAAGTTGAAACTCATGGTCCACATATCGGGCATCTCGATTGAAACGAAGCGGGATTCGACCGCAAACGGATTTGTCCAAATCTGATGGATGCATATCCCATTGTTTCACGGTATAACCAAGATAAAAGGCTTCATACAATTCGCGTCCCACACGAGAGAGTACAAATTCCTCCGAGTTTTGTGGGTGGTCATTTTTAATTCTCTTTTCCTCCAAAAATGCCCTCGCTTCTTCTGGAGTAAATGTTCTTTTAAAAAACTGTTCAAGAGTGGTTAGATTAATCGGAAACGGGTACAACTCACCGTTTATCTGGCTTTTAACTTCGTAGTTTCCTGGAATCCAATCCGTAAACTGGCTTAAATAGTCAATAATGTCCTTTTTGTTTGACCTAAAGTAATGAGGGCCATATTTATGTATTAGGACGCCACTTTCATGGTAATAGTCATAGCAGTTCCCTGCAATATGATCACGTTTGTCAATGAGGAGACTTCTCCAGCCTTTTAGCTTAGCTGCTTGTTGGGCAACAACGCAACCAACCGGACCAGCGCCTACAATAAGTAAATCGTATTTCAACAGATTAGAAGATTTAGAAGTTTGTTTACGATTAACGACTTTCTAATCTAAATATTGGCTTATTTAGGTACTAAATAGACTAAAGCGTGTAATCATGTTGGTTCAATACATTCGAATGAAGTAAAAAATGCACGAATTACTGCACCTCAAACCTCTTCGTCAAACTGCCTTTATTGGTTTCTAGTGTAAGGTAGTAAATGCCCTGGGCAAAGTTGTTGTTCACCAGAACAGATGTTGTATTCAACCCACTTACATTCAATAACTTGCGACCAGATAAATCAGAGATTTGGTAGGCTATAATCTGAAGATTTTCGGTCGCGGTAATTTCGAATTGACCCGAGTTTGGATTCGGGTACAAACTGATGTTATTAATCAGGAATTCTTCAGTAATACCCAGGCCAATCAAATCAAAACAAGCCGATGTTGACGTACATTTTCCCAATCCAATTTCGACGGCAAAATTACCCGAATACGGTGCAGAAAAGGAAACAGATGTTTCACCCACCACGGTTTTCCCATTGAGACAATTAAACCATCTGTAGGTTGCCCCAGTTTGAGCGGCGGTTAAGGTTTTTCCATCTTTTACAACCATGATGTCAATTGCGGTTATGGCTAAATCAACGGTTACAAACGAATCGCAACCTGCTGTTGTTTGGTTTTTAAAACGAATCACATCTGATGTGAAATACCAATTTCCATTTACTCGGGCTGAATCACATTCATCTACATTGACATTGTTGGATTTGGCATTGTCTATGGTTAGGTCATAAACGATGACCGAATCGCAGCCAAATGAGGTATTGTATTCTTCTTTATGCTCACCACTTGTGTAATACGTAATACCACCATCAGACACAAACGAGTCGCAAGACTGCGTTGGAATATTTTCTTCGACACTTTCGTGAATCGTCAAATCAATAACCACCGTTGAATCGCAGCCGTATTGGTTTGCTTTGGAGTATTTTTCATTATAAACCCCAGTTTTCGTATACACGTTACCTAAAGAAGACTTATAGCGGTCACATTCTGTAGGGTAAAGCATAGAGCTATTTGAACTATACATAACCAGATCAATGCTGTGAATAGAGTCACAGCCTGTAATTGCCTTGCCCGCCACGTCTATTTTGGCATCGGTGAAGTACCACGTTCCATCAATTTGGGTTGAATCGCACTCATCCCTGGTTTCCTGTGTATTTATCTGTTCATATACCCGAACTTCCATAAGAAATATCGAATCACATTTAACGGCATTGCCTCCATACATAGTATCTCTGTAAAAACCGGATTTCTTATACACCTTACCCAGCGGAGATACAAATGAATCACACGCCTTATACTGGTTATAGTTGTAGCTTCTTCCAAGGGTAAGTTCGAGGGTAATGATCGAATCGCAACCGTATTGATTGGTAAGAACCTCGGTATATGTCCCAGAAGACGAATAGGTTTGTCCAGACGAGTTGGTATACGTATAACATTCGAAGGCCGTCTGCTGGGTTTTTGAATCCCCACCGGTTAAGGTCGTGTCACCGGTTACCCAATTGGACGACGTTCCAGTAAGTGCAAAATTGTTCAGTTTTCCAGTATTTGAGCTCCCAGAATGATCTGTCGCTTTATCCTTGGCTTTATTGTTTGCTCCTGCAGTTCCATCATTTAATTTGTAATAAGCGGTAAGGCCTTTTGGCATCTTGCAATACTCCAAACCCAAATCCGCTTTGATGGCGCTATCTCCACGTGCAAAATCAAATACCCGTACCTCGTCGATATCACCGTCAAAGTGGTTTGCCCCATCAATACGTTGTCCAATTCTTAAATTTACCGACGTGCCCGTACTCCATTTGCCAGCCGTAATATACCCAGCTGTGTCGATTACACCATCTACGTACAAGGTTACATCATACTTCCCCGTTGGATTCAGTACCACGGCAACATGATGCCATTTGCCATCGTTAATGGCGGTTTGTCCACTTATTCCCCATCCTGACATTTCAAGACGTAGGGCATTGTTATACAAAATGTTCATCGTGAATCGTTGTCCCTGGTTTACGGTCCCCCAGTCAGTGATAATTTTTTGTTTCCCTTTGTTA
>CAYZWM010000269.1:0-5209 GCA_964482155.1 uncultured Chitinophagaceae bacterium | reverse complement strand
TGCCTAATGATGATGGATACTTGAATTCGCCACAAGGACAACAGTACATACAAGAGCAGATCAATCAACAATCATTTATTGATTTGTACAATGTCAAGATGAACAATCCAAGTAATTATGCAATTCCAAGATTGGCTAGACTTGGTTTCAGAATGAACTTCTAATTGAATTTGAAAAAGAGCACAGATATGAGAAATATAAGAAAGATAGGGTTTGTAGCATTAGCGTTGGTGACAGGACTCGGCGCATTTGCTAAAGAGAATTTGACATTAGGAAGTGCAAATTCTGATAAAAGCAAAGCTGGAGAGCAACAGATTAAGAATAGACTTATGAAGTTTGCCTCCGATTGTGAACCGTCATCGGCCCAGGCAGATTTGGATATCAATAACGTTCGAACCCGTATCCTAAATGGGGGAGATATGTGGTGGGATTTAAGTAACGCTCGTTATGAGATTCCTAAGCTACAAGATTTGAACGCAGTTCGAAAAAACTCACTGTTTGCAGGAGCTATTTGGATTGGTGGTGAAGACGAAGGCGTTCTGAAATTAGCCGCAATGACTTACAGACAAGGTGGATCCGACTTTTGGCCTGGCCCACTTGATAAAGTGACAGGTACAACAAGCAGTCCTCGTTGTGAAGCCTATGATGAGATTTATAAAGTTACCCGAGAAGAGATTGAGAAACATCGCGAAGATTGGGAAGCAGGTTCATTGACATCGTTGTCGGAAGGGATTAAGAACTGGCCAGGAAATGGACGTGGAGCGAACGAACCGGATCTTTTAGCGCCTTTCTTTGACGAAGATGAAAATGGTATTTATGAGCCATTTAATGGAGACTATCCTGTACTACAAACTGAGTGTAGAGGAAGCGTAATTGCGAAAGATAAGAACACACCTTCTGACCAACCAGATCAGTTGTTGTGGTTCGTATACAATGATCGTGGAAACATACACTCTGAAACTCAGGGTCTCGCCCAGGGATTGGAGTTGCAAACAACCGCATTTGCTTATGCAACCAACGACGAGATTAACAACATGACTTTTTATACAACTCGTATTATTAATCGAGGGTCAAACTTGAAAAATACCTATTTTGGTCAATGGGTTGATCCGGATTTGGGGAACTATTCAGATGATTATGTTGGATGTGATGTTGGGTTAAGCCTTGGATTCTGTTACAATGGAGACGATAACGATGAGGGTATTCTTGGGTATGGTTTGAATCCTCCTTCCATAGGAGTTGATTTCTTTGAAGGACCTAAAAAGGATACGACCATCGATGGTGTCGATACATTGTTGGAGCTAGGGATGTCTAAGTTTGTGTACTACGATAATGATTTTACCAACTTTGGTAACCCTCAAACACCTATCCATTATTACAACTATCTAAGAGGTAAGTGGAAAAATGGTGACTGTTTAACACGAGATGAAGCCAACGGCCGAACAGGAAGTTCATGTACGAATTATATATTCCCTGGAAAATCAGATCCAAACAGTGATGTGGACTGGACAGAGTCTACAGCAACGAATACCCCTGCAGATAGACGATTCCTACAAACGTCTGGACCATTTACCCTTAAACAAGGTGCGGTTAACAAAATTACAGTGGGTGTTGTATGGGCAAAAGCAAGTTCAGGAGGGGCAACAGGCTCCTTAGATTTGTTGAAGGCAAGTAGTCGAAAAGCGCAAGAGCTATTTGATAATTGCTTCGATATTTTAGATGGACCGGATGCACCTCCAGTTGAAATAAGAGAGTTGAGCAATGAATTGGTATTTATGTTTAACGATACTCGACGAATTGAAGCATACCAAGAAGCCACAAAGAGTGATGGCCAAACAGTGATATACAACTTTCAGGGATATCGGGTTTACCAACTTAAAAATGCTTCTGTTGGAACAGGTGACCTTGAAGATATTGACAAAGCAAGACCTATATTTAGCTGTGACCTTAAGGATAGTGTTACGCGATTGGTGAATCAACCATTCGATGAGGTGTTGGGACAACCACTACCAAAATTGAAAATTGATGGACCAAATAAAGGCCTGGTTCACTCGGTTTTGATTAGTGAAGATGCATTTGCCACAACAAGTAACAAATCTCTCATAAACCATAGAACATATTACTTCATGGTTGTATCATATGCCGCGTTACCTGGTCACCGTGATTTAGAATACCTGGCAGGAAGACGAATTCAACAATTTAGTGCCATACCGCATAGAACGGAACCAGAAATGGGTGGAACTAAATTAAATAGTGGCTATGGTGATGGCCCTAGGTTAGTGCGATTCGAAGGTAGAGGAAATGGTGGTCTTGAGCTACAACTTACTCAGCAAAGCATTGATCACATTGTCGCCAATGGAAAAATGGATAATCCGGAATACAAAATCGGTGAAGGTCCAATAAATATTAAAGTGATTGATCCATTAAAAGTACCACAAGGTAGTTTTGAATTGATTCTTTTAGAAGATGCCTCACAAACGACAGCAGTGGGTCGGTTAAGTGGATTGGTTGATTCAGCGACTAATTGGATATTGATTAATAGATTGACCAACGATACCATATACTCAGTGTATTCAATCGATTATGAGAACGAACAACTGATTACGTCACAAAGCACATTGAACGAGTTGAACGACTGGGGAATGTCAATAACAATCAAACAAGTTATTGGCCCTGGAAACGGAGCAATTGATGAAACAAACGGTTTGTTGAGTTGGGAGGTAACCTGGGAAGACAACAGTAAGCAGTGGTTAACTGCAATTCAAGATATAGACAATGGGTTTTGGTATAACTGGATACGTTCTGGAAGAGTAGGCCAAACGGCTGAAAGCCCAGACTACTCCATACACGATCAACGTGGTGCAGACAATAGATCACTCGATCAATTTGAGGTATATGAAAAAATATGGGGAGGAAGAATTGCTCCTTATCGATTGGCATCAAGAAGTATTGAGTCAACCGCTAGTCCACAACCTGACCGAGCGTATACACTGGTTCAGGGAGTTGGATATAACGGTACACGACCAAGTGCTCACTGGGCAAATCTCGATAACCTGAGCAGTATTGACCTTGTATTAACACCCGATGAGTCTAAATGGACCCAATGCCTTGTTTTGGAACTTGGTGAAGAGGAAAATTTAAATCAAGGTGGTGCCAAGAAGTTTGAAATCAGAAAGCACAATTCTCTAAAAATTGATGGTACAGAAAATACTGCGGAACAAGGACGATCCTGGTTTCCTGGATATGCAATCAACGTTGAAACCGGCGAGCGATTGAATATTATTTTAGGAGAAGATTCGTATCAGGGTACGAACAACGGTCGGGACTTAAAGTGGAATCCAACCGATGAAGGTGGATCGTTTAGTTCTGGATATGCAGGGTTTGGTGGTCGACATTATATTTATATAATGGACACAGACAGTAGCCATTTGAAGAGCTTATATCCATTTGGCCCACGTTATGATGGTGGCCTTACGTATATGAACCGACTTAAAGATGGAGCTGGTAATTTGCTTACTGGCGACAACTACTACCGTGAGTTGAACCAAAATGTGTTGTATCATGCCATGTGGGTTATACCTACTTATTTATCAAATGGGTATAAAATGGATTACAATGAGAACGGTATGCCCGTTCCTCCAACGGAAGTAAAGTTCAGCATTCGGGTGAAGAAACCGTACCAGTATTTTGTGACGAATGAAAACAAAAACAGACACAACCCTAGATATACATTTGATACAGATGCGATTTTTGCAGAACATGGTATTGAATTTGCCAAGGAAGCGATGGAAACGGTTCGTATAGTACCTAACCCATATTTCGCATACTCTCCGCATTACGAAACGAATCCGGTTGATAATAAGGTAAAAATTACGAATTTACCTCAAACGTGTAAAATCAGTATATATACTCTTGATGGAGCCCTGGTTCGAAGAATAATTAAAGATGATGCGTCAACCGAAATTATTTGGAATTTGAAAAACAATGCTAAAGTGCCTATAGCCAGTGGTACTTATCTTATTCATGTTGATGGTGGCGAATTTGGTGAAAAGGTGATTAAGTGGATGGGAATCATTCGAGAACTTGATCTTGATTCATTCTAATAAGTTGATAAACGAAGTTTTAAAAACAAAAAGAAGACAATGATTAAGAAAATATACATTACACTAATAGCAATCCTGTTCACGACCTTATCGTTTGCAGGAAATCCAGACCGTATTGGTCAGGCAGGTGCAACCCAACTTCTGATTAACCCCTGGGCCCAAAGTAGTGGACTTGGCTGGGCATCAGTGAGCAGCGTAAGAGGTCTTGAGTCTATGTTCTTTAATATAGGTGGCCTTGCACATTCCCATCGTACGGAACTTGGATTTTCCAATACCAACTGGTTGTCGGGATCAGGTGTGTCGATCAACTCATTTGGTTTTTCGCAATCTTTAGGTGGTGAGGGCGTTTTTGGCCTTACTGTGATGACCATGGATATGGGTGAAATTGAAGTAACTACAGTGGCACAACCAGGTGGTGGTTTAGGTACCATCAGTCCACAAAACACAAATATTGGTTTGGGGTATGCGAAGAAGTTTACCAATACCATCTCAGGAGGTGTGTTGGTTCGAGTTCATTCAGAGGCTATCCCTAACGCAAGTGTTCAGGGAATCGCACTTGATGTCGGTATTCAATACACAGAAACCAGCGATAAATCTGATAAATTGAAAAAAGATGATATCAAGTTTGGGATCAGTATGAAAAATGTTGGGCCAGATGCACAATACTCTGGAGATGGACTTACCTTCAAGGCTATTAATCCAGACAATGACGAAATTCAACAATCATTTTTGTTTAGAACAGCTGGTTTTGGGTTGCCTACATTGATTAACATTGGAGCTTCTTACGATCTTAGATTGGACCAATCTACAGAGACGTATTTCCATAGACTTACACCGAGTGCAAACTTTACGTCAAACTCATATACACGAAATCAATTAACGGTTGGTGCAGAATACGGTTTTAAGGACTTATTCATGCTAAGAGCGGCCTACGCCTATGAGAAGGGCATATTCGACTCAAACGAACGTACAACAGCTCTTACGGGCTTAGTAGCTGGTTTTTCCATCGAACTTCCAATGAGTAAAACATCGGATAACATTTTTGCCGTTGATTATTCGTACCGACATAGTAACCCGTTTGGAGGGTCACATAGTATTGGAGTCCG
>CAYZWM010000268.1:1609-5222 GCA_964482155.1 uncultured Chitinophagaceae bacterium | reverse complement strand
CATAAGTGTTCTCTTACGATCTTAATTCAGCCCTTGGGTGTAGTCTTCTTGCTTTTTATAAATAATCCCAATATTATTCAGAGACATAGCAATCCCTTTTTTATTCCCGATCTCCTCATGTATCTTTAAACTTCTTCGGTAATAATTCAGCCCTTGGGAATAGTCGCTTCTTACAGCAAGCGAATACCCTTGGGTATTTAAGGCCCACGCCATTTGTGATTTTATGCCTTTGCTTTCGGCAAAGTCGTATTGCAATTGGGCATAATAAAAGGCCGAATCCGGTTGGGTAAAGAGGTAGCCATACCATGCGAATTTATCTATGGCTTTTAGGCGCGTGGTGTCGGGTTGGGTGGGGTCTTGCCAAACGGTGAAGAGGGAGTCTAGATTCGTTTGGGCTTTCAAGCAAATTCCTGAAAACGAGATGAAAATTAGTAGAAGTAGTTTTCTCATATAATACTGTTTTCTAGTAGCATACAACTTCCGAATATGAAAAGTAGGCGATTTCGAAGAACAAAACGTTGGGTTTAACACAATGATTGATACAAGCAACAAGCCTTGATTTCACTACTATTTCGCCTATTTTTTATATACATTGTTAGCGGTTCGTTGTTTATACTTTCTCGTTCAAATACTTCGTTTTAATAAAATTACAATGATGTAAGTTATGTCCAATTATGGCAAAACCAAGTGTCCTGGCTGTATACGTTTGTTTATTGGCAGTTCCTTTAAAATCTAACATTTCGGTTTTAATATTTCTATAAATAGAAATCGTTGAATTTCGAACGGCTAAATATTCTTCTTGCAAGTCAGATAGTTTTAGTTCAGTTTGCTTTACGTTTTCTATATAGTCGTTTTGTTCAACACCCGATAATTCTGTATCGTCAAATCGTGAAAACCGAAAGGCCCTATAGGCGAAGATTCTTTCCATATCTATTATATGTCGCAACACTTCCTTAATAGTCCATTTGTTCGGCTGGTACGAATAGTTTTCTAATTCAGGAGAAATTAATTTAAAAACACGAAGGGTTAAGTCTTTACTTTTTTCAAATTCTGAGAATAAATCATCCGATTGTATTAAATCAAAAAAATAACTACAATACGCAGGTGCGTCCTTATAAATTGCCTTATTTTTCATACAATATTGTTTTTTCTCTTTTCATTTTTAAAAGACAAACCAACGGTTTAGCGGTTTTATTAATTGATCCAAACGTTCAATTTAGCACCAAAACCCGAGTTACGTATAGGTTATGTTACCTATCGTTTTCTTTTTTCATAGGTTAATAATCGTCCTGCTGGCAAATACAAAAGAGTCAAATTATGATCAGTCAGAGTCGTTATTTCTTTAATTCATTTGCCTTTAGAACCCTTAACACATTTCCACCCAAAACTTTATGAATTTCGTTGTGGCTATAACCTCTATCCAATAGTGCCTTTGTGATGAGTGGCAAATTGGTGACATCATTCAATTGCTGAGGTGTGATAGTGATACCATCAAAATCAGAGCCGATACCGACATAATCTATTCCAACTAATTTAACGATATAGTCAATATGATCAATCAGGATAGATAATGGAGGCCTCATTTGATTTGCCTCATCTATGTATTTATGAAAAAGGTGGTAGTCTACAATCCATTCATCTGGAAAGATTTTCAGAAGTGAGTCACCTTCTGTCTTATGCCTTTCATAAAAAGCGTCTGATTTCTTTGCAAAACGTTCATCAATAAAAGAAGGGTTGAAATTCACTTGAATAACACCACCATTCTCCGCTATCGCTTTAATCTGATCATCTTTTAAGTTTCGATGATGATTGCATAATTCATACACTGAACTGTGCGAGGCAATAATGGGTTTGGTCGTGGTGTGTATCACATCCCAGAAGGTTTGTTCCCCCACATGACTAACATCCACTAACATTCCCAATTCATTCATTCTTTCAACGATCTGTTTGCCAAAATCGGTTAGCCCTTTCTGTTTTAGGTCACCATTGAATGTTTCGTCATTAGAACTGGTTGCCCACGGGGTAGAATTATTCCAGGTTAGCGTCATATACCGTGCACCACGTTCGAAGAGAATATCCAATTTATTCAAATCATTTTCTATCATGTGCCCCCCCTCCACACCAATCATAGCTACCGTTTTATTTTGTTTTACCCCTTTCAGTAGATCATCACTATTGAACGCTTTAACAATTTTATCTGGATTCCTGGAAATTACGGCATCTAAAGAGTCAATTTGCCTATTAGCAAAATCAAATGGGTTAACCTGAGTGCCTAAACAAAAAACTGAAAAGAATTGTACATCTACCCCTCCTTTTTTTAATCGCGCTAAATCAATATGTGTCTTCCCCGTTAAATCCTTATCAAGTGCTATTGTGTTTTTTGTGTAATCTAAGATCAAGCTATCAGTCAAAAACATTAAAAAATCGTTGTGACCATCAATTAATATGGCCTCATCATGAATTTCTTCAAAGGTTTTAGGATCCGGATTTTTATCCGGTGAATTTGTACAGGAGGATAAAGCAAAAAGTAATAATATTAAAGATCTCATGCCTCGAATTTAGGTTAGGGGTTTAATTACTGCTAACTTTTAGTATATGGCAAGTAGGGCAGTAGAAAGCGATGAACTTTCAAGTTGCACTTAGCCAAAACGTTGTATTTTGTTTTTACTTTATTCATTTTAAAAGCCAAATTTAAAACATTTCCCTTGTGGGCAATCTAACGATTTGGCGGTGTTTGTAAATAGTACTGAACTTTCGTAAATCACCTAACGCCCTATTTGCTATATAGCAGTGTTAGCGCGTCGTTACTTATAATTCATTTCTATTACTTTTCCGTTTTCAAGTATCGCCTTTGCGTTAATTGTTTCTTTCTGTCCAATTATTGAAAATGATATGTCAGCATCACCACTTGAGGAAACTGAGCCGCCAAGAAGAAAGCCATAATACTTAATTTGTCCAATTCGAATTATTAGTTCGTTGTCGTTCTCAACATATTCTTTTGTCGCTGCAAATGCGTTAGAGTTTTTAAAGACGGTCATTCCTAAAAATGCAAGTCCAATCCAAAATACGATACAAAATGTCCAAAAGTGAAGAAGGTGGGAGAACATAAACTCAAACATTGCGAAATGATACTTTAGTAGTCCTTTTCGTTTGCTAAGTATTCTGTTGAAAGACCTGATTGGATTTGGAAATTCATTTTTAGTTCGCTTATAATTTATTATCCAACCAATTATTCCGAGTGTCAAAATTGGTGGTCCTAAATAGACACCAATCAATGCAAATGGATAGATTGTCGCAGCCGCCATAAAGAATCCCGCAATCCACAATAGACAACCTACTAAAATCAATATTTTATGTTTCCTTATAATCATTTCTTAATACTGCCAACTTCTGTATATCACGAACTTAACGCAAAAAGTCATTCTATCAGCCCAGATTTAACTAGGACTGATACGTTATCTTTGGTAATAATGCATTTGAACACCATCACTTTTGAGAAAGTAATTACTCCTAACTGAAGGTTATCTTTTAGCCAATGACCTGAGAATAGCTGATGACGTAATAACTTTTGAACCAATAGAATACCAAGGAAAGGTTTACCATCTGATTACCG
>CAYZWM010000268.1:0-1551 GCA_964482155.1 uncultured Chitinophagaceae bacterium | reverse complement strand
AAATTCCTGTTTTGAACTCAAAAAGTTTAAATTTCGCCTAAGACGTACACACAAAGATGATTATCAAACTGAAACTCCTAGGACTAATTCTAGTTCTGCAGCTAATGACAACTACTTCTTGCTTTGCCATGCAACCAACACAAGGTTTCAAAACAGAAGGACAGCCTGTCTATATGGAGATAGACACGACAGAAGACTCCACCACAGCGGAAAAAACATTACAAATTTGGAGAAATGAAAAGTATAAAATTCCTAAACTTGATATATCAAAAGACACAGTTATCGTCAAGTGGAATGAAGTTCTGCCAACTCGAATCATTTCAAAAGGAGACAAAATAAAGCTACGATATTTCGCTAAAAGTCAGTCGAGTTCGAATAAATCTATAAAAGGAGACGTCTTTTTAGTTTCTGATTCAACAATCGTAATTACATCCAAGCGAAAAGGGACCAATGTAACCGTTCATTTAAGTGATGTTAAAAAAGTCATTGTGCCTTCACCTTATGGTGTTCTAAGGGGTGTGGGGGCAGTGATTGTGGGTGGGTCACGTTTGATTGCTGGACTAGGCCTTTTTGCCACTATAAGTTCGGTGGCCACTGAAGAATACGAGGTAGCTGCTGTAGCCGGACTGGTAACCCTTTCTATGGCAATACCGCATCAACTTGGCCGCCATGTGAAATACGAATATTACCAAATTGGATCGGATTGGTCGTTGAAGGTTGCTCCCGGCCAACCAGCAACACCTTGACCCTAATAATTTATAAAATGAAAACGTATATTTTATTTATTGGGCTCCTTCTGAGACCACTATTCGTTTCTTACCTTGCTGTATTTGTGTTACTTAGGAAGTTTGGTCAAGCTAAGGTGAACCATTTCTAACGTAATTTGCGTTCAACTATTGGAGTTAAAAAGCTGCACCAATACCAAAGCCCACCCCGGCATTGGCCACATAAATTCTATAGATTAGTCCTCCTTCTGGCTTTTGGTACCTATATCCAACATCTAAAATTGGAACTAAAACAGGCCAAAAGCAGTTGCATGGTAGGGAAGCTATATTGGCCCCTGCACTAATTTCAAAGTGGCGAGCACCTGTTCCAAACAACGCGGTATATGCCGCACCAAAGGCAGAACCTCCACCTTCAAACAATGGTGTAGCTAGTCCAGAATTTATTCTTAAGTAATGATTTAATGTGCGTTTCTCGTACTTAGTTGTTCCCAACAAAAACTCGACATTCATAAGCACTGAACTATAAAACGCTGCGCTAGCAGAAACATACAATGTTTTCTTGGCAATTGCACTCTGAATACCAGTGGCTTCATTCGAAGAGTAGCCCATAGAAGTTCCAACATGTCTCTCATTAGGTCTAAATCTCCAGCCAATTCCTGCACCTACCCCCACGGTAGCTAGATAGACTTTGAACATCATTCCTCCATTTGGATTTTGATAACGATATCCAAGATTTACAATTGGGTTTATACCCTTTAGCAGGCTATGAGCACCTGCACTAAAGTCCAAATTATGATTCCCTCGACTTTTTAAGCGCGTATAAAGA
>CAYZWM010000267.1:0-5254 GCA_964482155.1 uncultured Chitinophagaceae bacterium | reverse complement strand
CGAGGCGTATTATACCGTACAAGAAGGAACAGCAAGTAAAGAAGATATTGATGTAATGGCCATCGAAGACGCGGTCTTAAACATCCAAATCTCACTCCAGTCACCAATCCATTGACCACTTGCGTTTTTACTTCTTACATTCCAGTAATACGTTGTATTTGGTTTTAGAGCTACGGCACGGCTTGTTCCAACAACCGTCATTTGTTGAGCGGATATAAAATTGGGGTTGTCGGCGTACATAAGCAAGTAGGTCGTGGCGTCTTTGCTTACCTCCCATTGGTAGCTCATGCCCAAAGGTATGTTGATCGCAGAATCTGCTGGATAGGTTAAATACGGCGCTATACGACGTTCTACGGTAAACGACCAGGTCTCACTCCAAATCGTTGTGTCGAGGTCGTGATAGACCTTTACACGCCAGTAATATGTTCCCTTGTATTCAAGGGGTGCAGGTGTATGGAAGTAGTGAAAAAACGGATTTTTGCTGGTATCGGCAAAAACCGTCGGATCTGTAAATGAACTGGATGTGTCTAGTTCGACGATATACCCGGTGGTTCCTGTAATGGAGCTCCATCCAAAGTTCTGTAAATATCTGGAGACAGTGGTGTCATTTTTCTTTGGACGATCCAGGCGAATTTTATCCGTTGTGTTGATGAACCAGGTGTCGCTCCAACCGGTTGTGTCGTTTTGGTTTAATCCACGAACTTTCCAACGGTACAGCTGGCCAAAGTACAAATCGTTAACATCCAGGATGGTTGTGTCTGTAGACAAGACGGTTAACGCAGTGGAATTGAAACCTTCCGACGTGTCGATTAAAATCTGATATTTCGTGGCCCCTTTAACGGCTTCCCATTCCAGGGTATGAATCACATCTCGTTTAAAATAGTCTGAACTGTATGGGTTCAATAAAGTGGGTTTAGTGATGGTTGTAAACTTTTTTCCTGTTGGGTAGTCCCAGTCAGAGGTATCCTTGGCATGCCACATGCGCATTCGCCAGTAATAATCTTGATTATACCGCAACTTGAGGCCTTTAAAATATCTGTATGTCGAAACAGACGAGTTTACCATGCTGGAATCCACTAGTAGCGAACCGCCAAAATTAGGTGTTTCGGATAATTGGAGTTGATAACCGGTAACCCCTTCATGTCCATTATGCCAAACCAAACTATCTTCAAGACCTATGTTTTCCCAACCCCGGTATGGGTAATAGGTGCTTATAACCCGAACGGTATTAAACTTACGTGTTCGGCTCCAATTACCGGTATCGGTTGAGTGATAGGGTTTTACACGGACAAAATAGTCGGTACCAAATAACAATTCATTGACCCATGCCGATCGACCAGGAGAATCAATTTCCGTGAATAAACCGGAGTTGAATTGGTCTGTGGTGTCGATATGAAAGATATTACCGGTTGAACCTTTTATTTCATCTGGAGCCTTAACCTCAGCGGTTGGTGAGCTGTTGTTGTATGCGATCGCCGTACGCAGATCGTAGCTATTGGTAGCAAACCAGCGTGAACCTGTTCGTGGAGTCCAATCTGTCGTATCGTAGGAGGTTATGGCACGAATCCGCCAATAGTATGTCGTATTGTAATGATGACTACCAACCACCAGATTATGGTAAATGCGATCGGTTCCAAGGGTGTCGATAAGGAGGGATGAGTTGAAATTGAGGGAAGAATCGATCTGAAGCTGGTATTTTTCGTAGCCCCCACCAGTCCATTGAAACGTAACATCAGCTCCCTGTCGAGCAACTCCCTGCGCTGGGTAACGTTGATACAATGAATCGTAAACGGTGCCGTATCGTGTTTCAGACCAGCCGGATTGACCCGAACTATTTAGACCTCTAAATCGGCAATAATACGTTTTGCCAAAATGCATGGATTTTAACGGATAGGAAACATAGAAATCGCTAAACGTGTCCCTGACATTGACCGATCCCTTATGAGAAGAGTTGAATGTGGATAGGGTATCGTATTGAAATTCGAAGCTGTCGTAACCGGGAACCCGATACCACATGAATTGAGCACCAGGGCTCAATTTTAAACCATTCTTATAGGGTTGATAATACATGATGGAGTCGTTGGTGGTAAATGACCAAACCGATGACCAGTCCGAAGAATCCGTCGAATTTTTTGCTTTTACTCGCCAATAGTAGGTTTTATTGAGATCAAGTTTATTTACTGAGGCATAACTAAAGGAAGAGAGATAGTCGTGCGATTTCGTAGTGGCGTTAGACATATTCGCATCCGACGAATATTGATAGATATACTCCTTGGCAGAACTGACGGTATTAACCTTCAGTTGTATACTTGTTTCTTTGTCGACGGCCTGGTCTTGAGGGTACCGCAACGTAGGCGTCTTTAATTTCCCAAAAGAAAGTGAAGATATTAGCAGGGATAGAATGAGTGTTAATCCAGATTTCATAATATGCAAATTGGCGCAGCAAATGTAGGGTTTGGGAGAGGTGGTTTTTTAATTATTACGTCAATTTTTGATGAATAACCGATAAGATGGGCGGTCACAGAAACTTTTGTCAGTTAAACAGGGTTATATTGACAAACCTTTTGATATGAAAGCAATTCAGATCTTATTTGTATTGATCGCCTCACTTGCCATTGGGTGTAATGATGACGACACCCTGGTGAATACATCGAGCAATAGCCTGGTGGACATTGTTTCTCAGGAGCAGTTCAACACCGAAGTAAGTGACGGGGTATCACTGATATTTTATCATGCATCGTGGTGTACCAAATGTGCTGCTCAGCGACCTGCAGTAGAATCGGTTTCTGAAAATCAGGCGTTTACGGACGTATTTTTTGCCGAGGTCGAATACGAAGACTTTTCGTTATTGGTTAAGGATCGAAATATTCAGGGTTTCCCTACGGTTGTGATCTATAAAGACAATGTAGAGCAGAAGAGGTTTTCCGGACAAGGTCATCCAGAAATGGACATTTCGGAGGCGCTTAAAGAGGTTTTAGACTAAGGAGTTTCGTCTATTTCGATTACTGGATGTTTTAATCTCAGTTCATTGTATCGCTTTCTGGCATCCACCACAAACAGGCTTCCATTGTGTTCAAAGATGATTGTTTCATACATCTCAATCGCCTTTACCGGTTGATTTAATTTGTTTTCATAAAGCAGACCCAATGCAAAAAGGGCATTATCTACGAGTATATCTTCACTAAAATATTTAACCACATTGGTGTAGTATTCTTCCGCTTTAATAAGCTTGCCTTGTCGTTCAAATATTTGTGCCTTGGTCAGGTATATTTCGTCTTCCAGGGAATGGTCTGGAAACAGAATAGGCAGTAGATTCATCGCTTCAATGCTTTCATCCAATCGGTTCTGAAACAACAGGAGTTGAGCCTTTGCAAAGGCTTCTAACGCATCGGTGGTGCTGTCAAGGCCGCTGTTATCTTTTATCAAAAGCGATAGCTCTATGGCGTTGTTTGAAATCAATTGCGAAGTGGCGGTTTTAAGGACATCTAGTTGAATCATGCACCAGTCGAAATCTGCTCTAAAGTAGGACAAACGAGCATTTCTAAATTTTGCTTCCTGGCCTAATGGTTCTTCTTTAAACTCTTTGTCTACCTGGCCATACAGTAAGGTGGCATCCCAAACTTCGTCCTTCATGAGGTAGGCATCTCCAAGAGCCAGTTTGTACTCCCCTCGACGATGTCCTTGAATTCGGGGCATTTTGACGATCTCTTCCAACAGTTTAATACCGGTGTTTAGGTCGTGTTTATGGAAGATATAAATGTCGGACAGTTGTTTTATGCTGGGCGCAGTACTTGGGTTTTTGCCATAGGCAAGAAGCATATCATCAAACCGGGCTATTAAAGCATCAAGATCTTCCGTGGTATAGTTTCCTTCTTCCACGATCATGCGATAGTTGGTTTCTAAACTCCCCATTTGGGAGATCAAAAAGAAATATCCATCGGTACCAAATTCGGCCACCTTGTCGTAACATTTTATGGCTATTGAAAAGAACTTGTTTGAAAGGCAAATTTCGGCCAGGTCTACAAGATTTTTTCCTTCTGTCTTGTTCCGTTTGTCCATAGCCACGGCTTGTCGATACGCGGAATTGAATTTCTTCTGCTGAATAAACACCCACATGAGCAATTCGTCGTACACCATTTTTTCGGGAAACTTTTGAAGAAAAATGCCACATCGCTCCTGTAGGTAGTCAATCTTTACGTCGGCATCAACCAAATAGATCAGGTTTGCTTTGGTTTCCTCCAATTGAGTTCCGTCGTATTTAAGCACCAACAGGCTTTCATTAATGAGGTCTTCAAAGTCTTTGGTTTGCTTATAGATATCGATGAGGTTTTGCGCAAATAAGATGGGACCACCCATGGCTTTTCGTGCCTTCAGAAGGCAGGTTTTTGCAAAAGCATATTCGTCGCGTCTTAAAAACGCGCTTGCTAACTGTTGAGCTTCAAAACCGTCAAAACTATGTTCTTTTTTGATCTTATCGATGGTTGACTCAATGATGGATGTATACAGCTGGTCTGCTTTTTTATCTTCTCCATTTAGGTTGTAAATGTGTCCCAGGTCAATGACGAAAAGAGGTTTTTGGGGAAACTTACGTACTTGTTTGCTGACCATTTTGTCTGCATCGCTTAAGTTGTTCTGTTTCAACAGGCAATCCAGGTAGTTTTGGTAGATGTAAACTGATGAAGGGCTCTTTTTATGAAGTTTTTTATAGAGAATTTCTGCTTTGTCGTATTCTTCATTGAGAAAATACTGTGCTGCAAGTTCTTCATCAGCATGTTGTGCAAAGCTGAGAATGGAGGCAGAAAGGAAAATAAAAGTTAGTATGAACCTCATTGGGCAAATTTATCTCTTAAACAACGTATTGGTAAACAAAATTGTTGTTTTTAGGTGATAACCTGACGAAAACCAAACGGTGTTCGATATATGGGCAGGATGTGGTAAAGGGTCGTTGGATCACAGGGGGTGATTCTACATCATGTTTGGTGGATGTGAGGGGCCGAAAATGACGAACGTGAAGCACGATGGTGTGGTTGTTTTTTGTTTTAGGCGTCATTTAAAGCAGAAGGGTTGTCAGTTGCTAGATTATGGTACTACTTTTGCGGTTTACGTATTGAACGTAATTTGACAATGGGGCTGACTGGATTTGACGGGAGGGCCGATTGACAAGTAAGCATGTAGAGCGTTGAAGGCATTGCTCTTAAACCTAAACCTTCAAAAACACAAAAGGCGAGTTTAACTACGCTATGGCTGCATAATC
>CAYZWM010000266.1:0-5276 GCA_964482155.1 uncultured Chitinophagaceae bacterium | reverse complement strand
AAAGCAATTCCTAATCACAGGTATTGTTATGGGGGTTATGGGTGTGGCCAGGTCTATCATGTTTAGATTACAGCTGGCATGGCCAGACACGAGTTTCCCTATTCTGAACTGGATTTTTGGAGACCAATGGGCTCCTGAAGGACGTCTGGACTCTGGATTTTACATGGGTCTGGTAACCATTCACGGTACCATCATGGTATTTTACGTATTGACAGCAGGGTTGAGCGGCACGTTCTCTAACCTTCTCATTCCATTGCAGGTGGGTGCACGAGACATGGCATCTCCGTTTATGAATATGCTCTCCTACTGGTTCTTCTTTGTATCCAGTGTGGTATTAATGAGCAGTATGTTTGTCTCGACAGGGCCGGCATCTGGTGGTTGGACCATTTACCCTCCCTTAAGTGCTCTGGAGAAAGCGATGCCTGGTTCGGGTATCGGTATGACGCTCTGGCTGATTGCGATAATCCTTTTCATTGTTTCGGCTCTACTCGGTGGTATCAACTACATCACCACCGTTCTTAATATGAGAACAAAAGGTATGTCGATGAATAAAATGCCATTGACTATGTGGGCATTTTTGCTAACTGCTATCCTGGGTGTTTTATCATTTCCAGTTCTATTAGGAGGAGGCTTATTACTGATGTTTGACCGGCTTGCTGGTACAAGTTTCTATCTATCAGACATCTTCCTGGGAGGTGGAATAGGTGCGCTCGAACAAACGGGTGGTAGTCCGATTCTATTCCAGCATTTGTTCTGGTTCCTGGGTCACCCCGAGGTATACATTATTATAATGCCGGCTTTGGGTATTACATCTGAAGTAATAGCGGTCAACTCCAGAAAACCAATTTTTGGATATACAGCAATGGTTATATCATTGATCGGTATTGCCGTGCTCTCGTTCCTGGTTTGGGGACACCATATGTTTATAACAGGTATGAATCCATTTATCGGATCCATCTTCCTGGTCATGACACTCATAATTGCCGTCCCGTCCGCGGTAAAAACGTTTAACTATCTGGCCACTCTTTGGAAAGGTAGTATTCGATTTACCAACGGAATGATGTTTGCCATTGGTTTGGTATCCTTCTTTATAACGGGTGGTCTTACTGGACTGTTCTTAGGGAATGCGTCCTTAGATATTGCCCTGCACGATACGTATTTCGTAGTGGCTCACTTCCACCTGGTAATGGGTAGCTCGGCCATATTTGGTATGATGGCTGGAATTTATCATTGGTTCCCCCGAATGTTTGGAAGAACAATGAACAAAACCCTGGGTTATATTCATTTCTGGCTCACTTTTTCCGCAGCCTACATGGTATTCTTCCCAATGCACTTCCAGGGATTGGCAGGTGTACCACGACGATACTACACGTTTAACATTTTACCTGAATTTGCACCGTGGATGGACGTGAATGTATTCATCACATTGGCGGCTATTTTAGGTGGATTAGCACAGATTATTTTCTTATACAATTTCTTCAGCAGCATATTTATTGGTGAGAAATCAAGTCAAAACCCATGGGGGGCGAACACCTTAGAATGGACAGCTCCAGTAAAACATTTACATGGCAACTGGCCAGGAGAAATTCCAACGGTTTACAGATGGCCTTATGACTATAGTCTTCCAGATTCTGATGTAGATTTTATTCCTCAAAACGTACCTTATGAAGGCGGTGAAGAGGAAGTACATATTGCTCCGGTCGAACCGCAAATGTCGGACGCTAAGGAGCAAAAAGAAGACAATGTGGTCTTCTTTACCCTGGTTAAAAACTGGTTTGGACTTCGAAGAACGTAAGTACGTTGTTCACTCCTAAGTTCTTTAATCGGTTTTGTGCATGGTCCATTTATGGAATCCTAATCCTCTTTTTTTTGGGAGGGTTGGTACGAATAACCGGTTCGGGAATGGGATGTCCTGATTGGCCAAAGTGTTTTGGATCTTGGGTTCCCCCAACTTCTGAAGACCAATTGCCAGAAGACTATGAAGAGGAGTATTTAAATAAACGAAAAGAAAAAGTAAGCCGATTGGCAACGATGTTAAGTAAGATGGGATTCGACAAAAAGGCAAATGAAATTTCCAATGCTCCAGGGCAGATGGAATCGCATGCCTTTAATGTTCGTAAGACCTATACCGAGTATATTAATCGGTTATGGGGAGCCATCACTGGGTTTCTCACCTTATTGGCAGGCATTTCATCCTTGCAATACCGCAAAACGAAACGATCCATACCCTTTTTTACGTGGTTAGGCGTCCTTTTTGTTGTATTCAACGGGTGGTTAGGCTCCATAGTGGTAGACACCAATCTGCTTGGTGGCGTGGTTTCTGCTCATTTTGCGCTGGCCTTTTTAGCAATTGCCTGTTTTATGATCGCTTATTTTTGGAATAAGTCGACCGAAGGTAAATCAAATCGTAAAGTAAGCCGTTTCATCCTTTTGGGATTACTGCTTTCGATTACCCAACTGCTTACCGGAACAAACGTTCGTGAAGGCATAGACTCTTTAGCGAAGTCTGGCACCGGAGTTGGATTGGACAACATCCACTTATTGGGCGATGTGTTTAACGCCCACCGCATACTTGCCATCCTTTTGGGAATTTGCCTAATCAGCATTTGGCATTACAATAGAGAGCTGACACGTCGGCCTAAAACGAGTTTAATTGTTATCGCAACCATAGTCATACTTGTCATTCAAGCGTTAACAGGCATTGCCAATGTTCGTTATGACTTTCCCGCGATCGCACAACTTCTTCATGTGGTATTAGGTAGCCTAACACTGGTTTCCTTCATTTACCTAACAATACATGAGTTAAAATCTAAAAAACTTCAATATGTCAACTAAAACCATAGCGAGCATATTACCTGTTTCTATCTCGGCAAAGTTGAGCGACTATGTTCAGTTGGCAAAACTACGGCTGACCATAACCGTTGTACTATCAGCCGTTTTGGGATTTCTTATAGCTGCTGGAGAAACCACGGCATATAGTGGCTTATGGGCACTTGCATTGGGTGGTTTTCTTGTGGTAGCGTCTTCCAATGGCTTAAATCAAATCATAGAAAAAGATTACGACAAGTTAATGGTGCGTACGAGCAATCGGCCTGTTGCAACCGGCAGAATGAGTGTTACAGAAGCCGCAATATCCTGCACCATAGCAGGTTTGCTTGGGGTATTTATATTGGGTTCCTTTTTGAATCAATTGAGTGGCTTACTGGGCCTAATTGCTTTATTGAGTTATGCCTTTTTGTATACACCACTAAAACGAGTAAGTCCAATAGCTGTTTTTGTTGGAGCCTTCCCAGGAGCGATTCCTCCATTATTGGGATGGGCTGCTGCTACAGGCAGTATAGGTATTGGAGGTTGGGCCATTTTTGCTATTCAATTTGTATGGCAATTCCCTCACTTCTGGTCCATTGCCTGGATACTGGACGAAGATTATAAACGCGCAGGATTCCGATTGCTACCATCGAAAATTGGGAAAGACAAAAAGACAGTTACGTATACCGTATGGTACATCGCACTTTTGATTCCAATCAGTTTAACCCCGTACTTATTGGGAATAACTGGAATCATTTCTGCCGTTGTCGTACTAATAGCCGGAATTGCATTTCTGGCGCAAGGGATAAAGTTTTATAAATCCTGCGACACCAAAGAGGCAAAAAAATTAATGTTTTACTCAATAATTTACAACCCATTGGTACTGCTGGCTTTTGTATTAGATAAAATATAGTAGAATGCTGGGAACGATAAGTATGGAAGGACAAACAGAAAATAACGGTAAGATTCACCCAAAGCGATTTGTGGTTATCTTGTTAATTGTGTCAAGCATAATGCTGTTTGCAGGCTTGACCAGTGCCTTTATTGTACGCCACGCCGAAGGAAACTGGTTGGAGTTTAAATTGCCAACCCAGTTTATATCATCCACAGTTATGGTCGTATTAAGCAGTATTACAATGTTATGGGCATATCGATCGGCCAAAAACGACTCCATTATGCAAACTCAAGTTCTACTTGGTTTGACCCTGGTATCCGGCCTGGCCTTTGTGATTTTCCAATACCTTGGTTTTATGGATTTAGGCGATCGCGGAATCTTCTTCTCTCCACCCGATGGTAGCGAGGGAGGTTTAGTTTCTGGCTCGTTTGTTATCACCTTAGTAGCACTGCACTTGTTGCACTTGTTAGGCGGATTAATATTCGTCGCTATAGTTTTTGTTAAGAGTTTATTTTTAAAGGTTCACAAGACCAATACCCTGTCCATAAGTATGTGTAATACGTATTGGCACTTTGTAGGAATTCTGTGGATCTATTTATACATGTTTTTATATTTTGCACCGCAATTTTAGATAGATTATGTCAAATCACGCTGTAAGCACCAAGTCCACGTGGGCTGGAGGTAAATCACCATTTAAAGTAAGCTATGGTAAGCTTATGATGTGGTTCTTCCTGTTATCCGATGCCTTTACTTTTTCATCCCTTTTGGTTGGATACGGAGCTGTACGTTACTCGTTTCCCGCGGCCAATGTGGAACAAATGGCTGAGTTAAGAAGCGAGTTGGTCTTTAACACCGATATTACGGTAGCCTACCCTGCCATCCATGAAGCAGGACATATTGACGCAGGACATCATGAAGGCGGTCACGCAGACGCTCATGCTGAAGCCGGAGGACATGGAAACAGCTTTGTAGAAACGATGCAAAAGGAAGGTCTATTCTCAGAAGACCATTGGCCAGCACCGGAATTGGTCTTTAACCATTTCCCTGGTCACCATAGGCATTGGCCACTTATGTTTGTGAGTTTAATGACTCTCATCCTTATTATGAGTAGTGTTACCATGGTATTGGCCGTTGAGGCAGGCCAACGTATGGAAAAAAAGAAAGTGGAGATCTTTATGATCCTCACCATTATAGGCGGTGCAATGTTTTTGGGTTGCCAGGCCTGGGAGTGGACGAAGTTTATAGACGCGGATGCCAGGCTGTATTCCAACCCGTTTGGTCCAGGAGCTTTTGCAGCCATTTTCTTCTTAGTAACTGGTTTCCACGGTTTCCACGTTCTGAGTGGTGTGGTCATTAATATTGTCATTTACCTAAACGTTGTAAAAGGAACATACGAGAAGCGTGGTCATTACGAAATGGTTGAAAAAACCGGATTATACTGGCACTTTGTAGACTTGGTTTGGGTTTTCGTTTTCACCTTCTTTTACCTTATATAGTTACCTTTAAAATCAATAATTATGTCGAATCATAATACACCTGTAGATATTCACGATGAAGAAAATTACGATCCAAC
>CAYZWM010000265.1:0-5367 GCA_964482155.1 uncultured Chitinophagaceae bacterium | reverse complement strand
ATGTTTAGTAGTTCACCAATTTCTTTGTGGCTATACCCTTCAACTGCAAACAAGTTAAACACCACTTTATATCCTTCGGGCAATGTATTTATCATTGCCATAATCTCCTTTACTCCTATTCCATCTAAAACACTTGCTGGTTGTACGGGTTCATTTACATCTTCCAAACTCCCGGGCTCAAATTTCCTTGCCCTCTTATCCCAACTCCTCAATGCCGTATTAACCATTATCCTTCTTATCCACCCCTCAAAGCTGCCTTCCTGTCGAAACTTTGATATCTTATCAAAGATTTTAATAAAGGCTTCTTGCAACACATCCTCCGCCTCTTCTCTGGTGTTTGAGTATCGTAAGCAAACGGCATACATCTTATCCGCGTACTTTTTATACAACAACCCTTGCATCTGGCGATCTTCAAGAATACATCCTTTTATAAGCTCCTCGTCACTCTTCATCCAATCATCTACAATGCTATGTTCTTCTTTGTTGCTCAACTCTATGACACTTAGTGTGTTTAAAACGTTGCGTTATTGACTATTTATTTAAAAATAATTCTTCAAAACTGATATAATTAATTGAAAAACAATCATATACAAAATTAAAAAAACGTTTCTTAGGGTCAACGGCCAACATATATTTGCAAAAAAATCGGTATGTCGGCCAATTACATTATAACAAACCCAAAGGATCTCTTATCACTTACTGTCCGTATTTTTGAAAAAATGGGGTGTTCTGAGGAAGACGCACTTCTTGCATCGAACGTCCTTCAGAGTGCTGATTTAAGGGGTATAGATTCCCATGGTGTGGCCCGATTAAGCGGATATGTTCGTTTGTGGAAAGCAAACCGAATTAATGCCAATGCAAAGCCCAAAATAATTCACAGCACCAATACCACCGCCACGCTTGATGGTGATGGAGGTTTAGGCCTAACCAATGCGTCAAAAGCCATGGATATTGCTATTGAAATGGCAAAGGAACATGGCAGTGGTTGGGTAGCTATACAGAATTCAAATCACTTTGGAATTGCAGCTTACCATGCTATGAAAGCCTTAGAACATGATATGATTGGCATGTCATTGACTAATGCCAGCCCATTGGTTGCACCTACCTATAGCAAAGAACGCCTTCTTGGTACAAATCCAATTTGTTATGCTATCCCAGCAGGAAAACAAGCTCCAGTGGTTATCGACATGGCTACATCGGCAGCGGCCAATGGTAAATTGGAAATAGCTAAACGCAAGGGTGAATCCATACCCAGTGGTTGGTTACAGAATTCTCAAGGGGAAGACCCCAACAAGCCGGAAGATTTAAAAGATGGTGGAAGTCTTTTAACTCTTGGAAGCACAAAAGAAATGGGCAGCCATAAAGGATATGGACTTTCTGCTTTTGTCGATATTTTTAGCGGTGTTTTAAGTGGGGCAAACTATGGCCCATGGGTTCCTCCATTTGTTAGTTTTTTGCCTTTGGCACCCGACATGCCGGGTAAAGGAATAGGCCATTTTGTCGGAGCCATGCGCATAGATGGTTTTAGACCTGTTGAAGATTTTAAAGCTCATATGGACCAATGGATTTCGCGTTTCAAGAGTGCAGAAACTATAAAAGGACAGGAGGAAGTAATCATACCTGGTGAACCTGAAGCCGAGCTCTATACACAACGTCAAAAAGACGGCATTCCGTTGATACATGACGTATATACGGATTTAAAGAATTTGTGTAACGAATTGGAAATACAGTTTACTATTTGACCAAAATTTTCTTTGCCAAAATCTGATTTCCACTTTTATTCTTTACGCGTAGAATATAAATAGTTCTGGCTAGCCCTCTCAAGTCAATTGGTGTTATCGCGGATTGAATTTTTTGTTTTCGAACTGTTTGCCCCAACTGAGTTACCAGGGTAACCTCTGCTCCTGCCAAACAACTATACCGACTTGAATAAACATATACGAACTCGGCACTTGGGTTCGGATACACTTGAATCCGAACGGACTGACATCCTCCGACATTCTTAAGGTTAACAATTAATGTATCTGTTACGGCAATTGATGTCCAAACTGTATCATAAACCACAATGGTATCATACCTTATGCTCACTAGAGTATCATAAATTGTTAAGGTATCATAATGAATAATCGTATCAAAAATCGTCTTATACAGGGTATCTACTACATAAACATCAATATAGGTTGTGTCGAAAATTACAACAAATGTCGTATCGAAAATGGCAAAAATCGACGTATCATACACGTTAATGAGGGTCGTATCATTAACAAAGGTCGTGTCGCTAACAAAAGTGGTATCATAAGCTACACACGTATCCTTTTTTGTTATTAATTTCCACAGACCTGCTATTTTTCCATTCGTATCATTACCCGTAACACAATACACACTGGTATCTCCAATAGATGTTAAGATGTGATCAACGCGGGGTTGAAAATTGCTACTTGAGGTATAGTTCTTCCATGTATTCGTTTTCGGATTATAGGCATAAAAGTCATTCTGAAAAACAGAAACGGGAAATCCAGATTTAGCACCGCAACCAACATAGATGAGCGTGTCAAGAACAAATGCACTTGTCAAACGTCGTTTAGAGCCTGGCATCGTGGCAATTTTTGCCCATTTGTTTGCAGATTTATCATATCGATAAAAATCGTTTGAAGGTGTTCCTCCAACAGCCGTTGGATTACCAAAATACCCATACCCACCATAACTAATGCCACAAAATGCGATGGATTTTGTGACTGGATAACTTGCGCGCTGTGTCCATTTATTCGCTCCTGGTTCATACATCCAAAAATCGTTATAATAACACGTTGGTCCTCCACAAGATCCAGAGCCTATGAAAGCTGTACTATCAATAACAAAGGACGATGCAAAATATCTCTTAGAACCTGGAAAATTAGCTTTCTTGGTCCAACTATTGGAACCTGGAGAATATTCATAGAGATCGTTGTAGTTTGTGCCAGAACCAGTTCTTCCCATACCTACATATCCCTTGCCTTTCACCGAAAAATAAGTGCAACTCTCTCTTGCGCCACCTGGGAAATTTGCCATTTTTGTCCAAAGATCTGTGGCCGGGTCATATTCCCAAAAGTCGTTTGTATAAGCACCTGTATAGGTCGAGCCAAGACCAACGTATATTTTACCATTAATGGATAGGCACACCGCATGATTTCGCCCAAAATTAGGCATGCTTGATTTAGATTCCCATTCTAACTGAGCTGAGGCTATATAAGAGGTGATTAGTAAAACAGAAAGAATAAGGTATCTCATTTGGCTTATTTGGAACGCAATTTAGGTATATTCAGATCTTTATCAAACCTTTAAACCCCTCAGACTTCAACCTTCAACACTTCTACCCTTCTCCCCTTCAATCCTTCTCCCCTTCAACCTTTCTATCTCTTCCCAACGATCACAATATTCGGGGTAAATACCACCTCGCTCCATGTTCTGGCAGAAAAAAACAATTGCGCTTTTAAACACAACCGGGTTATGCTCCATCCTATTTTTCGAACCAATTCCTTCATCGGGTTTTCGATGTAGACGATGCCTTCTTCAACAACTACCTCATTAAAGCCACAAGACTGCATCACCTGCATGGCTGAACTTTTATTCAGAAAAATTTCATGCGTAAAATCCGCAAACGCAAATGTGGAAGCCAACGGGGAATCCATATTGGGTGTTCTAAACAACACCATTCCGCCCTTTTTTAACCCTTTTTTAACAAGATTTAAAAATTGGATCAACTCGTCTTTACCTATATGTTCGATGAGGTCTACTGCAAAAATTACGTCATACTCACCGTGTTTATCGGCAAGAAAATCATGCGCATCGGCTTGTATAATTCCATGCACACCAAACTCCTTAGACATCTTAACTTGCTCCTCGCTCAAATCAATGCCTTTAGTATTTTCATAACCCAATTCATTGATTGCTTTTAACAGAGATCCTGTACCGCAACCAATGTCAAGTACAGCAATGTCTTTCTGCGCAGGCATCCATTTTTCAAACTCCCGTTTAAAATATCTTTTCTGTTGGTTAAAGTGCTGCAATTGAACGGATTGATCCGTTTTTCCAGAATGAGTGGAATAGTAATTCTGATACAGCGTTTTTCGATAATCGTACATGCAAATCTGTTTTGCAAACATATCGTATTTTTGCCTATGCTTCTATTTGGATTAGACGAAAACCGACTCGAAGCGGGCTGTGATGAAGCAGGCCGTGGATGTCTTGCTGGGCCGGTATGTGCCTCAGCAGTTATCCTCGACAAATCGATCGGAATTTCAGGTTTAGATGATTCGAAAAAACTAAGCAAATCGAAACGGAACCAACTGCGTCCAATCATTGAGCAGCATGCGCTGGCATGGTCGGTTGCTATGGTTTGGCAAAACGAGATAGACGAAATCAATATTCTCAATGCGTCTATCAAAGCCATGCACCTTGCCCTGCAATCATTATCAACTCAACCCGATTTTATTATGGTTGATGGCAATCGCTTCAAACCCTATAGAGATGTTCATTACCAGACTATCATTAAAGGGGATGGCAAATACCTGAATATTGCCGCTGCATCGGTGTTAGCCAAAACCCATCGCGATGAATATATGGCTGGTATACATGCAGATTTCCCGCATTACAACTGGGCAAAAAACAACGGCTATCCAACAATCCAGCACCGCATAGCGGTTATAGAGCACGGAAGGTCCTTGCACCATCGTAAATCATTCAAAACAACCCACCCGCAATTGAAACTATGGCCACAAAAAAAATAACAACGACCTTCATGCTTGGTTTACTCGCGTTATTTTCAAGCGCTCAAGATAACCAGTACTACATTGGACTTGACATTGGGCCAAAATTTGATCAGTATAAATTGGCGACTGGGGGTAGCCGTCCCTATACACCGAGCATTAAAATTTACAACAAAATGGCGGCCACTTTTGGGGTTCTTGGTGGTGTAAAACTTGACAATAAAATACTCGTAGAACTCGGTATATATAAGTCAGATTACCGCGTTACTATTGATATTATTAACGAAGACGGAATGGCGTTTTTTGCCAATACGCCCATAAACACGTTTACCTCGTATATGATTCCCTTTAATTTCAATTTTATTAAAACAAAACAGGGGAAATACGAACCTCGACATTTGATTTTTGGTACGGGTTTCACGATGCTTGCACGTACTAAACTAGGTATTCAAGAGAGTTATATTAGTCCGGAGGTTCTTGTCGATCCATTTGACGTAAGCCAGGGAACCGTTTCATATACCGTTTCCAACAATCAATTTGATGCCAAAATTTTGATGCTAAATCTCAACCTTGGGTACCAGTATCCGATAAACGAGGTAGTGAATATAAATATTTCGATGAA
>CAYZWM010000264.1:5140-5397 GCA_964482155.1 uncultured Chitinophagaceae bacterium | reverse complement strand
GGGCAATTTTTCCCAGACCCTCAATTTTTGCAATTCCCTGACCTCCGTTATTCTTTTTTACTTTTTTACCATACACGTTCATCATGTACAAAACACCAATGAGGCCAAGCACTAAAACCAATTTGCTTATAAACATAGGATTAGCAATGAGCAGTTCCCAATTAAACTGCATTAAATACCCGCCGGAAATCACCAAAAGGAAGACACCTATTTGGCCCATTTTACTGATAGGCATCGTGCTGATAAAGAATTTGACC
>CAYZWM010000264.1:4392-5073 GCA_964482155.1 uncultured Chitinophagaceae bacterium | reverse complement strand
CCCATGGCTAGGCCTATGAAGTGGACAATCAACATTGCATCTCTCATACCTCTATTTTTGAGGTAAAAGTAGGACATATACGGGTTTATAACACATGTGTTAGTCCAAGAGCCAACAAATCACACTAGATCTTGATCGTAGATTTCAGTGAAAATGGGATTTCTATGGACTCTTCTCTAAAACGTAACTCTATACAAGCCAATCGGAAACATACCGGTTTGGTTCGTTACGTTATATTGATTCTCTTGAGGGTCGTATCGCGACGAAAACACATTTTCCCTGTTCGACACATTTTGAATGTCGATTCCCCATTCCTGGGTCATCTTTTTGGTTTGAACCTTATACGCTATACGAACGTCAAGTCGACCATACTCCTTGTACTGCAATTCATTTGTTCTTCGATTGTAGTAAATCACATCGTCTTCGTTACGGCTTTGCACTTCGTTTACAGGGGTGTGTCGTTGGCCTCCATTCACTACAAACTTTACATCGGCGGTCAAACTTGCCTTAGACGTTTTGCCTTTTTTGTTTGTTTTGGTTTTAAAGTAAAACTCCTTACCTCCCAAAATATTTACCGCATAGCGAGAGTCGAAAACGGTTGAGTACTCAATGTCATTTTGTGCGGTGTAAAGCGATCGGTACAAAGACACTGTATTTAAAAAGTAAAACCCTTTTGTCATG
>CAYZWM010000264.1:0-4382 GCA_964482155.1 uncultured Chitinophagaceae bacterium | reverse complement strand
TTCGAAGGTAAACTCAACACCGTAGTTTCTACCCCGTCCAGCATTTTGCATGTTTTCCGTAAAATTAACCCCGAAATCAACTCCCTGGTTCAATAAGGAATAATACACATTACTGTCTCCATCAACTGGCACGTCGAACATATGTTGATAGTACGTTTCTATCTTCAATCGACTGTTTTTACCAATATTAAAATCGTGCGCCAGCACAAAATGATGGCTCTTTGTAAATCCAAGATCCTGATTGACTTTTCGTTTGTTCATCAAACTATCCGTGACTTCTTCGAAATAGATGCGGAATGGGGGCAAGATGCTATGCATTCCATAACCTGCACTGATCTTATACTTACTGGTCACTTTATATGTAACCCCCAGCCTTGGCTCTAATGCCTTTTTTCCGTTTAAACCAAACACAGACAAACTCATACCCACATTTGCTGTAAGTCGTTTATTCATACGATATCGTTCATTAACAAAAGCCTGCAACAGAGATGTGTTGCCAGAAAAGTTGGTCGGTTCTACCCAAAAACCATAAGACTGATTGTATACGCTGTCCTTTAAATTCAAGAAGTAATGGTGGTACCGTATTCCCACTTTCACGCTACTTTTTGATGTAAACTTGTGATCGACGGTAGCGTTAAAGGTGTATTTACCCTGGTACGACTTATCGCGATACAATCCCGAATAATTTATAATCCGCCCACTGTCTAACGCAAAGGTGTCTAAATGAGTTTCAGTGGAAGCCACATTAACCGCCAACACCATTTTTAAATTGGTCTTACGATCGAGTTTCTGGGTTCGGGTTATACCAAATACACCGGTATTGGTTTTATAACTTAGGTCTTCATAATCCTCTCCATAGGCATTGTTTGCATCGTCTTCGCTCTGAAACAACTCGATACTGCTCAGGCCACCAACACCAAAAAAGGATGTGACTCCCTTTTTGTCTGGAAAGTTCAGTTTAAATGTAACATCCTGATATTGAGGTACAGCCACACCAGTTCCAAAATCAAAGCCCAACAAGTGAAAGACACCCAAAGCCGAGTATCGGTAGTTGATCAAATAGGAAGATTTCTTTGCTTTGGAAATAGGGCCTTCGGCCATAAGCTCAAATCCTGCAAAACCGACCTGTCCAAGAAATTCGGATTTGTCATTGTTCCCCGATCTTAACGCCAGATCGAATACCGCTGACGTTGTGTTTCCAAATTCTGCAGGAAACGCCCCTGTCAAAAAATCTGAGTTTTTTAGCACGTTGTTGTTCAACATACTTACTGGGCCACCAGTGGTTCCGGCAGACGAAAAGTGATTGGGATTAGGTATGTCAATTCCTTCCAGCCTGTATAATACACCCATAGGAGAGTTTCCGCGTACAATGATGTCGTTTCTAAAGTCGTTTGCACCCTGTACGCCAGCAAAATTTTGCGCCATACGAGCAACATCGCCCCGGCTTCCAGCATACCGTTGAGACTCTTCTATGCTGAATGTTCGTCCACTTACCGAAACCAGGTTGCTTTGTGTTTTCCGTTTATCCTTTTTAAGTTTAAGGGTGACCGCTGTCATGGTCTCTACATCCTCCTGAAGGTAATAATCCAGAATAACCTGCTTTGATGAGGTTACTTCCATTTGATAGTACACAACGGTTTCATATCCAACGTAGGTACACGAAACGTCATAACGTCCAACCTGAACGTCATCAATTCGGTAGATGCCTTCCTCATTGGTTAGGGCGCCGTAGCTGTTTAAATCATTCGAAACTTGAATTTGCGCTCCTTGCAAACTGGCATTTAGCGTTCCGTCTTTAACCTGCCCTCTAATGGTCTGCGTAAGTTGTGCATTGGCAACAACAGAACACAAAACGATCAAACCCAGAGACAATCCCATTTTTAACCTTAACCTCATTTTAAATCGACTTTTCATTTAACGTTTATTTTCTGGTGCAATGCTACATCCACACCGGTATACAAAACAACGTTTTCGATATGGAAATACGTAAACGGGACACATTATTGACGAATGGGACTCCACAATACCCACTTGGGATGAATGGGACTAACTCTTTGCCGAAACGGATCGTACAAAATCATGGGAAAAGGATCGAGAGACTGGAATCGTAAAATCCAGGAGACTGCTGTGTAAGGTATAATTACGTGCATTTCCAGAAACCTTGTCGACGTGAAAAAAATTGATTACGAATGATCGATGACAATGTTTAACCATTTCAAAAGATTCCAATTGCTTGTATAGATTACCTAACGAATTGCGCACCAGTTGATTTTTGACCTTGTCTTCTTTCAAATAATATACCATCACATAGTTCCCCTCCGCTTTTATACAAATCAATTGGTCTATGGTAATCGGAATGGAGTCTTTTCCGTTGTCAGAGCTTAATACATTGACTAAGTCGGATTGGTACGTTGGTTTGAGTTCATAAATTCGATCTGAAATGGAATTCGCCACAAGTTCATTGCGTTTGCTCAAGTACTTTTCTACGAAATACACCATTAGGAACCCTGGGAATATTCCAATGGAAATGGTTATGAGTATGAACATGGGTAAACTGATGTTCTCTTGTGCATTTCCATCGAATTGCATACTGTAATACCAGTTTAAAACAGAGATGGTCACTAAATGGAGCATGGTAAATATGACCATTTTCTTAACCGTCCATTGCCCTGGCAGAAAGAACGTTTTAAAAACAAGTGGTGGAACAAAAAACGTAAACAGAAGAACACCAAACGTGATACCTCCATAACCTAAAACAAAGAGCGTGATATCGTGCTCAAGGTTGGTTATACCAAATGGTTTAAAAATTAAAAGAAATAGAAAGACAAATAAACCAAAGAAGAAAGAAGCCAAAATTTTGTGCTTCGGTTCTTCTATCAGTGGAAACGGTCTGTCTAAATGTAGAATCACGTTAACTAGGTAACATCAACAACGAACTATTGTTGTTGTTTAATTAGATTCAAGGCACTTCCTGCTTCAAACCATTTGATTTGCGATTCGTTGTAGGTATGATCCACTAAAAACGACTCGTTGCTTCCGTCTTCATGATTAATGGTAATCGTCATCTGCTTTCCAGGTGCAAACTCGTTTAAGGCAATATCAAATGTGTCTTTTTCCTGAATCTTGTCGTAGTCGGACGGATTGGCAAATGTCAATCCCAACATACCCTGTTTTTTCAGGTTGGTTTCATGAATACGTGCAAACGATTTCACAATCACAGCTCGTACTGCCAAATGACGTGGCTCCATAGCTGCATGCTCTCTCGACGATCCTTCCCCGTAGTTTTCTTCTCCTATAACGATCGAATATTCTCCGGCCGCTTTAATCATACGAGCCACCTTGGGCACACTGCCATACTCTCCGTTGATGGGATTGTATACGTCATCCGGTTTGTCATTAAACGCGTTCATTGCTCCAATTAAACAGTTATTCGAGATGTTGTCCAAATGCCCTCGGTAAGACAACCACGGTCCGGCCATAGAAATATGGTCTGTAGTACACTTGCCTTTGGTTTTGATCAGTAATTTAGCATTGATGATGTTCTTACCATCCCAGGCAGCAAACGGTTCTAATAATTGAAGTCGTTTCGATTCCGGATCCACACTCACGGTTATTCCAGATCCGTCTTCTGATGGCGCAAAATATCCTCGATCTTTTACTTCAAAACCTTCGGGTGGAAGCTCAATACCTGTAGGCTCATCTAACATAACTTCTTCTCCATTGGCATTAACCAACGAATCTGTTAATGGGTTAAAATCCAATCGTCCGGCAATCGTTACAGCCATAACCATTTCTGGTGACCCTACAAATGCGTGGGTATTCGGATTGCCATCTGCTCGTTTACTAAAGTTTCTATTGAAGGAGTGAACGATGGTGTTCTTTTCCTTTTTACTTGCACCTGCTCTCTCCCATTGTCCGATACAAGGACCACATGCATTCGTAAATATTTTGGCATCTAAATCTTCAAACATTTGAAGCAAGCCGTCTCTTTCTGCTGTATATCGCACTTGTTCTGAACCTGGGTTAATTCCAAGCTCTGCTTTCGTTGCTAATCCTTTTTCAACGGCTTGTTTTGCAATGGAAGCTGCTCTTGACAAATCTTCATACGATGAGTTTGTACCAATCAATCCCCATTCAACATCCAAAGGCCAGTCGTTGCTGATCGCTTTTTCCGTCATTTCACCAACTGGAGTAGCCAAATCAGGTGTAAACGGTCCATTTAAATGTGGTTTAAGTTCAGAGAGGTTGATTTCAATCACCTGATCAAAATATTTTTCGGGATTGGCGTAGACTTCGTCATCGCCGGTTAAATGCTGATTCACCTCATTAGATGAATCGGCAATATCCGATCGATCCGTTGCGCGTAAGTATCGCTCCATACT
>CAYZWM010000263.1:0-5410 GCA_964482155.1 uncultured Chitinophagaceae bacterium | reverse complement strand
CTGCCAGGAGTAAATAAAGTACAATAGCGTTAAACAATATCAGGCCATAAATTATTGGAATTGTTAACAGTGAACCCAATAGAACTACATGCCATCGAGACAATGGACCAATCCACTTTTTATGTAATTTTTCTTCGTCTGGAGCCTTTGCTTTTTCTTCAAAAGATTTCCCCCCTAAGACAAAAATAACTGTACCAATTATCATTCCGACTCCAGCTAGCGCAAACCCATAATGATAACCATATCTGGTTCCAATTTCAGCACAAACAGTTGTGGCTAAAAGAGCACCAATATTGATACCTATATAGAAAATAGTAAAACCTGAATCCCTCCTAATGTCACCGTCTTTATAAAGTTTTCCTACAATCGTTGAGATGTTCGCTTTAAAATAGCCGTTACCAACGATTATGGCTCCCATGCCGGCAAAAAGCCACATTTTACCACCTCCGATGATCATAAATTCTCCAATAGCCATAAGAATACCACCGAGAATTACTGCTCGTTTATAACCAATCAATTGATCGGCAATTTTACCCCCTAATACGGGAGCAACATAAACCAACCCAGTATAAGCGCCATAAATCAAAAAGGCAGCTGCATCCCCGTCAACAATTGATTCTACCAAATACAGAACCAACAATGCCCGCATTCCATAATAATAGAAACGTTCCCACATTTCTGAGAAAAACAAGGTCATTAAACCTTTCGGATGCCCTTTAAAACCTCCTTCTGGAAGTGAATCATCCTTATGATCTTCTAAGATTACTTCTTCACTCATATAAATTTTTAAATTTTGGTAAAAATATAATTTTTGATTGAATTACAACTATTTACAAATTCTCAAGAATAAAACTGGTCATTCTGTTGAATAAGTGGAGTCGGGTATTGCCTCCAAATATGCCATGATTTCTATTCGGATAGTACTCCGAATCAAACGGTATGTTTAGACTAATCATTTTCTTAACCATTTCTGCTGAGTTCTGGAAATGAACGTTATCATCTCCGGTGCCATGTATGATCAGGTATTTACCGGTTAATTTTTCCACGTGGTTAATGGGCGAATTGTCGTCATACCCAAATGCATTTTCTTGTGGCGTACGCATATAACGTTCCGTATAAATGTTGTCGTAGTAACGCCAATTGGTTACAGGCGCAACAGCAATGGCGGTTTTGAATACATCGGCTCCTTTGGTCAAGCACAAACTACTCATATATGCACCATAACTCCATCCCCAAATGCCAATTCTACTCGAATCGATATAGGTTTTCGCACCATAGTATTTAGCCGAAGCAATTTGATCTTCTGTCTCAAACTTGCCTAATTGTTGGTAGGTCATCTTCTTAAATTCAGCTCCACGACCTCCTGTACCTCTGTTGTCAACGCACGCGATGATGTAGCCATATTGGTTGGCTAACATTTGATGCCAAAAATAATTGCTGTACAACCAGTTATCCTTTACTTGTTGCGATCCAGGTCCACCATATACAAACATCAAAAGAGGATATTTCTTGTTTTGGTCAAAGTTTGATGGTTTAATGGTATACGAATTCAAACGAACTCCACTGTCCAATTCTATTATTTCGAAATTGATCGGGCCAAGATTATACCCCTTCAGGCTTTCTCCAAACTCGGCATTATCTTCCAATAATCTCACCATTTCTCCTTCATTGTTTCGAATGGAATACACATGAGGTATTGTTGCTGAATTGTACGTGTGCAAATAGGTTGAAAAATCATTGCTAAAAGCTGCACTGTGGGTTCCTTTAGCCGAAGTAAGCTGGGTTTTGCCCTTACCGTCTATGTCGGTCACATAGATGTGACGTTCCATTGGAGAAATTTCGGTTGAGGTAAAGTATACTTTTTGATTTTTTTCATCAACACCCAACAAGCGGTCTACTTCCCAGTCGCCTCGGGTAATGACAAATACCTGAGGACCTTGAATTTTGTGGAGATATAAGTGCCAATAGCCACTGCGCTCACTTTTCATTACAAAGTGATTCTTGTCGTCTAGAAAAACGATGTCGTCCGTAATGTCAACATAATATTTACTGGTTTCTATCCAGCTTATTGAAACATCTCTCGTTTTGGCATCCACCATCAATAACTCCCATTTATTTTGATGTCGATTGAGTCGTTGAATACTTAATGTGTTCGCATCTTTAGTCCATTGAATGCGTGGGATGTATTGATCATTCTCAGATCCGATGTCTAGTTTTTTTCCTTTATTCTTAAGGTTGGTAATGTATACGTCAACAATGGAATTTTGTTCTCCAGCTTTCGGATATTTAAATTGACTGTGGTATGGATATAGTTTTCCAAAAACCTCCATGTCCCATTGTTTTACTCGACTTTCATCAAATCGATAATACGCAAGTTTGGTACCGTCAGCATTCCAGTCAAAACCCTTACTCATGGCAAATTCTTCTTCATAAACCCAGTCTACAGCGCCATTGATGATGGAATTTTGCATACCGTCCTTGGTCAATCGTTTGGTTTTGTTTTTTCCAATGTCTTTTACGTATAAATCATTCCCAAAAACGTAGGCAATTTTGTCCGCTTGCGGGTTGAATGTGGCGTAACGAATTTTATCGTTAGAAACTTTGGTGATCTTATTATCGGCGCTATTCCAGACATAAAAAAGGGAGCGAGATGAACGTCTATAAATGGATTCGGTGGCGGTAGGTATCATGGCTTTTGATTCGTCGGCACTTAATGTGAACCGACCAAATGTAAATTTTTCGAGCCCATTGGCCGATGCAATTGCTTTACCATCAATTAAAATACCAGTTTGTTCGCCCGTTTCGTAGGCATATTTTACAACCTGTGTATTTCCGTCTTCTCCCTGCTCAATTTTGCAGTACGTCTTACCATCATTCAAATTGATGAAACCACTTACCGTTTTTGGGAAAAAACTACCTTTACTCCAGATGTCTTCCAGGGTAACCTGATTTTGAGCATGAACAGTGGTAAAAAGGGTAACAATAGAGAGGAAAAATAGTCCGAATTGCTTTTTCATTTATAAAAAATTTATGTTCAATATTACGTAATTTGTCACGCGATATGATTTATTTCGATAACATTCTGATTATTATATATAAACGTGGATTTAGCGAGTGAACTTTATGCGCTTTTAGGGCACAGCGCGGTAACAATCGAACAAGAGGATCTGGTTAAATATGGCCAGGACGAGACGGAAGATTTCGTGTTTAAACCTCAGGTAGTTGTGAAACCGAAAACCACGGATCAGATCAGTCGGTTAATGGCCTGGTGTACGAAAAATAGAATCATCGTAACACCGCGAGGAGCGGGGACAGGTTTAAGCGGTGGAAGCCTTCCTATTCATGGTGGTATTTGCTTGTCGATGGAATATTTTGACAAAATTATTGACATCGATGAGGCCAATATGCAAGCCACGGTTGAAAGTGGGGTTATCAACGAAGTATTGCGAAATGCAGTAGAGGAAAAGGACTTGTTTTACCCGCCTGATCCTGCCAGTAAAGGGTCTTGTTTTATTGGCGGTAATGTCGCCCACAACAGCGGTGGACCCAAGGCCGTAAAGTATGGCGTAACCAAAGATTATGTTCTAAACCTAGAGGTGGTTTTACCTTCGGGTGAGGTGATATGGACGGGTGCAAATACAGTGAAGAATTCAACGGGATACGGTCTTACTCAGTTGTTTGTAGGCAGTGAAGGTACTTTAGGTATTATCACTAAAGTGGTTGTAAAGCTTATTGCTAAACCGAAACATAACCTGTTGTTATGGGCCAATGTAAAACACGCTACAGATGCCTGTAAAGCGGTTTCCGAAATAATGCGTTCTGGGGTAGTGCCTTCCGGTATGGAATTGATGGAGAAAAAAGGGGTTGACCTGGCTTGTAATGAATTGAACCTACCCAACCCTATAAATGAAGCCTCTGAAGCGGTACTGCTTATTGAAGTGGATGGGAATGACCTGGAGAGGCTGTACACGGATTGTGAGCAAATTGGGGCAATTCTCGAATCATTTGGGATTGACGATGTGTTGTTTGCCGATTCGGGAGATCAAAAGGAGGCCTGGTGGAAAATTCGAAGCAGCATTGGAGAGGTGGTGAAGAACCATTCAGTATATAAGGAAGAAGACACGGTGGTAAAGCGAAGTCATTTGGCGGAATTGATGGCAGGCGTAAAATCTATTGGAGCAAAGTATGGATTTGAATCCGTTTGTTATGGGCATGCAGGGGATGGTAATTTGCATGTAAACATCCTAAAAAATGACCTGACCGATGAGCAGTGGGAGGGAGATCACCTGGAACAGGGGATTCGAGAAATATTCAGGTTGTGTAAGAGTCTTGGTGGTACCATTAGCGGAGAACATGGCATTGGTTACGTCCAAAAGAAGTATTTAAACGAGGTGTTTTCAGAAACACATATTGAACTGATGAAATCCATCAAACGCGTATTTGATCCAAACCACATTCTAAATCCCGGAAAGATTTTTGATTAAGAGTTGGTCATAATCAAAAACGACACACCCTTAAGGCATGTCGTTTTATTGAATATGTTATGTGTCGATTGATTATTTGGATACCAGATCCATTCGCTTTTGCTTAGATTCGGATATCGTGCCGGTTTCTGCATACACTTTTAAATCGTCTAAGACCGTAGGTATGATTTTAGTGATGTTCTTTTTTAACATACCACCCATTAAGCTGCCCATAAAAGGTTTCATCTCAATAGAACTTACAATTTTCATGGTAGATGTGGAATCCGATAAGGCGATAATTTCCCAATGACTTTTTGCAGATGTTACAAAGCCTGGCATGCCATCAATGACAATAAAGGTGAGTTGTTGGGTCGTATCATTAAATTCCGTAAGCTCCTCTAAAATATTGTTAAAGCCTTTGGCATTTAGCTCACAACCTCTGGTTGTACATGTGGCGCCAGCAAATTCTGGATCGCCTTTACCAACCGAGTGGTCTACAGCCGTTGACCATATGCCAACATTGGCAAAGTCGGTTCCTACTATTTCCCATAATCTGTCGGCAGATACGTTTATGGTATCACCCGTTCTTTGCAGTTCCAATTTCTTAACTTTTTTGTCTTTTTGTGGAGTACTTGATATGGATGTCGTAGACGTAAATGATTGAAGAGCAAAGACCATAACACCTAAGCCAATCATTTTCATTGCGGAGGATAAAGATTTTGTATTCATTTTTGTTTCTTATTGTACTACAAAGTTGATATCGATTGGGATTACTTACTTGGTTAAAAGGGTCAGAGAATTGGACAATTGGTTCATTTTTAAAATTTTGAGGCATAAAAAAAACCTCTGCTATAACTAACAGAGGTTTCCATGTTGTACACCCGGAGGGGTTCGAACCCCCAACCCTCGGAACCGAAATCCGATATTCTATCCAGTTGAACTACGGA
>CAYZWM010000262.1:0-5420 GCA_964482155.1 uncultured Chitinophagaceae bacterium | reverse complement strand
TCCATTCTCGAGGATCTCTTTTAAAAGTGAGTGATAAAATGAAACGACTTCCGGAGACGTACAAATCATACCGGCCTCTGGCCTGGGATTATTTGTATAGTTCGAGGATCCGTTGATACATACGGTCCATTTGTTGTTTTGTATGATTGTAAGTTTAGCATGCATAGGAAAGGTTCTCAACCTTGTAAATGAGTGCCTGGCTAATTGATGCGCTGAGGGGTGTCGGTTTTTGGACCGGAAATCTAAAACCGCCTCGAGCCTGGTGATCACACCTTGATCCAATAGATCTATTAACTTCCTGGAGGCAACTTCACTGATGGACCAAACACCAATAAGAACCTCAGCTGGTCCCGTTTGTGTTAGGATCCAAGTTAACAGTTCGTGGGTACTCCAATGGCCACATGATGCGAAATGGACCGTAACGTTTTGCTGCAGTGGCTCGAAAACGTCGTCGACCTTGACGTTTATCTTGCCAAGAGAGAAACGTTGCGCGCCAGAAAAGTGTTGATAGCTCCCTGCAGGGAGATCCTCAACGACTTCCTCCTGAATATGGTCGAACTGATCAGGAGTTACGGGCATTGGCTTCATATCGATCACACCAGTATTGGGTCGTAAAAACACTCTCCCAGTTAGTACACCAGATGTTCCTACCAGAATCAGGCACCATAAAAACACAGTTCTTACAGGCGTCATGTATTTGTCTTTCTTTTGCCATTGGTTTTGGGTTTTTTTGAGTCTCCTAAAGGAAAGTTACCTAGTTCGGTTCTTAGGCGTTTGCCATTAGGGATAGGTAAGTGAGATAATCTATTTTTTGGGTTCATCGTATGGATATTTCTCTGTTAATTTTTCTAAGCCTGGCACGTCGGACCTTAAGTTCCTTCCGGACGTGGTCCGTCACTTTTTTGCTACTGTATTTACGGATATAGTTGTCGTCCCTATTCTGTTGTTTAACCAGGTCATCAACTGACCAGTGTTTAACGCTCGATGTTTCTCCACTATTCGGAAGACAACCATGCTTTTTGTAGAATTCAATGTCTCTCCACACCGCTTTGTTCTTGTCTTGCCACTTGAGCGTGTCCAGGGCGGCTTTTCTGCGCACTTCCCTATCATCATCATTGAATATACCTAAACGTGTCTCCTTCATCCGTTTAAAGTGTTGACCGGCTTTATAATAGAGAGAGTCTAAAACACTACCCTTTGATTGCTGATCAGAAGCTGGAGGTGGAGGTTCAGGTTGAACCACTTCCTGGTTAGGTTGAGAAGGTGGTAAAACGCGGAGGTACTCCAGGATTGATTCATACATCTTATCGGCAAACAATTCAGCCGTTTCTTCCTGGAGAAGATCTATGAGGTACGCGTTTGGTCCATTGACCAAATACCATTCTCTGCAGGCTGTAAAATCCTGCTCCTCACAAATCCGTTTTAAGATGTCAAACTGCACATACAATGTTCCTAATGGCAGGGACAATAGACAAGGACACAAAGAAGCCCAGACAATTGTCCAGGCTTCCTAGTAGAATTATAGCGTGCATTTAGTGTGTTTGTGTCCAGTAACTACGACTAAGTTGTTTTGCTAGCAGGTTTTTCTTTGCGGACCCTAAAAAGGGGACTCTGTTTGGCAAACTCAACCAACGTAGTTTTTTTCTGTTGCAGTCTTAGGTCAATGGTCTTACCTCTTCCGAATTGCCATTTTGGATGATCACTGTCACAGTGCAAAACGTCTGTAACTGATTTGTGTAATTTGTTGTCGTTCATGAGTTCTTATTAAGGGAGTAAAGGAACAGCCGCTTCGTAAAAGGTTACACTTTTGCCATAGGCTGTAACGGGGAACATCCATCGGCTATCTGGATTTGATTGTGTTCCTCCCTCATAACCTCCAGGGCATTCGGCCTTAGCAGTGGGCGTTCCTATCTGAATCTTTCGACCGTCAGGAAGTTCAATAATGACCGTTACGGTTTTGGCATATCTAATTTGAAAGGCCAATTCTGATGCAGATATGGAATTGCCCGGGTAATACAGATCAGCCGAGTTTTTCCCATTACGGCTGTATTTTTTGCCCAGGGATTCATGCTTGTGAGTGCTTTCCTCCTCATTGATCTCCATAAGGGCAAAGCCTTTACCGGTTGCTGGTACATGAGCACCTTTGATCCGGACATTCCCGTTAACGATAATAGTGAAGTTTGCAGCATTCCAGGCAGCAGCTGCGTGAATTGTGGTACATGTGTACACACTGCCCTTGTAGTTCACTTCATCATTTACAGCGTAAGCGGTTTGATCATTGAATTCGGTAGCTGCTTCGGCATACGTTCCGGCCTGAGAGTCTAGGTCACAGTCGGCAATGATCCAGGCATTGTTCGAAACTCCGCTAAGATTTTCGCCTTCACAGCCTATTAATATGTCTAAAATTTCTGGCATAATATTATGTTAAAGGTTGTTTTGCAGCCAATTTCACTTTGGCGGTTGGAGAGTCTTCGTTTCGGTTAATATTTACCAGATTTCTGGCTCGTTCTCGAGACTTCAACCAGACTGATTCTAGCATAATCAACCCTGATTTTGCTTGTATTAACTCTCCCTGAATTAGAGGGCTTTCTGATATCTTCTGGGCACTAATTGGCTCAAGAGATCGGGCGCCTTTTCCTCCTCGCATAAAGCGACCTCCTTTGGCAACAATGATATATTTCTCTTTATCTCTGGTAAACGAGCCGTACCCTTCTACAAAGTTCGCTGCAGTCAGTTTTTGCTTGGCAATTTGCTCTGCTTGTTCCTTGTTAAGTTTGGTAGCCTGGGCCAACTTATCGTCTGTGATTTTTTGTTTTTTCTCGAGATCTTCAGACCTAGCTTCCGCATTTGCGGCTTTCTTCTTCAGTTCAAGATGATCAGCCTTATCCGTTTTTTGCTTCTCGGTTAAATGTTCAAAGCTTTCAAAACGCTTGAGTATTTTTTCCATTGACGCTTTGGTTGTTCCTTCAGGAAGAACCACGCCAAAATTTTTCAGTTTATCTTGAGTTGTCATGTAATCGCTATTTATGGGGTTAATACCTACTTGATTTCTAATTATGTTTGATCGTTAACGGTAATTGCTCCATCAAAAAGGTGAGCGTAATTGAAACCTTGCTTCCAATCCAAAAGGCCGTTAATAACACGCTTTTCAACTTGAAAATCCATATTATTGGTTTTGGAAAAGCTATCTGCACCGATGATAGCCATAGACTTCTGGTAAATAGCCAGGCGTTGAGATCCCGTCAAACCATACTCTTTCTGGAGAGTGACATTGAACCCTTCTACAACCATTTCTTTGATCTTAGAATGAGGATCAAAGGCAATAATGGATGCTGGATACTTGTCTCTTCTTCCCATCCAATACCAGTTAAAAACAGTAGGGCTCACCGGAAGAATTGTGTTTTCATCGGCCCAACTCACTTCTGTATCGTGTGCCAAACACATTGCCTCAATCGTATCCACACAATTCCCTGAAGTGATTGCACCGGTAACAACAGGAATCAAGTTTCCAGCAACGATCTCGTCAGCAATTAGTTGGTTTCTACCATCCATTGTATCTACTGTAGTAGAACCGCCGGCATTGTATACCCCTTTATAAAGCGCTCTCAAGCGCATAATTTTTTGAACGTATTCAGTAATATGGGCTATCATCCATGTGTATGGTCCCATTTGAAACTGATCACCTTTAGGGTCAGTCATTTTCCCCCAGTAAGTTCGATACATCTTCATTGGAATGAATTCCATATCGATCTTCATCTCCTGGGTTTGAAGATACCTCGGAGTAGTTTCTATCACGTCGATCTGAGGATCCCACGCGGTGTAATCAACTTGAGGTTGCACCTCAAAATCAAGATCAAAATTCCAAAGCAGTTCTCTATCCTGGATACCATCAATCAAGGTGAATGAGGTTGACCAATCTGGAGAACGAAACATATTCATCCAGATTTGATTTCGATCTGTGGTATGCTGACCGTTAAGCGCGGCGGTCATTGTTGCTGCGTCGAACGCATCATCGTTAATAAGATTACTTGACATGAAAGTATTATTAGTGTCTAATTTTTAAGTTTTAGTTATTGAGGTTGTATTTTTTCACACCTTCCTTTTCCACTTTAGCCTGCTCTACGAAGGATTTAGCGTACTTGTCATCCAATGTCTCTCCAGCGGCGTCCGTTCGATCCTGAGCAGCATCTTTTTCCTTTGGAAGGTTAGGTTCCCCTTTTGCAGAAGCCTCTAGTGCTTTGATTTTAGTGTCATTCGCGGTAATGGTCTCAGCCTGTTTTTGGATCTCTTCATCCTTGGCATCAATAGCGGTTTGGTGTTCTACTTCCAAAGTGCCTTTTGCTTTTGAAACAGCAGTGTCCACAGTCTCCTGGGTAATAGCTGATCCACGCGCAGAAACCATAACAGACACTATACCTGCCTCTGTGAGTTCGGCATTCATAGCTTTTATTTCTTCAGATGTAAGGTCTTCAGCCTTTTTACCTTTTTGAGCGCTCAGCGCTTTTAATTTTTTATCAAACATATAATGTAGTGTTTTGGTGCATTTTTAATAGTTCGGCGAACACTTGCTCCTGTGTTCTTATGCCGTCAATGAGTCCAAGTTCTTCAGCTTTTTCGGCGGCATACATGGCGCCTTTTGTAGGGTCGCCTGCGCTGAAATTCAAAGATCTATTGGCTTTTACAACTTGAATAAAACGTCGTGCGATCAGGTCGAGTTCGTCCTGCATAGGACCATAGTCTCCATCTAATGCGGCACGGAATGATCCATGTTTTTCTGGCGAAAGCCTGGAATAGATCTCATGGATGTCTAAACCTTGCTCTTTCCAATATTTCTTAAGATCTGGGAAACTCATATAAACGCCGATAGATCCCACTTCATCAGTGGAATGACTAACATATAATTTGTCTGCAGAGGAAGCTGTCCAATATCCTCCACTTGCGGCAATGCCATCATTTACGTGTGAAATAATCGGTTTGGCGTGGGCTTTTATGGCATTGGCTAAGGTTTGAGTACCATACACCATTCCTCCAGGGCAATCGTAATCGAGATAGGTCGCAATGATATTGTCTGACTCATCGGCTTCTCTAACGAAATTGGCTAAAGACATGGTTCCCATGGATCCACAGTTGTCATGTCGTAACAATACTTCATCAACAACTATACGAGCAATACTCATGGCGGGCGCGTCGGCAAATGTCTGCCAGTGCCTCTTGCGGGTGTAAATGTTTACTGAGTGAGTACCGACGGCATGAGATTGAATAGCCGGTGCTTCATTCTTACTGTCTTCATCACCACTAAAGCCCATTGGCTGGCCTTCCAGCATGGACATAATGAGAGGGAGTTGAGTAATCGCATAATCTGGGCTAATCACCCAGGGGTTTCTCAAAATCGCCGATATGGTTTTATTAAAATCCAACGT
>CAYZWM010000261.1:0-5423 GCA_964482155.1 uncultured Chitinophagaceae bacterium | reverse complement strand
TACCGACAACTTTTATTATCATTTTATTATATTTTTAGTTCGATAGTCGTAAGTTCTTAAATCAATAAGTTATTTTTTTATTGAAAGCTGCTTCCTTAAAATTCATATTTATTTCTTATTTGTTTTTGTAAAAAAGCTTAATAAAAGAGTAAATGCTATTCCTGTAATCAAATTTCCTATAAAGGAGAAAATACCTTGAGATGTGGTACTGTAGTAGTTTATTTTTTCAGCCAATTTTTGGTCAATTTTTTCCTTTGGAATTCCTAAAAGATTCATTTTCTCTTTCATAGCCGAAATTAGCTCGTTTACATAGTTGGGATATAATATCTCATAAAATAAATATGTAAAAACCACACTAAATAAAGCCGTAACAAGACTTATTATAAATCCTTCTAATAGTGCTTCTTTAAAGGTGAGTCGAGAATTGTTTTTTTCTTTTTTCTTTTTTAAAGCGAAATAAATTCCGATAAGTAAAAAGAGGTAAATCATTAAGAATAGGACTGTACCTCCAATCATTTCTCTATCAGAAGAAACAGCATTCGGCCCAAGTAAACCTAGTCCCAATAGGCTAAGCATTAAGATTGTTCCAGCTAATGCAATAACAAAACCATATATAATCGGTGTTTTGATTTTTTTCATTGTTTGCAGAATTTTAATTTCCTACAATTTTACGAACGACTAACTAAAACAAAGATTAAATCAGGGTTGAAAAAAGGGTGGATTTTGTGTGTTCAACCCTTTTCTAAAACCGATTTGGCAGTCAAAATGAGTTCTTTTCGGTTTTTTACTCCTGTTTTTCGATAGATGTTATTTATATGTGATTTTATAGTTGAAATGTCTACAAAAAGCTCATCCGAAATTTCTTTATTCTTTTTTCCGTCCAAAATTAGACCTATGACTTCTTTTTCTCTCCCGGTGATCCTCTCTTGATATGCTAAATCAAAGTCATCTGCTTGCTTTGATTTGCCAAGTAAAACCCCCAACCAACAGACAAAAACAATAAATGGAACCAAAAAGAGGGAATTTATATTATTGATTTCTACAATTCCATAGGACGAAGAATAGTGGAATATATCAAATACAAGAACTCCAATTGAGACCAATAATACTAATATCACTAAAACCTTATTGGATTTTATTATATACGATAATTCTGTACTCATTTTTTTCTATTTATTTGCCTTGGGTTTAATGTTCAATGCCAGATAACGGTTAGTATATGAAGCGTAACTACCCAATGGGAGCTATGATTTTAAATGCATTATTAGCTGCTGGGGTTCTGTTACATTAACTATGGCAAGTTACTAAATCTTTAGATTTGTACTTGAAAACTACTTCCATGTTTAAGCGTCATCGGTATCCAAACGAAATCATTATTCAAGCGGTCTACTTTAAGTTGAGATTCACTTTGAGTTATCGAGATGTAGAAGAAATATTGAGGATAAGACGAGTAAAATACTTGAATAATATCGTTGAACAAGATCATCGAACTACGGACATCCATAACAATAGGATTCAAGGAGTTTGAACCGGCACAGAGGACATTTGCGGGAATTGAAGTCATTAACATAATCAGTAAGAATCAAATCAATGATTCAAAGTCAAACTGGTCTATCACTTTTAAATCATTGGTTGCATAATATGATTTAGGCATTCCCCTAAATTTACAATTCAATCATGTTAATGCAACAGAACCCAGAACCTTCGGGAATCGTTATATTTTAAGAATCTGCTTAAAGATACTATGCTTATTTTTTTCAAATCTGATTTCTATAAAATAGACTCCCTTTACTTCAGGCATTTGAATATTAAACAATTGTTTAGATATGTTTTCATATTTATAACTATAAATAAGCTTTCCATCAGGTGTTCTGACATTAATTTGTGAAACTGGTAAAGATTCATTTATAAGGACATGAACTGGTCCTGGTGTTGGATTAGGATAAAGATTTATTGATTTATTTTTCAAGTTGTCAATTCCTGAAGTTTCACCATTATCTCCTGCAGCAATGGGAGTATTTGGAACATTTTCGTATGCAAAATCTTTGATTGTAAACTCCGTAGAATTGGCATTAACAGCTATTCTGAGCCATCCATAATGCGTTTGTGAGCCAATTTCAAACTCCAAAGGAAGATAACTTTCTTGATTTATAAAAGCACCGCCAGTCATTGAAGCGCCAGCATAATATGCCAAAAAGATTTCATTTGGACTCCCAACTCCAGAAGTCATCCAAGTAGATAGTCCAGCACCAATCGGATCACCGGAGTTTAAACCCCATGCTAATTTACCAAGCCAGTTTAAGACCGTTTCCCCCCCCCCTTTGTTTGCTCCCCGATGTATAAGCGTCACTTGATTATGATCTTGTGTTATGGGATAGGACAGATCAATAATAAAATCAGTAACAGTATTCAAATCAAGATCCAAATTATACTGAGCTCCATTAGCAGTTACTGTTGTGTCACTAATATCAGTATAAATTACTTCCGCCTGAGATAGTAAGCTAATTGAGATTAAAATTAGGCTAATTGTTATTTTCTTCATTTCTAAATCTATTTATACAATTTATTGTCTGACAAATATTGAAATATTTCAGGCTAATAAAATTGTATAATTGGGACATGCTTATGTGAATTTGAAATAGGTTTCTTCTGTACCTATTTGTTTGATATGGTCGAAAAATAGTTTTGGGTTATTTCCTGTAAGCATGCGAAAATCTCTGATTAAAGAAGATTGATCGTAATAGCCTGTTTTATGTGCCAATGTTGTTAGATTAGTGGCTTCATTGGTTGTTAAATGCTGATGAATTGCCCTTCTGAACCTTATTACCTTATGGTAAATTTTAGGATTTGTTGCCAAATGTTGTTTAAATAAACGATGTAGAGTTTTTCGATTTATATTTAATAAATTAGCTATTTGTGATATATTATTATCATTGGAATTGAACATTATTCGAAGAGCATATTCCAAATTAGGCTTTGAAAAACCAATGAGCTTCCCAATGAAAAACTGGTCAAGAATCAAGCCTTTTTTTACAAAATCAGGTTCTTGAAATAGTTGATCCACTACACCGGTAATTTCCCCTGTCCAATGTCTGAACTCAAAAAATATATCAGAAGATAAACTCGATAAGGAACTCTTTAAGAAGTAATTAATACCGAGGGGGTGAAAAACAATCGTAGTTTTTTCAAAACTACCCGATATTGATATTTCAATAGGCGATTCATAGGTTCGTCCATAATAAACTTTATCAACAGTACTCACATTAGATTTAGTAATAATTGATTTACATCCTTCGGTTTGAATGATTGAATCCTTGTAAATAGCTAATGTATTGTTTACATGAGGGTAAAAAGTATAGTGCAGTTTTAATTCAGGATACTTATTAGATGAAAAAATGTAATAAGAGATATAATCTTTTAACTCTTTTATTGATGGTTTGATATTCTTTACTAATAAATTCATTGACCATCATTAATTATGTTTGCCAACGTTCCGGCTATGCGCAGTGCGTGATGTTTACCGCGATGCGTTTTTGGTAAACCGTCTTCGATCGTTCTTTTTAGTTGATTCTATATTTATGTTAAATCCTTGGTTATCGTTTGGCTTATTTATTTGAAATCAGTCAACAAGTAAAGTTCTAAACACATAAAGCTTCTCCTCGTCCATAATTGTGAGAAAATAAACACCTTTGGGAAACTCACTTAAGTCAACCGTAGCGTCATTCGCAGTCTTTTTTGTGACGTTTATCAACTCGAATCTCTCTCCCAAAGCATTTGACAGATAAATCTCCACCCCATCTGACCCGAGGTTTGTGGTCTGTATATGGACAACTCCGGATGAAGGGTTGGGGTAAATTGTATTTTTTTCCATGACAACATACCCGACTGCCAAAGATTGATTAGAAATAGTAATTTGTCTTTCACCAAAAACGCCTGAACCATCATTGGCTGTTGCACGGACAGTAACTGTACCATCGCTTACCGCTTTTACTATGCCAGTGTTATTAATGGTGGCCGATCCGGTACCGGTTATGACTGACCAGGTTACCGAATTATTGGTAGCATTAGATGGTAATATATAGGTCTCCATTTGTAAACTGCCGCCTGCCCTGGTTATGGATGAATTTTGGTTTTTCCCATTCACGGTTATTGATGTAACAAGTTCCTGAGAACTCCTTGACCGTACTATCACGTTGTCAAGAAGAACCCAACCTCCATTTGTAAAATCGCTTCCAAACGAAAATCGAATATTAGTATTTGTTGCGAATTGCGACAAATTGAACGTTACGTTGACCCATGAAATGCTTGATGTAGAACTGAGAGGGGGTCTGTTAGAAGTTTGAGTGATCGTCTCATCTGCGCTTGTACCTCCCCAAACTCGTAGTCGTTGCCAATTCCCTCCAGTACTGTACCATAATGATATATCAGGTGGAATAAAGTTATTTCTGATTAAGGCTACATCAAAATTGATTTCCGGGTTGGTCAGTTGGCTTAGATTCATGAACGGACTTTGAAACCAGGCAGTGCCATTGGTTTGGCCAGAACTCTCATCAACAATTGCACAACCTGAGTTGTTAGGGCCAAGGGATGAATTTGCAGCCCATGTTATTCCATCATTTGAAAATTGGCCCCAACTTCCAGGAAGGCCGGAATTAAAGTTTTCGTTTAGTGCTTGCCCGAAAGTGCATTGTGACATTACTAAGAAGGCAAGCATAGTTATATACGTTTTCATAATTTTGCTTTTTAACTATGCCAAAGTTCTACATCCAAATGCATCGACAGTGGTACATTTTCCACAATCTATGGCACTTTAGCCTATGAATAATTGGAATATACGGGGTTATGACAGGGTTCTGTCACATTAATCCGATCAAATTGCAAAACGATTAATTTGCGACTATGAACCACAAACACCATCGGTATCCAAAATCGATAATTCTTCAAACGGTTTACTTCAAGCTGAGATTTTCAAGTTGAGTTATCGAGATGTAGAAGAAATTTTTAGGATAAAACGTGTGGAAGTAGACCATTTTACAATCTAGAGATGGGTGTTTAAGTTTAGCCCAATGATTGAGAACAACATACAAAAGAGGAAGAAACAGGTTTGTGACAGTTGGCACATTGATGAGACATATATCAAAGTTGGAGACACGGACAGATATCTCTATCGAGCAGTTGACAAATTTGGAAATACGATTGACTTTTTGTTAACCAAGCGCAGAAAGAAAGGTTCAACACAAAAGTTATTGAACAAAGCAATTGGAAATAGTGGCAAACCAAGGATAATCAATATTGACAAAAGTGGAGCCAACACATCCGAATTCGAGTAGTGAATAAGCGGAGTATTTCAGCGAATAAGATCAAGATTAGACGAGTGAAGTATTTGAACAATATAGTGGAACAAGATCATCGAAATATCATGC
>CAYZWM010000260.1:0-5454 GCA_964482155.1 uncultured Chitinophagaceae bacterium | reverse complement strand
GTTGTATCGCCAATTTTCGCCCTTGTAAACTACATTTTTATCATTTCTACCTGCTACTGGGCCATCATAATCTTGTAGGTATTTAAACTCTTCATAATACCCACCCAATCGGTCGGGATAACCATTATTAATTCTAAGGATGGAAATATTCAACTGTTGATCATGTTTTAGCTTAAGGTAGATGTCTTCCCCTTTACAGATGGATGTTTTACCGCCAACAATATCAAACTCAGCATCCAATCTACTAAACTCTATAATGTTGTGATACCAGGCCGTATCGGCGCATTGCGGTTCTCCATTTTTATCCAATGGTCCATTGCCAACTATAAGCCCCATTGTGATGTTTTTTGTAGGCCCCTTCGACCAATCATTACCTAACTCTCCAGCAGCGTATCCTTTAATAAATTGATCGCCATACGTACCCGTTACGTCGTATGGCAAGACAAAAGGCACAGGTGATCCAGGAGCGGGAGGTGCTAAAACCCCACCTGAATTGAATGCTACGAAATTATCCTTGCCATGGCTTGAGTCATAATTCACAGCAAAGTACGATTGACTGCCTGTGTTCATATCAAAAAGTATATAATAGTCAAGGTTATTCCCATCAAGAGGACAGGTTATTCCCGATTCAAGGGTCATTTTACTCGCATCTGGTTTGGTTGCCACAATAAGCACTTCGTCTTCCATGCTAGCATGCCTAACCGTATCGTTAAGAAAAAGCCGGGCCACAAAGTTATGTGGGTATGATTTCATAAAAATCAATCGGTGCAATTGAGGCTCAGTTGTATCCACAATTCGGGTGTGACATTTAAATGCTGAATCGTAATAGCCATAGGTGAAGGTATCGTTTGAAACAACATGATGCTTTTGGTATACCGTATCCCAGTTAGGATATAAATGCGATGGAGCACTGTCCAAACTGTAGTTACAGTTTCTTCCAACGTTCCATTTTAACGCGGTTGACGTGGTGCATTGAGGCGCATACTCATCTCCAAAGGTCCAAAGCCTAGACACCTGTGATCCTGGTGTTCTATTGGCCAAATGTTTAGCACTTGTCAGAGCCGTTTGATCACCACTTCGGGTCAACTCGTTAAAGTTGAACACAAACTCAGATTTTCCATTAACTTGAACTGTGGAGTCTTCTCCATATGTGGAAGCATCATTGTGGTAAAAACTGGAATTATTTGGAAAGAATACGGTGTCTTTCACAGTACATTGGTATCCACGTTCCAAATCAACACGATCAAATGGTGCTTCTATTTGCGCCTTTGGTCCGTATACAATCACTGTATCAAATACCATCTTATCACATGGTCCAACGATCACACGAAGTGATATCATTTTAGGCCCTAAACTGGTATACGTATGAACTGGGTGCCATTTGTTGCTCTCAAAATTTGAAGGTCCACTTGCAGGATCTCCAAAGTTCCATAAAAAAAAGGCTCCTGGAATCGGACCTGTAACCAACTTAACGCTAACTTGACCATCTTCTATGGCCAAACTGTCTTTATCCGCTATTATTTGAGGGGTAATCCCAATGACACTAGCACCCCGCCTGTAGCTCACCGTTTCTTTGCACCCCGTATTCAATACAACACTTAGTCTTATGTCAAAACTGCCAAAATGGATGTATGTTTTTTGAATACGACCGTCTAAGTTCTTACCAGTCCAAAACTCCGTATTGGTTACCGAATCTCCAATTATTTCAGTGCCATCTCCAAAATCAAGTGTGAATTTTGCCAGATCTTTTAAGCCTACATTCATTTTGGGCTTTGACTTCCAATTCACATACGTATTATTGGTTAGTGTTGCACGAGCAGAATCACAGCCCACTGGGGAGTCGCTTGTCAGACTGAGGCCAATACGTGGAAATACTTGTATCGCTTTTTGAATGTACTGTTCTGTAATACATCCGTTGGCATCCGTCACTTCTATTTTAACATTAAACAAGCCTCCTTTTGGGTCGATAATATGATGTGCTATGGTATCTCCAATTTTCGGGTCTTTGACCTCATATTTAGCACCATCTCCGAATAAATATATTATACTTTCTAAGGTGCTTCCCGGTGCAGACGTACTACTATCTACATATACATGTTTGTTGCCTCCAAAACATTGACTCTGGTCCGTTAACAAGGTCGGCTTGGCAATAGGACTGGGTTTAATCGTTATGCTTATTGACTTTCGACAGGTTCCAGCAGGTCCAGAAGCGTTAAGGGTAATCCTATACGTCCCATGATCCTTAAACACGAAATACGGATCTCTGTCCGAAGATGAACCAACCAACCTGCCGCCTGAGTCTTTAAACTCCCAATTGTACGTGTTAAAACCCGGTGCATTTGCTTTAAACGAAATGGCTTGGTTGGTACATTCATTTCCAGCCAAATAGGTTGGGTTACAACTCTGCGCTTTAGCCATGGAAGACCAGAACGTAGTGGCTAGGATCAATAAAAGTCTGATTGGGTAATTCATAGTTTTGATTATGGTTTATGGTGTCATTACATTACAGACGCATGACACTATGTAGGACGTTGCTTGACCACCTTAATTTTTGTGGACACCATTCGATTTTTCCTGGATGTATTTCCGAATTTGCACACTTTGAATACTCATTCTGGTCGAAGTTTGTCGGGTGGGATGAGCAAGTGTCTTGTCCAGACAAGTAAGGAGCCAATCCACCTGGTGAGGTAATTAATGCCAGGTCTCTTAGGTCTAGTGCAAAACGGTAGGTAAGCTGATGGGATACTTGGTAAAGCCAATAATGCAACACGATTGATTCATCAATAGACATAAAGGGGGAGAATAAGCGCATAAAAAAAGCTGCGGAAGCAGCTTTAATATATCTTATAGGGCCTCACTTATTTGCCTGTAAAGGTTAAAATAGTCTCACCAGAAGATTCAGATTCATTACCTGTAGAAGAAGCTTGTGAAAAAACAGATCTTGCGAATACGATTTCCTTGTTTTTAAGTTGACGCACGTCCCAATTTCCGTCCAAAGATGGTTGGGTGTTTACGGCAATATCGATGTTTATACCGGACTTTCGTTTGCCTGTGGTAGTCCAATTCCAGGTTCCCTCAACGGTTGATACACCCGTAGAGACTCCATCTGTATTAAAGCCTTCGAATGTGTATCGAATTGACCCATCTTTTTCGATGGTCAACTTCAATTCGTATGATCTGGTAGTAGGTTTTCCTGACGATCGTGTGGTTGTTTCTTCATTGCCAGAATAAGTCGTGGACGAAGTAGTCGTTGTAGATGTTCCATTTCTAACCGATGTAGTCGAACTTGTTTCGTTTAGTCCTGTTAGTGTCCAACTCCCAGCTAAACGGGTATCTCTCGATTTTAGGGACAAAGCCGGATCATCTTCCCCTTTTTTACTACAACCTTGAAAAGATAGCGCAGCCAAGGAGATTAAAATCATTGTTGAATAGATTTGTAATTTTTTCATTTTTGAATTTATTTGATGCGCAATATAGCCACAATTGCGATTTATACCTGTATGATGTAAAGTCCATTCTCCAAGCGTAAGGTCTTGTCCAAAAAATAGGTAGGTATGCTTGAAAAAACGGTCAAATAAACCCCATCCAGTACGTTTTGCATCATAGGAGTAGACACCAGAGAAACCTATACGATGATAAATAGTAAGCTACAATACCTATAGGCAAAATGAGCACTTCTTCCCTGTGTGCTCATAAACGCACCTAGTGATATTAAACAAAAGACAATTGCAAATTCAAGGGTCTTTGTCTTCTCGCTGAACTCAAAACTTGAGTAGCCTAAAAAGGTTAAGCTGTGTAATTAGTTAAAGCTGGCTCTACATTCTAATATAAGAACGACGTTCATAATAATTACGCCCACCTTCCTGAACTGTATTTCGAAGTTGTAAGGTTCGCTCATTCAACTCCTCAATTAGAAACAGTTGTCCATCTTCTCCTTGATCCAATATGATCTCGGTGTTGTTGGCGCTGTATCTCCACACCCCAGATGCGGATGGGCTTGGCACACAAAAGGACATACTAGGAACGATGTTGTACTGTCCGCTTGGATCAAATACCAATAAGCTGTTTTGCGCGCACTGGTCGTATTTTGCGTACAAATTGGTTGTTTCGTGCCGTTCTCCCGGCAGAGAGGTTACCGGTTCAATGGTATGGGAGGTAATTTTCCATTCCGATGTAATTTCATTGTTGGTCGTTGTTGGAGTTGAACTACGTTGTGGTTTTGGTAACTCTTCTGTATCAGTGCATGCACTAAAAAGTACCAGGATAGCCACAGTTCCAAGGTTTAATAATCGCTTCATAACTTCATTTCTAATTATTTGTTAAGTTGATCAATCGGGTTCAATGTCTAAAAGACGGGTGCACTTTAAAAAAGATGCATATTGGAAGTTACAAGTCGTTCAAACCCGACAATTTGTCGTTCAATTACCGTTATAGCGAATTGTTGATTCAATACTGCACCCAAATGGGTCTTGAAAGAAGACATCCTTGTGGAATTTTGTCTTGGAATGATGGTGGATTTGTCCTTCTGAATTGGTGGCTGATTTGTAATTGGATACGGTTACCATAATTGAACTATTTATGGCTGTGCGGAATCCTAAATTCCCAAGTTGATTAATGTAGTAGGGGGGTAGTTTGTCTTGGTAATCAGTACATGCCCAATACTCAGAACGTGGAAACAATGTTTTAAGCTATGAGACCAATTTCATTGGTTTAAAGGCATGAAAAGTTGAAAGATAATTGATCTTTTAAGTGTTGATTAACGGGTTATGTTTGGATAGTGTTTGAAAGTTATTAGTAGAATTGACCAGTTCGATTTGGCGATTGTAATTTGTGCACCATCAATACACTATAAATTAGTGTACAGTGTAAGTTTAACAATGAATAGTAACTTTGATACATAGAGTGTATAATAGCTATTAGGTGCTATTATGCGATTGTTGTAGCACATTAGACAAAGCGAAAACATGAGTACTTAAACGCAAAAGATAAAACATGAAAAACTACATAGATGGCTTCATTCTTCCCATACCTCGAATTTATTTAGACGAATACAAAAAGGCGGCTGAAAAAGTAGCCGAAATTTGGAAAGAGTATGGTGCAATTGCTTACTTCGAATTCGTTGGCGACGATTTATCTTTCGAAGGCACGAAATCTTTTATAGAAACCGTAGATGCAAAAGAAGACGAGGAAATTGTATTTGGTTGGGTTGTGTTTCCTTCAAAAGAGATACGTGACTTAGCCAACAAAAAAGTTCCTACAGACCCAAGAATGACAGAATTAGTTGCTCCCTTAACTGACCCTAATAAGTTAATATTTGATGGCAGTAGAATGGTTTATGGAGGGTTTCAACCACTTGTACAATCGAATGAATAAAATTGAAATCTAAAGGAAAAGATCGTGCTACGACCATCCTGGTCGAATTGTGCCGGTTGGGATGAGGATATTTGTATTTCC
>CAYZWM010000259.1:0-5465 GCA_964482155.1 uncultured Chitinophagaceae bacterium | reverse complement strand
GGATAAGTTAATGTTGAAGATGCTTAAAGCGGAGAGCCCAAAAACAGCACATAGAACAAGGGATCCGTAATATCTTCTATTCTTTTTCCATGTGGTTATGGTAACGATTAAAACGACAATAGATGCAATCGATAAAATTCCAACGGCAATTAATTTAATAAAGAAGAGGAACATTTGATACATCGTTTCCTTATTTCATTTTGGGTTTTGTTAGCTGCTATTATTCTTTCTATTCTGGCAAGTACACAACGTTCTGGCTATTATTTCGTGTATGGGTTACATTGGTTAGGTTAAACTCGTATACCGCTTGTTAGGCACTGTTATTATTTATAATACGTTGACAAAGACTCAAATTTAAGGTCTGATCGTTTCCTCTCCTGGTTTTGTTTCAAATGTAACTGTATCGTAGACTTGCTTCCCCAATCGAGCACGACATGACCATCTAATGAATCTATTTCGGCGTTCGAATTAACCAATAACTCGGATGGTAGCAAATGATAAACAACACTGTCAGAAGCAGTATTTTCACCGTAGTAGGTTTCGTTAAATTGAAGCAGCTTGAGTACGTCTTCCTTCCTATTGAATGAGAAGGAAATGGTGGCATTTAACACGTCATTCTGTTTGACAAATATCACTGAGTCGAGTCTGATTTCTGTGAAATACGTGTTGAAGCCTTCTGCATTTCGAATGGTAGATAGTCCATCCGAGGCATATTCAGAAGCTAAAATGGGGGTTTGTAAATCTATATATTCAATTGTCCCGGTCTTTGTTTCAAAGTCAATATACAGGTTGGTTTCTTCAGGTATAAACGCGACGTCCAATCCAAAAAGGGTGGAGAGAAGAAATAATATATTATTTAGGGAAGGTATCATGTTTGTTAATTATGTAGTGTCTAACGTTTGGCGAAACCATGTTGCAATATGCGTTTAGCTTATGGCTCTTCATTTCAATTCCATTCTAATGGCTTACGGTCGTTTGTATTACCGCTATTCGCGAAAAGTTTGTGCGTATTTACTTTAGCCCTTGTTCGCTTTGGTTTATCCCCTGGCAAATTCTATTAATGGTGTTATGTTTCCTTTGTCTCCATCACGTATTGCTGCTATGTACTTTTTCCTTGTTTCATCGGCCTTAACCATATTTGAGTTATTCCAGGAAAATATCTCCTTTTTATATACGGACTCAATTATTATGTCTGCCATGATCCTAGAATGTCGCCCATTGCCATTTGGAAAACAATGAATGTTTACAAGCTTATGCTTGAATCTAATGGTTAGTTGATCAGGTTGAAAGGTATTGTTTTCAATCCAGTATTATGCTCTTAATTAATAGACGAGAATTGAAAAGCAGACTAAAACCTATAAAAAAAATACATCTCATTTTTCGTCTTTGATGTTTGCCAACGTCCAGCTAAAAACTTTTGGCCAACCGTTTGTATATTTCTTTAAATCTACCAGTTTATTAATTTGTTTGTAACGCGTTATCCAATTTTTCTTTAAACGCCTTCGGTTCGTCAATATGCAATCCAATTACTCTAAATTTCTTCTTCATTCCATACAGACCAACCAATTCATTCTCATTTTTGACATAAATCACTACGTTATGACTTTCAAGCTCTCCTAACGGTGAAAGCGTTTTGGTCAACACATCTTTGTCCAACCTTTTTCTTGAAACTTCAACCTTATCAATATTGGAAAAGGGAATGTTAACTTCATTTAGAATGCCATATTTTAATGTTAAACAGTCCTGATTGATAGAAATAGGTCTCCGAGAAAGTGATTTTGCAAATCCCAGTACCTGGATAGCCGTGTACATACTTAATGCGGTTAAAATCCAAGCCGCCAGTAAACTCCACTGTGCCAGCAAGAAATGGAACGCAACCGTCTCCACTCCAATCATTAGAATAAGCGCGCCCAATAATGAAGGCGTTCCACTTTTCTTGTGATACGTAAATTCATTTTCGTTAATCGATATCGTTTTCCAATGTATAAAACCATAGTAGAAAACAGCCACTTCCGTAGCAAACGGCAAGACCAGTTTCTTTGGTAGAAGTTCAGAGCACGTACTTTTAAGCGTGTTAAAGAAGTCAGGATTGGAACCTTTTAGACCGTTGTATTTTTTAATGGCACCGCGCACTTTAATTATCACAAAAGTCAATACGGAGATTTCTATTATGGGTAAAGCCCAGGTCTTGAATAATGTCAAATACGTTTGGCTTGCTGCTGGTAACAAAGTTGAGCCAATTAAAAGGCCGACTATCATGACAGGTACAACCGTGGTTTTAGGTATGTTAGACTTGCGAATTAGTAAAAAGTAGACAAGGGGAACGGTTAACAATAAGTCTAAGGTAATTGCCAGGCTAATGGCGCTATTTTGAGGAAGAATGGAAGATTTCATTAGAAAGACCAAAATTCCAAGAAGGATTAGAGGAATGCCAAAATTGATTAGGCTTCTATTGATGTTGAGTGTTCTATTCATTTTCAATCAATCAGATTATACGTACCGTGTTTAAGTCTATTTTTCGTGTCTTACCTCGGAGTTCAATACTTCCCAACGGAATCATTTCATATTCATTGGTGTCGGAAATCAGATCAAACGTCTCTTTAGAGATCAAGATGTCTACACCATATTGATTGCATTGCTCCTGGATTCGCGCAGTCGTATTGAGAACATCACCCGAATAAATAATATCTTTTTTGATGACACCAACCTCACCTGCCATGACGGAACCATAATGAATGCCCGCTTTGAATTCTGGTAAAACTGTATACCTTTTTTCGTAGATCGGCTTTAAATCAACCAGCTTTTGTTGAATCTCAGTAAAACAGCGAAGACAATGGGCATTTTTACTGCCCTTCTTAATCGACCAGGAGATTACAATTTCATCTCCTACATATTGGTATATCTCACCTTCATTGTTCAGAATCGTATTGGTGATGTCGGAAAACAAATCATTCAGTAAATTAAAGTACTTCTCATTGCCTATTTTCTCAGCAATAGAGGTTGATGAACGCATGTCCATAAACATAAAAATTCGCTGCTCTTTTTTGGGTTGATGATATTTACCAGCAAGGAATTTTATTAATATCCCAGGACCAAATTTATCATTAACCTGCAATAAGAAAAGGGTAAAAAGCGTGATTGCACCCCACAACATAAAATAGGTAATCAACGTCAGATCAAATACGTAGCCAATGGCTACCTGTATGGTATCTATTGAGATTCCTCGAAGGCCATGCTCTCCCAGTAAGTTTGCAAATGTGGCTACCATCGTAATGAGGACAAAAAGCAACATATACGCAATTCCCGTTGCGATCATCGCAAACTTGAACGATCGCCTTCGAAACATCCGGCTATTAACCCCAACCAGTAATATTCCTCCAAGTATTCCAGCAATCAGTCCGATTAATATGTTCGTCAGCAAATAACTTCCAACGTGTAAGAGCGGAGATGGCCCCAGGGAATAGGGCGAGTTGATCAATGCATAATTAAAAAAAAAGATGAACACATTTATACATACATAGCCGATCGTAATGACGGCTACCTTGTTGATGTCCATTTTTAATTGTCGCGATATTTTCATCGATTCAAGGGGAACTATTGGTATGCCAATATACACAGTCTGTGCTTAAATCGGTTTTGGTGTACCAAATTACAAAAGGCATGACGAGACGTTGAATCATACCTCTCGTTAATTGTCCTCTACCCTTTTGCTGAACCCTCGATCCATAGATATTGAGGTACTAAAAATAAGGCACAAAAAAAGTCCAGACGATTGTCTGGACTTTATAAGTATGTAAGTCAGTATTTATGCTTCCAGGGCAGCAGCTCCACCAACGATTTCCAAAATCTCGCCGGTAATGGCCGCTTGACGCGCCTGGTTGTATTTCAATTTCAGTTTTTCGATAAGCTCACCCGCATTCTCCGTCGCATTATCCATAGATACCATTCGTGCACCATGCTCGGATGCCAATGAATCTAAACACGCTTTAAACAACTGGGTTTTGATTGCTCGTGGAACAAGGTCATACAGAATCTCTGCTTTACCCGGTTCAAAAATGTACTCGGTAACCTTCTTCTTCGAATTGCCATCGCTGTACTTTTCTATTTCAACAGGAAGCAACTTCTCCACTTTTACAATCTGAGTAGCCGCATTCTTAAAGTTGTTATAGATCACTCGAACTTCATCAAACTCACCCGATTTGTATCGATCGATCACCTCTTGTGCAACATCAAATGTGTTTTCAGCATTGATGGTTACCAAGTGCCCCATGTGCCCGGTATTTACGGTGTAGTCTCCTTTTTTAAACGGATCGTACGCCTTCTTACCAATAAACATGAGTTCGAACGTAACACCATTGGCCTCGTACCGGTCGGTAATCAGCTTTTTGGTGGCCTTAATGATGTTTGAATTAAACGCTCCACATAAACCTCTATCAGACGACACAACAACTACCAGGGCCTTTTTAGGCTCACGGTAATCGAAGTAAGCTTTCAGCATATCGTCGTTTTTAGCACTATCTCCAAGGTTACCCAAAATTTCGTTCAACTTCTCAGCATACGGTCGCATTTTTGTTATTGCGCCTTGTGCTTTACGCAACTTCGTAGCCGAAACCAATTTCATGGCTTTGGTAATCTGTTGTGTAGATTGCGTTGAACTGATTCGTGATCTTACCTCTTTTAAGTTAGCCATTATGCTGTTTTTTATTCGTTAACCTATGTGAAGTTTTTAGCTACTTCAGCACCAATCGTAACCAATGTTCCAGTAAGCTCATCACTTAATTTACCTGAGTTCAATTGAGCCAACGTATCTGGACTTTTCTTAGCTAATGTTTCAAGATACTCGGTTTCAAATGCTTTTATCTTGTTCACCGGTACGCTGTTCAATAAACCTTTGGTACCTAAATAGATAATAGCTACTTGTTGACCTGCAGTAAGTGGAGCGTACTGACCTTGTTTCAAGATCTCTACGTTTCTCGATCCTTTATCCAATACCGCTTTTGTAGCCGCATCCAAATCAGAACCAAACTTAGCAAATGCTTCAAGCTCACGGTAAAGTGCTTGGTCAAGCTTAAGCGTTCCAGACGTTTTCTTCATGGACTTGATCTGAGCTGATCCTCCAACACGAGATACCGAGATACCTACGTTAATTGCTGGACGAACACCTGAGTTAAACAAATCACTTTCAAGGAATATCTGACCATCCGTAATCGAAATTACGTTGGTTGGAATATACGCAGATACATCACCTGCTTGAGTTTCAATACTAGGTAGGGCCGTTAACGATCCACCACCTTTAACCATTGGTCTTAAGGATTCCGGTAAATCATTCATTTGAGATGCAATCTCATCCGAACTGTTCACTTTTGCCGCTCTCTCCAACAATCTTGAGTGAAGGTAAAATACATCACCTGGGTAAGCCTCACGACCTGGAGGTCGTTTCAATAGAAGCGATACCTCACGATAGG
>CAYZWM010000258.1:0-5488 GCA_964482155.1 uncultured Chitinophagaceae bacterium | reverse complement strand
AAAGTCATGGGGTTAACCGGCAAGGGCTTTACGGCTGATACAGACGAATTTCAGGTAAAACCTCTAGGTGGCCCAGGTCAATCGAACGAAGAGGGATGTCGGTTTTATACCAAAGATGGTAAATCTGTTATAGAGATTAAGAATGCAGTTTTTGAGAATACCGTTTCCGGTTTCAATGGTAAGCTAAGTATTACGCTCAACTGGGAAGAGAAGTAGGTATATAAAGGATGAATTTCCTCAGAAACCGATAGCGGTTTCTTCATAAGCTCCTTCAACTTCATAGTCCTCAAGGATTGTTTTGTTTCGGGCAATAATGAGGTTGCTAAGCAACTTTAAATTTGGGTTCCCTTGAAGAGCTGATCGAACACGTTGGTTGTTGCTAAAGTCTTTAAACGACATTCGACTATCGTTGATGGAAATATGAAATTTACGAGAAATGAATTCCCCTGTATAGAGGTCGTAAAGATCCGACACCGTGACTATAGTCCCTGAATTGAAACGTCTCTTAGAAATAACCCGGGGTTCTACAAAAACGATGTCATCGATAAGTATGACGTACTTTAAAGAATCCATCTCATCGAAGATGTTTTGAATTTTTGCAGCAAGTCTCGTGGAATCCAGTTGAGTCATGTTCATTGCTCCTCGGGTAGAACGAGGATTCTTGAGTTTATGCCTGCCCCATATTCGTTCGAATTCTGGGTCGGATTGTATCCTACCTCGATCATATAGTTGAGTTAATATCCAGTTTTGAGTTGAATCTTTTTTAGCACGTGTCGCTTTAATGTCCATGCCAAGTGTCTTCAGGTACTTATTTTCCTGATCCCAAAGCAACACGGTGTTCTTCCGTGTAATTTTCAGAGAAACCGTATTGTTTTGCTCAGTAATTCCTAATTCAAAGAGCAATTTGGTTACTCTGTTTTCGTCAAATGAATCATGTACTTCAGGTGGAAGTCCAAAGTCTTTGGACGCGGCGATACCGTTTATTTGTCCAGATATTTTATCGATCTTATCTTTATTTTTTTCGTAAACCTGATCATATACGATCTCACTTCTTGTGACCATGTAACTCTTAGTTGGTTGGTCACAGCTACAGAAAACGATCAAAAGTAAGAGGGGAATAATAGGAGTTTTTTTCATGGCTAAATACATTGGCCAATATAGGACAATTTGGTGTGGAATTGAAAATAGTGGTGTTTAGCTCACAAATAACAGGTCAATTTAGTACGATGTCTTAGAGGCTGTTTCTTTGGCTAACGAATCATTCTATTGAGTTAAAATCAATTATCTTCGTCCTTCACCTCTTCATATAACCCCTATGAAACGATTGATAACATTTATTTTTTTTGGTGTTCTTTCCATTTCATTTGTTTCCGCACAAACGATAAATGATACCGCTCAAAATCCCTATTGGGTTGATATGATGACTGACCCTTCGGTTAACTTTTATCAAACTCAGCGGGCATTTGATCTGTATTGGCAAAACAGATCGGTTGAAAAAGGGAGTGGGTTCAAACCGTTCAAGCGATGGGAGTACAATATGTCCGAAATCATAGATGGTAAGGGGATTATTCCACTGCCAGGTAAACTGGAACTCGAAATCGAAAAATATATCCGTCAGAGATCGGGAGTTTCTGGATTTGGAGGGTTTAGTATGGGGGCTATTGGTGGAGGGACTCCAACATGCCAAACCACGGGTAATTGGAGGGAAATAGGCCCGACTAATTTGCCGTCCAATAGAACAGGTCAGCCCAATGGGTTGGGAAGGATAAATGCTGTTGCGTTTCATCCAACAGATTCAAACCTGATTTATGTCGGTGCTCCGGCTGGAGGTTTATGGGTAACCAAAGATGGTGGCCAGTCCTGGTCGACCAATACAGATACATTAGCAACACTTGGGGTTTCGTCAATTGCAATCGACCCCCAGTATCCAGACACCATTTACTTAGGTACAGGCGATAGAGATGGTAGTGATTCATATGGACGTGGTGTTTTTAAAAGCACCGATGGAGGAATGACCTGGACCTTATCGAATTCTGGAATGGGCAACAAAATAGTCGGTAAATTACTGATTGATCCGAGCAATACGAGCATAATTGTGGCGGCTACCAACGGCGGAATTTATCGTTCGACCAATGGTGGATCTAGTTGGTCACTTAAACTCAGTGGCAACTTCAAAGACCTGGTCTTTGATGCGGTAAACCCAGACATTCTCTTTGCTTGTCGAACTTCGGCAAGATTTTACAAGTCAACTAATAATGGCCAAAACTGGAGTCAGGTTACCAGTGGACTGCCAACCGGGAAGTATCGGATGGGTGTGGCAGTAACGCCAGACGATTCGAATTTTGTCTATGTGGTGGTAACCAATCAGCGAACGTTTGCAGGTCTTTATTTATCGACCAATAGAGGTTCGTCGTTCAGCCTAATGAGTGATACACCAAACATTATGGATTATTCTCATCTGGGAACGGGAACAAGTGGCCAGGCCTGGTATGACCTTGACATTTCTGTGGATCCAAACGACAAAACGTTGGTCAATGTGTGCGGTGTTAATATTTTCCAAAGTAAAGACTCCGGCAAGACCTGGAAAATTAATGCGCATTGGGTTGGAAATGGAGGGGCACCAGACGTGCATGCAGACAACCACGTGCTGGAATACCAACCAGGCACCAACACCTTATATGCCGGCAATGACGGTGGTGTATATTATACCAAAAACTTAGGGACCAATTGGACTGACATAAGCGATGGCATTAGTAATGCCCAGATATATAGACTGGGACAAAGTATGACCGAATCAAACACCATCATAAATGGATATCAAGACAATGGAACAGGGCTTTACGAGAAAGGAAAATGGTATACCGTTGTTGGTGGTGATGGAATGGACTGTGTAATTGATCCAACAACAACGCAATGGGCATATAGTGACTTATATTATGGGGATGTAAGAAGAATAAAAGACGGACGCAGCCAGGGAACTATAGCTAAAAATGGCAAAAATGGCATCACCGAAGCGGGGGGATGGGTTACGCCATTTATTTTGAGAGAGGGCACACCATCCACCATGTTTGTTGGATATAAAAACATTTGGCGATCCACCAACATTCAGGCAACTTCTGTAAGCAGCGTTTCCTGGACCAAAATTTCAAACAACGTGGCAGGATCAAACACCAAAAACATCGTGGCCTTAGAAAATTCACCAGCAAACAACGATGTTTTATATGTTTCAAGGTCTGGGAATAAATTCTTTAAATCAACCAACGTCAATGCCTCAAGTCCAAGTTGGACGGATTTAACCTCAAATCTGCCCAACAACTCAAGTGTGTTATGGATTGAGTCCCACGCCACGAATGCCAATCGCGTTTGGATCTGTCAATCAAATAAAATCTACCAATCCGACAACGGAGGGAGTAGCTGGTCAAATATTTCAAGTGGTTTACCCAACCTTCCCATGTTGTGTTTGGTGTTTGATTCAAGCAGCAAAAACCAAGGCATGTATGCGGGAACTTACATGGGTGTGTTTTATAAGGATACAACCATGAGTAGCTGGCAGTGGTTTAACGATAAAATGCCCATCAACACACGTGTTCGTGATGTGGAAATTTATTACAGTCCAAATGGACGAAGCCAAAGCCACGTTGTATGTGCTACGTATGGAAGAGGGAATTGGACATCGTCACTTTACGATGAAGATAAAATAAAGCCAGTAGCCGGTTTTAGTTACGACAAATCAACCGTATGCATGGGACAGTCCGTTCAATTTACGGATACATCTCAATATACTCCAACGGCCTGGTTATGGCGAATTACACCAGGTACAGTGACATTCTTGAACGGTACCGACAGTAATAGCCAACATCCAACGGTAAGATTTGACTCCAGTGGGAAATACTCAGTTTTGATGTATGCAGAAAATTGCAGTGGACTTGATTCTGTTCAGGGAATTAAATCCTTTTTTGTAGCCCCTCCTATTACCACGGCAAAATGCACGACTCAAACGACAAACACGTCCGTTAATTATGGCATAGGCATTTATAATGTGGTCATAAATACAGATAGTTTTAGCTCTTCGGGTACGTACAACGAAGGAGAATATATTGATAAAGTGTGCGATAAAGTCATCCTTCTTCAAACCGATACGTTTTACATAACCAAGGTTACCACAGGGAATTCAAACAATGAATACGTTAAGATCTATATCGACTTTAACAACAATGGGGATCTTGATGATAGTGGTGAGTTGGTATATGATACCTATAACCGAACAACGCATAGTGATACCATAAAAATTCCTAAAACAGCCACCAAAGACACCCTATTAAGAATGCGTGTAATGAGCGATTTCAACAGAATAAGTCACTCGTGTGATACATTGAGATATGGGCAAACGGAAGACTTTGGCATATTTTTATACACCGATGTTACTGTAGCCAGTGTTTATGATACCGCATGCGAAACGTATACGTGGGCATTAGATAGTACGACCTATACCTCCAGTGGGAATTACAGTCACACCCTTAAAGGGGCGAACTCGGTTGGTGGAGATTCGATTGTTACCCTTCATTTGATCGTTAATAAATCAAGCACCGCGACAATTGCAGATACTGCCTGTGTTTCATACACATGGACCTTAAACAGCACCACATATACAACAGGTGGCTCATATAAAGATACCCTTACGGGAGCCAATTCAGTCGGTTGCGATTCCACCGTTACCCTTCAATTGGTCATTAATACTCCGAATACGGGCATAGATACCCAAATTGCCTGTGATTCGTACAAATGGATAAATGGGACAACCTATACGACCACCAACAGTAGCGCAACACATACACTGACGAACGCTTCGGGATGTGATTCGGTAGTTACATTAAACCTAACCATCAATAAATCGAATGCAGGCACAGATACACAAGTAGCGTGTGATTCCTATACGTGGATCAACGGTACAACCTATACAGCCAGTAACAGTACAGCAACCCATACACTTACGAATGCATCAAATTGCGACTCCGTAGTTACACTCAATCTGACCATCAAACCCTCAAATTCGTCTTCCGTAGCGGATACTTCGTGTGATTCATATACCTGGACATTAAACAGCACAACCTATACCTCCAGTGGTGCATATAAAGACACATTGGTTGGGGCGAATGCCTCCGGGTGTGATTCGGTAATTACCTTGAACCTGACCATCACTAAATCAAATAAGGGCACAGATACACAGGTAGCCTGTATTTCGTACAAATGGATTAATGGAACAACCTATACAGCGAGCAATAGTACAGCAACCCATACCCTTAAGAACGCCTCAGGGTGTGATTCGGTGGTGACGTTGAACCTGACCATCAATAACTCAAATACGAGTACAGATACTCATGTTTCTTGTGATTCGTACAAATGGATTAACGGTACAACGTATACGGCAAGTAATAGCACAGCAACCCATACGCTGAAAAATGCAACGGGATGTGATTCGGTGGTTACC
>CAYZWM010000257.1:0-5609 GCA_964482155.1 uncultured Chitinophagaceae bacterium | reverse complement strand
CTGGGTAACGTTGGGGTTTGGTGGCATAACGTTAAGTGCCATGTTGATTCTCAACGTTCTGATACCATTGATCTATACTCGACATTATAACTCTGAACGGTGGACGGTTGGTAAAGAAGTGCTTCAAAGTGTATTTAATATTGTGGGAATTGGCCTCCTTAACTTCCTTTTTTTGAGTTACCATTTTCCTAATTTATTTTCCTGGTATCGATTATTCTGGTTTCAGCTGATCACACTGGCGGTAGGCATAATTCCACTAGCACTTCTAACGGTATACAACGAAAGAAGAAGCCGTATACGCTACACACGGGAGTCTAGGGAGATGTCTGATCACTTGCAGCGCACACATGCCATCATTCCTCATCAAAACCCGCAGATTTGCATCAAATCTCAGAATCAAAACGACGATTTGGTCATTTCTCTAAACCAACTGCATTACTTGAGGGCATCAGACAATTACATAGACGTGTTCTATCACGATGGAGATTTAAAGAAAAGAGTCATCCGCAATGGTCTCAAAGCCATTGATATTGAACTCGAGGAATTTAAATCCATTTTTCGTTGCCACAAAAGTTACATCGTCAATCTGGATTTAGTGAGTAAAATTTCCGGAAATGCCCAGGGGTATTTTTTACACTTCGAAAACACCGAAGAAACCGTTCCGGTTTCGCGTCAAAACAACTCAACGATAAAAAACAGGCTTACCGTTCATACCAAAACGTAGTATCAATGTTACCATTCAACCCTTAAGTTCCCTTTCATCCCTTTGCCGTTGCATCGATGTAATAAACCATTGACATTCGCTCAAAAAAGATGGAACTCATCAACTCAATACTCTTAATTCTTCATATTGTTTGTGGTTACACGGCCTTGTCTTTTGGTGCTGTAGTCATGTTTAAGAAAAAAGGAAACGTCTTACACAAAAGAATAGGTAAGATTTTCTATGTAAGCATGTTAGGTGTTTCATTTAGTGCTTTTTACCTGTCAATCGTCAGGGATATACCGTTTCTTCTTTACGTAGGTATTTTCGTATTGTACCAAAATTATTCCGGTTATCGATCCATCAAAAACAAAGGACTCAATCCAAGCGCCCTCGATGTTGTAATTGTACTTGGGGCACTGGTTAATGCCGTCATTATGTTGTGGACAGCAAACCCCATACTCATTGTGTTTGGATCGATTTCATTACTACTTGTTTATAGTGATTTCAGAATCTACTATTTGCTTTGGAAGAAGAGGGAAATTAAGAAAATGACCTGGCTTTCACGGCATATAGGCATGATGGTGGGTGCTTACATAGGGGCGATTACCGCGTTTCTTGTGGTCAACATTCAAACATCCGCTATACCGTCATGGGTTGTATGGCTAGCACCTACTGCCCTGTTGGTGCCTCTAATGCGTTACTGGAACTGGAAGTATACCGTAAAAAAAGGATCTCGGATCGCGAAACTTGGCGTTGTGATTGGTTTCATGTTAAGTTCATTATCTGGGTTTGCACAGCCCTATGTCGATGGTGGGAATACCCGACACCGCTTTGCGCAGCTCAACGTCGGTTTAGATTTTCAAATGGGTTTTGGCGGCAAAACTCAATTCGTGGACCCAATGGGTCTGTTGCAAAATTTATCGATGCAACCTCTGTCAAAACCAAGGGTGATTATGGGTGGTACTCACTTTTGGGGACATGCCGATTTTTACGTCGCATTTCCGCTGACTCGGCCATCGTTTACCAAACAAAACCAACAAGTACAGTATTCTACAAGCGTTGAAACGGTTTTTAAATACTACCCACTTCGGATTGAACACCATAAACTAAGGCCCTTCCTTGGCATTTCTCTGGCGTCTATTGAGTATGAACAGAATAATCTAAATACCACATTTTCAAAGGGTTCATTGATTACCAAAACCATTCTTCCTTTAAAACTGGGTTTAACCTACAACAGCAAAAACCATCTGATAGATGCCACGGTGACCCATATTTATACGAATACCATAGACTATTATGTCAGTCGGTCAGTAACAACCCAGATCAAAACACCACCATGGTACCTTGCCATTGGGTATAAATACATGTTGGAAACTACTGCAAGTGCCGAATCGCATTGGAAATCGGGAAAAACAAAACGTCTCACCGACCTTTTAGCTGAACAGAATAAATTAAACGATGTCTTTGTTGGCATTGGTATGTCGTCGGCATGGTGGTTGAACACATCAAGCTACAACCAAACCGAGAGGCCGTATATTTCAGATCAGTCTATTTCGGTTATGCCTGAGTTTGCGTTAGGCTATTACCTACATAAACCTGATCTCAACTTACTGTTTCACTATCGATCGTATTCGAAGTTGAACGATGTATATGGTACTGTGCAGAACCTAAGCCGAAAATCGGTTGGGTTTGAAATCATAAAGCACCTATTCGACTACCACGGCTTTACCCCATTTATCGGCCCTGTGGTGAGCTATGACAGGCTACTTGTAGAGGAAACGCACGATGGCGCGACCAGTTTGTCGCAAGGCCATAACAAAATCGCCTATGGCATTAATCTGGGTTGGGACATTCGTCCAAATCGCCTGCAGTGGTTCATACTGCGGACAAACATCCGATATTATCCAAATCTGGCCATTGACATCAATCCGGCTTCCTCGTTTTCGTTCGACGCCATTGAATTCAATTTTATCCAACTGATCCTATTTCCCGATCGCATATTTTAAGAGGCTTATCCTTTTCTGAGAGAACGACATTTTTCTGGTTCGCGCTCATGTGAACAACTCCGTAGCAAATAGAATAAAAGGGTTGATGTTTCCGCCGGCATTCCAAATCGAAAATTGTATTTTCGGATGTTATCAAAATTAACGTATAAAACAGCCTCAATGAAAAGAATCACCTTATGCCTTTTGGTCGCTTTATTTACCCTAGTTGTACAAGCACAAGAGGTAAAAATTAAAAAGAAAATTGTTTATGTCGATGGCGTGGCTGAAGTAAGCATGACCGGTTGCTCAATTCAAACTGCGGGAAGTACGTGCCTGGCTAAATCGAGCAAAACCAACGAATACTTATTTTCAATGCGCTTACTTTATCATGATGGCTATTATAATATTGACCTAACCTTCGTTGATTATGATATTGAAATGCGTGTGAAGGTAATAAGTTATAAAAAAATGTTTCAGCAGATGTACGAACTTAAGGTCATTGATGAGACGGGGAAGGTTAATGAAGCCAACGCTGAAAAATATGCGAAGCTTTTTAATACCAATAAACCTAAGAAGATTATCATAACCGAATAATACCAAATAAACTCAATTTAGTCATGCATGAATCCATTCAAGGATTTAAAATTGTTGGAATAAGCGTAGAAACGTTTAATGCCAATGGACAGGCATCAAAAGATATTGGTCAACTTTGGGAAAGGTTCTTCAAAGAAAATGTTTCAGGTAAAATTACAAATAAAACGTCTGACGATCTGTATTCAGTTTACACCAATTATGAATCAGATCACCACGGAAAATACACAACCCTACTCGGTTTTCCAGTTGGAAGTTTAGAGAACATCCCGGAAGGTCTAACAGGAATGTCGTTCAACTCGGGTCGGTTTGTCAAACATGTTGCTAAAGGTGCTATGCCTCAGGCCGTTGTAGATAAATGGAATGAGATTTGGCAAAATAAGACGTTAAACCGTGCCTATACGTTTGACTTTGAATTGTACGACGATCGGGCACAACTAGGTGACCATTCTGAAGTAGATATTTTCATCGCCATCAAGTAGACTTCGTTCTTAATAAATTGTTAAATTCGGCCCATTCTTAAAAGTAACCATATGAGCACCAATCAACTTCAATATTGTAAACGTTGTACAAACAAAAAATTTGGGAGTACGGGTATTGTATGTGGTTTAACCATGGAAAAACCAACGTTTAGCAATACATGTCCAGATTTTGAACCAGACACCAAGGTTGTTAAACGTGAGGTCGCTGAAAAAGAGTGGTCAAATAGCACAAAAGGACTGCAAATCGCTGGAGGAGCGGCTGTCGCTATCTTTATAGTATTTCGTATAATCCGAATTCTGATGAGAATGGCGGAATAAACTAACGAAACGTAAAACCATTGCATATCACACCTGAGGTAAACTTTTGTTTAAAGTCAAGTGTTCTAAAATATATGCTCACTTCGCTTTTTTCAACAAAGTCCTTCGCATCGCCAATGAATAAATTACCGGTTTGTGGATCAATATCGAATCCATAGATGTTGGCATCTGGGAGGTCCAGGACTTTTCCTTCATACGTATAGGTATCTGGATTTATGGCGTGGATGCCTTTATAGGCACAGTAAATCGCCCGTGTTCCTTTATCCTGGCGTAGATGGATTGGTTTAATGCCTTTATCAAAAGCAATGGACTTCGCTACCTGACGTGCTTTGGGATCAATAAAAAAGATTTCTGAAGCTTCTCCACTATTCAACTTCCCTTCACACAAGAGGGCAACGTCTATGTTGTCTAGCTGAATTAGTGTACTCGCATTGTTTCCAACAGCAATACTATCAATCACTTTTTCGGCAACCATGTCTACGATGTATACATAGGGTTTTTCACGATTGGTAACCCAAAGGTGAGAAGCGACCAAAGCCATTTGGTCCGACCACCCGGTTAACGGTATATGGTTCGATATGGAGTAGTTGCTTGTATTAACCACGTATAGTTCATCAGAATACAGATCAGAGACAAAGGCTTTACGCTGATCATACGACGCGGTTACGTAGCGCGGAGAAGTAAACCCTTTAATCTCGTGTTTAAAATCCAACGTGGCGGAATCGAGAACAATGATTTTACCCGAATTATTAATAACCAACCAGTATTCACCGTTAATGGTGGTGACGGATTGCAAAACATCACCAACCGGATACCCCTGACTGTTTTTAAACACATTGGACGTATACGTATTGGTTGTTGAATTGTAGATACCTAAACTGGCGTTACCATGTTGAAAATTCCCCTCATTTAATACCAGAACATCGTTGACGCTGACATCGTAGCTATCTGGCGGAATTATAATTTCGTCGTTACACGAAAAACATAGGAACACACAAATTATTGGGATTAGTACACGCATATTTTTTGGGTTAATGTGCCTTGGTTCGTTCTGAGCTTAAGGTGGTAAATTCCAGGTGTTAAAGGCAGTTGGATTCGATCGTTTTGATCGTGTGTAGCAAAAACAACCTTGCCCGACATATCTTCAACAACAAGCACTTCTCTTTCGTTATAAACGTTTATATAGCCGTTTTGAGCCACTGGATTTGGCCAAACCAAAGGCCTTGAATTCACTTGCTGACGCACATTTAGTTTCCAATCCAGGACACCTATGGCATCGAGGTCAAAACCACCGGAAACAAAGTTTGTTGGCCATGGATCGTTAATTTTATTTCCAAACTGATCTCGAGTGGCGAAGCTATCATTGATACTTCCAACAACGTCAACGACCCGAATATAGGTTATGTTGTTTATGTCAATTCGCTGGGAGTCTTTAAGCTCTTCAATGTCAAAGGGTGTTCCATAGGGTGCCTGGTGTTTGCCGGCGAGGTTTTTAAACCACTCACAGCGCATATAAGCCAGGTTAGTCGT
>CAYZWM010000256.1:0-5632 GCA_964482155.1 uncultured Chitinophagaceae bacterium | reverse complement strand
ACCTTCCATCCTTCCCCCCTTCAACCTTCAACCCTTCCATCCTTCCACCCTTCCATCCTTCCACCCTTCCATCCTTCAACCCTTCAATAATTAACTCCTTCCTTCAACACCTACCTGTCCATATTCTTACGACCATATTGACTGCATATAGGACAAACGTCGGGAATATGGCCTCTTGCGGGACAAAACTCTCGTCCAAAATAAATGATTTGTAAGTGGAGTTTATTCCAAACGTCTTTCGGAGTAAGCCGTTTTAAGTCTTTCTCGGTTTGAATTACATTTTTGCCATTGCTTAATCCCCAGCGATATGCCAGTCTATGGATGTGAGTGTCGACAGGAAATGCGGGTACTCCAAAAGCCTGAGACATGACCACCGAAGCTGTTTTGTGCCCAACGGCTGGCATGGCCTCTAAATCCATAAAGTTGTCTGGAACCTGTCCGTCGTGATGGTCAATGATCATATGGCTTAAACCGTAAATTCCCTTAGATTTCATAGGAGACAAACCACAGGGGCGAATTATTTCTTTAATTTCTTCTACAGTCAATTTGATCATGTCATAAGGGTTGTCAGCGCGCTCAAAAAGCAACGGAGTAATCTTATTTACTCGTTCATCTGTACATTGCGCAGATAACAAGACAGCGATTAGCAGGGTATATGCGTCTTTATGTTGTAGGGGAATTGGCGGTTCGGGATAACGCTTGTCTAATATTCCTAGAATTTGACCTACTTTCTCTGCTTTTGTCATATGCGAACAAAGGATATAATTAAAATTGCTTTTTACCGTTTCAAAGGTATCCAATTGATAAATATGAAACCCGTATTGTCCCTATTTCTTGTTTTGCTTACAACTGTTTGTTCAGGGCAACAGCGTATTTTATCGAAAGAATTGACCATGGGGTTCCTGGTTTTAAAAAATCATCAGCCTGTTGAATATAATCTCCCTGGACTTGAGAACTTCCTGGATAAACCCGTATCAACAACGCCGTTTACCAAAGAAAATTGGTTTGACCGTACTCCGCGAATCAGCCAATTTAAGTTTGGAGGTGCCATTGGAATTAAACGGAGTAAGAACTTTCGCAATGAATTATTGCTGGGTTTGCATGTGAGCGGCCAGTTTCAACATCGCACATTTTTTTCAGGAACCACAGAAACCATGCGGGAGGAAACTGTAATTAACCCCAAACTCGGACACACGCGTCAGGTTTTGGCATTCAAAACCATTTTTTTGTCGGAGATCAGAGACTTTGTTTTTGTCAATCCGTCGCTACATGGAAGAATACACATTAATCAGCGAATAGGAATCAATTTGTCAACAACGTTAGGCGTAGGACTTCCTTTTAAAAACGGACTTCAAATGAGTTCATACGAAGGGGAAATAATTCGTGATATTCAAAATAATGATGTACTTGAAGAATCAAGAACGAGTTACGGTGAAGTGGAATTCGAGTGGCATAAACTTCCTTTTTCTCTTGGGTTACAATCTCAGGTTTCTGGCAATATTGAATTTAAACCCTTCGAGTTAAAACCGCTTTATCTTACCGTTGGGTGTATTTTAGGCAGACAATACCAACTAAATAATGGGTCCCATTTTAACTATTCAGGTGGCGAAATTGCCATTATATCAAGGTTCTAGAAATACGGTTTAAAATCACCGATTCCCAGCTTGTTTAATTCTTCCAGTCGATAGTTTTTCCCGATTAGGTTATGTAATGGTGCTCTATTGGTTTCGGTAACCATACTTGCTTCCGTAATGACTCCTTTTTTTACGTTTACTTCAATACGTTTATTCTGGTCAAGTAACAACCGAGCTGAAAACGTGGGGGAGTAGCCATAATTCCAATCCCAGGTAGAATATTTACGGTCTACTAATTCGTTGATTACGTCAATTTCCTTCTGCCCAAAGACATGGGTTTCTGCCGAGAAATGCCGAATCAGAAAATTGGCCAGTTGTTCTTCAAACTCGTCAAACGTCATCGGGTTAGGAAGGAAGTCTTCCAGGTTGGCCACCTGACTGCGAACAGATTTAACTGCATGGCTTGAAAACTCAATCGACGTTTTAGGCTGAATAGCCGCTTTAAGGGAAGATAAATCGGCACTAAACAGCAAGGTGCCGTGATGGATGATCCGTTTCTTTTTGCTGTAAATGTGTTCTGCGTTTCCAGAAACTTTATAACCCTGAACCAATAAGTCGTTTCTTCCGCTGTATTCTGATGGAATTCCAATACTGTGCAGGAAGGCATTGATCGGTTCCAAATGTTTTTTAAAATCGATGAGTTTGTCGGAGTCGGATCCGTTTTGAATAAAACAAAAATTAAGGTTGCCCTCACTATGAAAAACGGTACCACCACCACTTAGTCGGCGTGCAGTGATTATGTTGTTTTTAGAACAATAATCCTGGTTACACTCATCAAATGCATTTTGATGTTTGCCTATTACGACCGCATTTGAATTGGTATATAAAAAGACCACATCTTCATCACGTTCATGAAGTAAATATTCTTCTGCCGCCAGATTGAAAAAAGGGGAAGAACTCTTATGATTTATGAATATTGTTTTACTCAAATCCTTTAAACAGTTGATTATGACCGCCTAAGTTGAAGGTCTTGCGCTAGCTTTTGTAGTGGCATTACGTTCAAATCAGGAGGGAGATTGGCAAGTCGATTGTTTGCATGCTCAAAAAAGTAATCCATTTTTGCCTCGGCGTAGCGATCTACATCTAATTTCCTGTAAAGGGCTGTGACCGCCTTAATTTTTTCTTCAGACTCCTCGGTAATCGAGAACCAATTACTTAACTCCTTCAGTTGATCTGAATTTGCTCGTTTGTTCGCCTCAATCAATAAAAGGGTCTTTTTGTTTTCTAAGATATCGCCTCCTATTTTTTTCCCAAAAGTCTTCGCATCTCCGAAGGTGTCGAGGTAATCGTCCATAACCTGAAAAGCTAAACCGATGTTCAGTCCATAAAGATACAGTTCATCAGAAACCGATTTATCTGCACCTCCTAAGATGCTTCCAGCTTGTAGACTGTAAGCCAATAGAACCGAGGTTTTGAGGGTAATCATCTCTAAATACTCTTCTTCAGTTACGACCGATTGGACTTCGAAATTCATATCAAATTGTTGACCGACACATACTTCTTCGGCCATTTTGCCAAAACCCAGGGTCAATTCCTGTTTTATGGATGTTTCCGTATCCATTTCGGACAATATTCGGTATGCTTTAACCAACATGAGATCGCCACTTAGAATGGCTATGTTTTCGTTCCAACGTTTATGAATAGTGAGCTTACCTCTTCGCACACTGGCTTGATCCATAATGTCGTCGTGCATTAGTGTAAAGTTGTGAAACACCTCTACCGAATGAGCCAATGGAAGGGCTTTGTCGAGTTGATCGTCAAATAGTTGAAACCCGAGTAAGACCATTAACGGTCGAACACGTTTGCCGCCCAAGCTTAAAATATAGTTCGTGGGGTCGTATAGCTCGTTGGGTTTGCCTTTAAATGGGTTGGCCGACTGGTAGGTCAAATAAGCATCCAAAAGCTCTTTATACTGCTTCATTAACTAATTAAAGTAAAGTCTGCTGTCCTTTTGTTCATATTGGTTTTTTTGATTCGGACGCTCACTTCATCTCCGAAACCGTATCGCTTTCCAGTTCTTCTTCCAACCACACAGAGTTCCTTTTCATAAAACTCGTAAAAATCACCTTTGATATCGCTGATACGTACCATGCCTTCGCAATGGTTATCTTTCAATTCAACAAAAATACCCCACTCCGTTACACCAGAGATAATGCCTTCAAATCGATCTCCAACATAATCTGATAAAAATTCAATTTGTTTATACTTTGTTGATGCTCTCTCTGCTTGTGTAGCACGCTGCTCCATACGTGAACTATGTTTACACGCTCGTTCAATTTCCATGCTGTCTGCCGATTTACCATCGTTCAGATAGTCAAATAACAATCGATGAACCATGAGATCAGGATACCGACGTATGGGGCTGGTAAAATGAGTGTAATAGTCAAAAGCTAAGCCAAAGTGAGACGTTTCCTTGGTGGTGTAGTGCGCTTTTTCCATACTGCGTATGGCCAACGGATGCAGTATGTTGGCTTCTTTTTTACCTTCGGATTCTTCAACCATTTGGTTAATAGAATTACTTATGGTTTGGTTACTTTGAGTATTGATGTTATACCCAAACTTTTTAGCAGTGGAAATGAAAAACGCCATTTTTTCAATATTCGGCGAATCGTGGACCCGATAGGGCATTGTTTTATTATTTAAGGTGGTGTAAACATGTTTTGCAATTGTCTTATTTGCGAGCAACATGAAGTCTTCCACCATTTTGTGGGCTTCTTTCCGAACCTTTTTTACGAGTTCTATGGGTTTGCCGTTTTCATCCAAAGTGAAGCGATATTCATCACTTTCAAAGGAAATTGCACCGTCCTTAAATCGTTGTTTTCTTAGCTTAAGAGCCAACGTGTTCAACATCTGGACCTCCGTTTTGTACTCTTCCGACTTCCCTTCTATAACCTCCTGAGCTTCTTCATACGTAAACCGTCTATCCGAATGGATCACTGTTTTTCCTATCCAGTGATTAACAATTTTAGCATCGCTGGTCATTTCAAAAATCACAGCGAATGCAAGCCGGTCAACATGTGGTTTAAGCGAGCACAGATTGTTCGATATTCTTTCCGGCAACATTGGCACGGTACGATCAACTAAATACACTGAGGTAGCTCGGTTGTATGCCTCATCGTCGAGAATGGAGTTAGGGCGCACATAGTGACTTACATCGGCTATGTGTACACCAATTTCATAATTGCCATTATCCAATTTTTTGAAAGATATGGCATCATCAAAATCCTTTGCATCTAACGGGTCGATGGTTAGTGTTAACGTTTTTCTAAAGTCTTTTCTCTTTTTTATTTCCTCTTGAGATATTTTTTCAGGAAATGCATTCGCATCGGCTAGCACGTCAGGTTCGAATGCTGTGTTAAACCCAAACTCGGCTATGATGGCGTGCATCTCGGTATTGTGTTCACCCGCCTTACCAAGAATTTTTATGACGTTGCCGTATGGGTTTGGTGTACCCATGGGCCAATCGGTCAGCTCCACCACTACTTTGTCGCCGTCTTTAGCCTTGTTCATGTTCTCTTTGGATACAAAGAAATCTACATGAATTCGACTGTTGTCCGGAACCACGAAAGCGAACTTTTTCATTTTCTGTATGGTACCGACAAATTCGCTACGCGATCTCTGTACGACTTCAATAATCTTACCTTCTAAACGACTGCCTTTTTTCTGGCGAATCAGTTCGACTGTAACGGTATCACCATTCAATGCCATTCCAGTAAGCGATTTACTCACCCGAATGTCTTCGTCTAGTTCTTCAACAATGACAAATGCAGACCCTCTTTGGGTCATTTCGACAACGCCAGTAAACATACTGAAGTCTGGTAAATATCGATACTTTCCGCGGTCAAAACTTTCAATGATTTCCTCTTTTTCCATCACCTGCAAAATCTTAATTACTTCATCTTTTTGATCATTTGAAGTAATACCCAGGTTATGGGTTATTTGCTTGTAATTGAATGATTTTCTGGGGTTTCCTCTAAAGAACTCAAGAACGTCCTTGT
>CAYZWM010000255.1:0-5633 GCA_964482155.1 uncultured Chitinophagaceae bacterium | reverse complement strand
TGTTCATCCGTCACTTTCTTGATCTCCGTATCCATTAATGCAGCTGTTTGCTCACTAAACGGTTTGGTAAAACCCTCGTTCATGTTGTAGTACGAAATGTTTCCAATCTTGTCGTTCAACCCATAGATAGAAACCATGGCCATGGCTTGCCGAGTTACCTTTTCGAGGTCGCTTAGTGCACCGGTTGATATCTTACCGAAGGTTACGAATTCTGCTGCCCGGCCTCCCAGGGTCGCACACATTTCGTCCAAAATCTGCTCTGTGGTAGTAATTTGTCTTTCTTCAGGCAAATACCACGCAGCTCCCAAACTTCTTCCTCTCGGCACGATGGTTACCTTGACTAACGGGCTTGCGTGCTCGCATAACCAACTCACCGTAGCGTGACCTGCCTCATGGACAGCCACCGACCTTTTCTCCTGAGGAGTTATGATCTTATTTTTCTTTTCTAAGCCACCAATAATTCGATCAACGGCGTCTAAGAAGTCTTGATTTTCGACAACCTTTTTACTATGTCGAGCCGCAATCAATGCTGCCTCGTTACACATATTGGCAATATCTGCACCACTAAACCCTGGGGTCTGTCGAGCCAGAAAGTCTCTATCAAGTGTTTTCTCAATTTTCAACGGCTTCAGGTGTACATCAAATATGGCTCGTCGTTCATTAAGGTCTGGCATGTCAACATAGATCTGGCGATCAAATCTACCCGCTCTTAACAAAGCCGAGTCTAAAACATCAGCCCGGTTTGTAGCAGCTAGAATAATAACGCCCGTATCCGTTCCAAAACCATCCATTTCAGTAAGCAACTGATTCAAGGTATTTTCACGCTCATCGTTCGAGCCTTGCATGGCATTTTTGCCCCTTGCACGACCAATTGCATCAATTTCATCAATAAATATGATACACGGTGCTTTCTCTTTTGCCTGTTTGAACAAATCACGAACTCTGGATGCGCCTACTCCGACAAACATCTCTACAAAATCAGAACCCGATAGGGAGAAAAACGGAACATTCGCTTCACCTGCAACTGCTTTGGCCAATAAGGTTTTACCCGTACCTGGTTGGCCTACTAATAGTGCTCCTTTCGGAATTTTACCCCCCAGATCAGTGTATTTACTCGGATTTTTCAGAAAATCAACGATTTCCATCACTTCCACTTTTGCTTCTTCCAATCCGGCTACGTCGGAGAACGTTACATTAACCTTGGTGTCCTTATCGAATAATTGTGCTTTGGATTTTCCAATGTTAAAAATCTGGCCAGCTCCGCCACCTGCAGGGCCTCCCATTCTTCGCATCATTAAATACCAGAATCCAAATAACAGGGCAAAAAAGATAATCCAGTTAAAGACACCACTGTAGTCTTTTTCTTCTACAGGATCAATTTTTACCGCTTCTCTTTTAGGAAGGTCTGATTGGGCTAAATGGACACCGTCCGAAAATGTCTTATAGTCTCCAATGGCATCCATCACGAAATCAGGACCTTTCGGGTCCATAGATTTATTAAAAAATGATTTATCTCTTTCCTTCTTCTTGTATTTATCCAATTTTCGCGCCGAATCGGTCAGAAAAATATCTGCTCGCCTTCCATTGGCTACTTCAATTTTTTCAATATCCTGATCGGCAAGCATTTGGTGAAGTTCTTTGGTCTGTAATGATTTTTGCTCCCCTTTTGGTAGCCACATCATTCCAATTAGAAATACAGCAATAAGGACGTAAATCCAACTCATGCTGAAACGAGGTAAGCCCCCTTTTGGCTTCTTATCGTCTCCGCCTGTATTGTACGAATCCTTTTTCACAACAATCTTGGGTTTGTGGTTTTTTTCTTCCGCCATTATGAGTGTCTGTAACTTTACTTTTAGTGGCCCTAGATTACGATGCCAATAAACTCCGGCAAAAGTAACATTTATTTAGGCCAATACTATCCAAACCAACAAGTGTCGAAAAGGTTGGTTTTAACGGACAAAAAGGTTCATTTTAAGGTCAAAACCACCACCTTATCCAAATATGTCCACTATTTCGGCTAAATGGGGTGGTTTTGGTGGTTGTTGATGGTAAAAACAAAGAAAGACCAATCTACAGCTGTATTTCGCTGAAAATGGTCCATGTTTAACGAAAAAATACGTTGTTTTGCTTCAAAATTATCTGAAACATGTTTGACACGCTAAAACCCCATCTGGTCAACGAGCTTAAAAATATTAAAGAAGCTGGTTTATATAAAAACGAAAGAGTAATTGCATCCCCTCAAGCTGCCGACATTACATTAGACTCAGGCAAAGAGGTGATCAATTTTTGTGCAAACAACTACCTGGGTTTGTCATCACATCCCAAGGTAATTCAAGCCGCAAAAGATGCCATTGACAGCCATGGATTTGGTATGTCGTCCGTTCGATTTATCTGTGGGACTCAAGACATACATAAAGAATTGGAACGGAAGATCTCCGAATTTCTGGGCACTGAAGACACCATATTATACGCAGCCGCATTTGACGCAAATGGAGGTGTTTTTGAGCCTCTTCTTAACAAAGACGACGCTATTATTAGCGACAGTCTAAACCATGCTTCTATTATTGATGGCGTTCGCTTGTGTAAGGCTGCCCGATATCGATTTGCCAACAACGACATGGATGATCTAGAGAGATGCCTTCAGGAAAGCCAGGGAGCCAACAACCGAATTATCGTAACAGACGGTGTGTTCTCAATGGATGGAACGATTGCTCAATTGGACAAAATCGTTGAGCTTGCCGATAAATACAAAGCATTGATCATGATCGATGAATGTCATGCCAGTGGCTTTATGGGTAAAACTGGGCGAGGCACGCATGAACATTGTGGTGTAGTTGGAAAAATTGACATCATCACGGGAACGCTTGGAAAAGCGTTGGGTGGTGCATCTGGTGGTTTCACCTCGGGTCGAAAAGAAATCGTCGACATATTGAGACAACGATCCAGACCGTATTTGTTTTCAAACACTCTGGCTCCTTCTATTGTCGGTGCCAGCATAGTCGTTTTAGACATGTTGAGTAAGACCACTGACCTAAGAGACAAACTTGAAGAGAATACAACCTACTTTAGAAACAAAATGACCGAAGCTGGTTTTGATATAAAACCCGGTGTTCACCCTATAGTTCCAATCATGTTGTACGATGCTAAACTCTCTCAGGTGTTTGCAGAAAAATTGCTCGACGAAGGCATTTATGTCATTGGATTTTATTTCCCAGTGGTTCCTAAAGATCAAGCCCGAATTCGGGTACAGGTATCCGCAGGACATGAAAGAGGACATCTGGACAAAGCCATTCATGCGTTTATTAAAATTGGCCGAGAACTTGAGGTCATAAAATAATTTATCATGCTTGGCGTATTTTTAAAAGCGGCACGATTACGAACCTTACCGTTGGCCATTGCATCCATCGCAATGGGAGCCGTTCTTAGTGCTTACTTTAGTCGTCATTCGTGGACCATTACGGTTCTTGCTCTGGTTACAGCTATTATCCTTCAGATTCTCTCCAATTTTGCCAACGATTATGGCGACTTTGCAAAAGGAACGGACGACGAAACTCGGACTGACCGCGCCCTTGCAAGTGGAGAGATTTCCCTCAATCAAATGAGAATGGCACTCGTTGTGACGGCACTATTGGCTTTATTGTCAGGCACTGCCCTGCTTTTTGTTGCCCTTGAAGACATATCAACCTCGTTTCTCGTTTTCTTGATTATTGGAGTGGTTAGTATTGGAGCTGCAATTAAATATACCGCTGGAAAAAACCCCTATGGATATAAATCGTGGGGAGACATCTCTGTATTCCTTTTTTTTGGTATCGTTGGGGTCTTAGGTGTGTACTATCTACAAACGATTCATATAGACCGCGACTTCTGGCTTTGTTTATTGCCAGCTTCTGCTATGGGGTTACTTGGTGCAGGCGTGTTGAACATCAATAACATTCGCGACATTCACGGTGATTCGGAGAATGGAAAAGTAACGCTTGCCGTAAAATTGGGCAAACAAAATGCAGAAAAATACCAGGGGTTTATCTATGGATTATCCTTGCTCCTTCTTATTCTTTTTTTAAACAAAGTAAGTGCCAGCAACGGATTATTGATTTTGTTGTTAGCTCCACTGTATACGTTTCACTGGTTTAAACTCAAATCACTAAACAATACAAAAGAGAATCGTCCGGCCTATAACCGCTTACTAAAAATCCATGTTTTACTAAACCTCATTCTGGTCATCGTCATTACCCTTATCTTGTTGTAAATGGAGTATCGGATTGTAACACGTACACTTCACTTTAAGAAGCCAGCAAAAACAAGCCGTAATATATTTGAGGAGCGATTGGTTCGATTTGTCCTGTTCTCTCAAAACGGAGTAACCGGAATTGGCGAAGCAGCTCCATTGGTTAAATTGAGCATCGACGACATAGATGAATATGACAAGGTTCTTCATCAGTATTGTCATGAACTGGTAGCGGGCGTTTCCATTCAGGATCTTGATCTATCTCTTCACCCATCAATGCGTTTCGGACTAGAGACGGCTTTGTTGGATTTACAAAATGGTGGGCAGCAACTTATATTTAAAACTGCTTTTTATTCGGGCAGCCCCATTCGCATTAATGGGTTGATTTGGATGGGCGAATTGGATCAAATGTATGAAGAGGCTTTACAAAAAATTAAATCCGGATTCGATTGCATTAAATTCAAAATTGGAACTCATGACTTTGATGCAGAGTGTCGGTTAATCGAAAAAATCAGAAAACAATTCTCGGCGTTTAAACTCGAAATTCGTTTGGATGCCAATGGTGCATTCCTGCCTGACGAGGCTCAGCAGCAACTTCGGGACCTTGCACGATTTGACATACACAGTATTGAACAGCCTATAGGAGCCGGACAATGGGATTCTATGGCTAAGTTGTGTAGAGAATCAAAAATAGGCATTGCTCTGGATGAAGAGCTTATTGGACTCGATGTGGCCGGTGGCGACTCCATGTTGACCCAAATTCGCCCTCAATATTTAATTTTTAAACCTAGCCTCATTGGAGGGTTTACCATTTGCGATGCCTGGATAGCCTTGTGTCACAAACACGATATAGGCTGGTGGGCAACCTCTGCTCTGGAATCGAACATTGGCTTAAATGCCATTGCCCAATGGGTAAGTCAATACAACACGTCTTTACCTCAAGGATTAGGTACAGGAGGTTTATATACCAATAATATTGAATCGCCGGTAAAGACAGTAGGCCAAGAATTGGTATACGATAAGACTTCGTGGGACATGTCATTTCTATCGGAAGGGACCCAATAAAGCTTCGTGAACACCCTTGGTTAAGTTGTTCACAACTAGACCCGTAGTACCTCAAAAATCTTGGTTATCAAACAAGAAACAGTCTACCTTTGCCGCACGTGAAAAACAACCTTCGAGTACATTTGGCACTCTTAACCGTTGCCTTAATCTATGGAAGTAACTATACAATAGCCAAAGGCGTAATGCCTCAACACCTTGGCCCTTCAGGGTTTGTCTTTGTTCGAATAGCTGTAGCAGCCATCCTTTTTAACATCGTGGGTCTTTTTGCAAAAAAGGAAGTTGTTCACGACAAAAAGGACTATTTAAGATTGTTTATTGCCGCGGTTTTCGGCGTTGTTACTAA
>CAYZWM010000254.1:0-5634 GCA_964482155.1 uncultured Chitinophagaceae bacterium | reverse complement strand
CCGAGGGTAGTTCCAGAGTCTTTGATGCCTAAACTTCGCTTGATTTTGGACTCAAAAAGATCGCCAAGGGTACCAATTGTCGAACAAATAACAGCAAGAACTATAAAGTGAATTTGATCAATAAACGGGAAGAAGTAATGCAAGGCCAGGGCAAAAAGAATCGAGAAGACAATTCCACCAACAAAACCCTCTACCGTTTTTTTGGGCGAAATAGTTGGTGCAAGTCGGGTTTTCCCAAATTTTCTACCAACCAGATAGGCGAACGTATCGTTAGCCCAAATAAGGATAAATACCAACAAAATTTGAAACCCGTAATATGGAAGCAACTCCGAATTGGTAGAGTCAAATATCAAGTTGCCGATGCGCAACATAAAGGCCAAAGGAAGAGAGATATAGAGCCAACCAAAAACCATTTTGGCCGCATCACTTACAAAAGCATCACTCTTATACCATACGAGATAAGCAAAAAAGGACAGGAATATCGGAATAAGCAACCAAATCAATTGCCCAAGGTTAACGATACTATCCTGGTTGGTAAACGCAATGAAAAAAATAATGCCACCAACTATTTGTGGTACGAGCACCTGTGCAAACGACGTTGGTTTTATAGTTATTTTGTAAAACTCGTAAAGACAAAAGACCTGAATTAACCATAAATAAATGGCCGCCGTCAATTGATGTGTTAACAGGGCTCCAAGAGTTATGAGCACATAACCGCTGCCTATAAGTAAACGAGATTTGAAATTAGTCATAGTTGAAATCCGTGTGTTTGCTATTTTTCCATAACACGTAACCGATGCCAATGGCGATAACGAGACTGGATATTAAATAGGTCGTTCCAATGGTATAGTCATTCGAAAGAAGTTCAATGTTGTTCCCCTTTTTAGACATCCAATCCGCAAAAACAACCAACGAATTGTTGAGGGCATGTAAAAGAATCGGTATCCAGAGCGACCCTGATCGGTAATATATATATCCAAACAACATTGCTAACACCACCATAGGAGCAAGTTTGTAGGGTTGAAAATGGATCAATGCAAAGATCAACGAGGAAAGAAAAATACCAATATGTATATTTTTGGTCCACTTGGTAAGGACTCGCATTAAAATTCCTCGGAAGAATATCTCTTCACCTATTGCGGTTAATGCACTTATTAGAAATAAATTGAGAATGAAATGAATCCCTGTGTTGTATTTCATCAAAGATGAATAGAAGGAGTCACTGGTCTTTTCCATAGACTGAAAATAAGTCTGCATTTCATGAGGAAGCTGGATATTCGCGTTGAAATCAACCAACCAACTAATTACAGGTAGAGAGGCAAGGAATAGGAGTAACGATAAACCGATTAATTTGACGTTTATTTTTGTTTGAAGCCCAGCAAACTCTGTAAACCGCACGTTAAAAATGAGGGAACAGACTATTCCAGTAAGAAGGAAAGATATAGCCGTAAAAGAATGACCAAACTTTAAGGCAAACGATTGTTTAGAGGTAAATTTATCAAGGGGTATAGAGCCCAGTTCAGAAGGCGAAATGTTGAAAATAGCTTGCGTTAAGGCTCCAGATAGTGACACCATTATCAAACCTATAAGTATAAGGACACCAATAGCGAGAAAAAAATGTGAGGCTCCTATGTATCGGTTTTGTGCTGTGTTTTGCATCGATAAAGTATCTTTGCAAAGGTGGTAAAAATTGGTGACATAAACTTAGGCGACTTCCCCCTCTTACTGGCGCCCATGGAAGACGTGAGTGATCCTCCATTTCGTGCGGTGTGCAAGAAATATGGGGCGGATTTGATGTACACGGAATTCATCTCTTCCGAAGGCTTAATCAGAGATGCGGCTAAAAGCACTCAAAAACTCGACATATTTGGTTTTGAACGACCCGTTGGCATCCAAATTTTTGGAAACGATATTGATGTAATGAAGGAGGCTACAGAAATTGCAACTGCGGCTAAACCAGATATAATTGATATCAACTACGGTTGCCCGGTGAAAGCAGTTGCCTGTAAAGGCGCTGGTGCTGCCTTATTACGAGACGTGCCCAAGATGGTGAGAATGACAGCAGAAATTGTCAAGTCTACCCACTTACCCGTAACCGTCAAAACCAGACTGGGGTGGGACGAAAACACGAAGTTCATCAAAGATGTAGCTTCTCGTTTGCAGGATGTTGGTATTCAAGGATTAAGTATTCACGGTCGAACACGAGTGCAGATGTATAAGGGCGAGGCAGATTGGACATTAATCGGTGAAATAGCTCAAGATCCTAAAATTCATATTCCAATTTTTGGTAATGGCGACGTAAATTCTCCTGAAAAGGCAAAAGAAATGCGAGACAGATATGGCGTTCAAGGCATCATGATCGGACGAGCAAGCATTGGCCATCCCTGGATTTTTAGAGAAATTAAGCACTACTTTAAAACCGGCACCTTAATGACTGGCCCGACCATGGCAGAGCGCATTGAAACATGCCTACACCACTTTGAAGAGAGCATCAAATGGAAAGGCGAGCGACTGGGCATTTTTGAAATGCGCAGACATTACGCCAACTACTTTAAAGGGATACCCAATTTTAAACCCAATAGAATGCGTTTGGTTACTGCAAATACTCGTGAAGATGTCTTGATTATTCTTGAGGAACTTCGAGAACGCTATACCGAAGTATTCGTTTAATAAGCCGATTCGGATCGGTTAATCCCCTTCTTTTCAAGAAATTGTTGCCAGTTTTCGAACGTTTTTCCCTTCATTACTCGGGGAAACTTATGTTGAGAACCTTCCTTGTCATTCTTTTCCATCCATTCCAAAAACCAGGCAATCGGAATAACGACAACTTCCATATGTTTTAAGGCGTGATCCCGCTCAATGGAATAATCGTCGTTGAGACTTCTGAGATTGGTATCCAGTTGACCCGACAAATCCTGGCCTACTAGCCTCGTATTATCTGTGCCCAGATACCATTTATGACCTAAACCTCCATCCTTTTTTATCCCAGAAACGGTAAATTCAGTAAACGTAGACTTGACCATTTTTGCTAACTGATAGACAGCTTCCGTCATATTGTCAATACTCAAATGTTCTCCAACAAGACTGATGAAATGAGTGGTTCGACCGGTTATGATAATCTCTTTTCGCTTTAGGTTTACAAACTTTATCGTATCGCCGACCAAATATCGCCAGGCACCAGAGCACGTAGATAAAAGCAGGGCATATTCCTGTTCTTCTTCTACTTCCCATATAGGTAAAGCTTGAGCGTCGGGTTTAAGCTGGTGGTTTTCGTCAAAATTCGAAGAGTTAAAGGGAACAAATTCATAGAAAATACCGTTCCGAATAAGCAGACGCATTCCTCCATTTGACTCTTCTCTATTTTGAAAGGCAATAAACCCTTCAGAGGCGAGGTAGGTTTCAAAGTACTTGATGGGTTTTCCAAGTAAAGAATTAATTCCTTCCTGGTATGGTTTGATAGAAACTCCCCCGTGAATATACACTTCCAGGTTGGGCCAAATATCATGGATGTTTTCGACCTCATAATGGTCAATAATATTCTTGAACAGCAACTGCACCCATGCAGGTACGCCAGCAACCATGCTTACGTCCCAACTCATGGCTTCATTCGTAATTCGATTGATCTTTTCCTGCCAATCATCGCTGGCCTTTATTTCAGGTTCGGGTTTCGATACGCGCTGAAACAAGGGTGGAATTTTGGATGTCGTAATGCCACTTAAATCCCCAGCATAGTAGATCCCGTTGTAGTTGAGCGATGTGCTTCCTCCTATCATCAACCAGTGTTTGGTCATGTGGTCTTTAGGCATATCCGTACGTGCAATGGACAAAATCTGACGCATACTGGCACGGCGTATGGCTTTAACCATTTCAGCAGATACAGGTATGTATTTACTGGTTCCGTCTGAGGTACCGGAACTGAGAGCAAAGTGTTTTATTAAACCAGGCCAGGTCACATCAGGCGTTCCTTCTCTGACTTTTTCCCACCATGGAAGCATCAGAGCATAATCGCTTAGTGGCACATTATTTTTAAACTGTTCGTAGATGTTTCCAGAATATAGGATACCCTGATAATCATACTGCAATCCAAATTGGGTGTTTTTGGCCTTGGTTAATATTCGGCGGAGTGTCCTTATTTGGAACTCCTTTGTTCGTTTGCCAGAAAGTGTAAAATTGCGATAAGACCCCTTTGATCGGTCTATTAATCTTCCGTATCGCCTTTCCCTTTCCGACATGGGTGCAAATTAACTAGAAATAGAAGAAATCGTCTTTAAATCTTGGCAAGATGTTGAATCAGAGCGATTTATATGACGCATATATTATGCACTTTGACCATCCTCAAAGCGGCCTTTGCTAAAAATTCGGACACCATTGTCCGTTCCCTTACGTAGCGCACGTTGTTCTTCTTCAGGCATGGCCGCTACGGTTTTACATGCATCCGAGCAACAGCCTGAGTACGTATCTGCACACGCTGAACATTGAATGAAAAGCAAATTACACGCCTTGTTTTTACAATTTACATGATCGTCAAACGGTTCCCCGCATTGATGACAATTGGCAATTATATCATCCGTAATACGCTCGTTCAAACGCTCATCAAAAACAAAGTTTTTGCCGATAAACTTGTTCGGAAGACCCTGGGCTTCTGCATCGCGACTGTACTTGATAATACCACCTTCAAGATGATACACATTCTCAAACCCCCGATATTTGAGATAAGCACTGGCTTTTTCACAACGAATCCCACCCGTGCAATACATAACTATGGGTTTATCTTTTTTATCGTCAAGCTCATTAATCACTAAAGGCAGTTGTTCTCGAAATGTGTCTACGTCCGGACACCATGCTCCTTCAAAATGACCGACTTCACTCTCATAGTGATTTCGCATATCAATGATAATGGTTTCCGGATTTTCGGTTAGTGTATTAAACCCCTCAACGTTGAGATAATCTGCAGGGGTGGCAATGTCAAAAATGTCCTCTTTTAAACCATCAGCCACAATCTTATTTTTCACCTTAACGGCTAATTTAAAAAAGGACTTTCCATTGTCTTCAACGGCATAATTCAATCGGACATCTTCCAAAAAAGTAATATCGGATAAATGAGATTTAAACTCGTTCAGTTGATTAGTTGGAACGCTTAACTGCGCGTTGATTCCCTCTGTAGCTACATATATTCTTCCTAAAATGCCAATCGTGTTGAAGTGAAGGTAAATGTGATCTCTAAAAACCTGGGGATTGCCAATTTTAGCGTATTTGTAAAACGAAAGGGTAGTACGGTTTTCACCACTCTGTTGGATTCGTTCTTTAAGTTCTTCCCCATTAATAGTATTATGCAATTTCATGTTACACCCTTTTTAATGGTAACGCAAAGGTACAATTAATGAAAAAGGTGACAACGAACTTCTTCTTTCGGAAATGAAGTCATAAAAAAACGCCATACGATTAGGCATGGCGTTTAAAATGAATGTTTTTTCTAGTAGATACTTACTTTAACATCAGCAGTACCATCTGGATCACCAGTTACTGTACCATTCCCATTTGGATTACCCCCTGTAACGATTAAAACACCGGCAACATGAGGGGATGCCATTGAGGTTCCACTAATCGTTCGAGTCCCTCCATTTTTCCATAAAG
>CAYZWM010000253.1:0-5658 GCA_964482155.1 uncultured Chitinophagaceae bacterium | reverse complement strand
CCCTGCCAGCCCAGCCCGGCTTTCGCCGCCAGTGGTTTTTCCATCACCGGGGCGGTATCGACAAAGACCTTGACCTCTGCGTCATATTTCCGGTGCAGGTCCCGGGCGACCTGCTTTAGCTTTTTCTTGACCACATCATGATAATCTTTGCCCCGGGCATAGACCGATATATTGGCTTGGTTGCTGTCGGTTGGGGCAGATATAAACGTTAAAGATCAGTTTGGGTTGACCGTGCTTGATTACGTAAACAAAAAAGCAGAAACCTGGCTCGCAAATTGGTTGATCGAACGAGGTGCAATAACCGCAAACTAAATCAATTCAACTTCTTTCTTTTCACCGTTAAGGAGGTAAAAAACACCAAACTCAATACAAGAAAAACGATGTTTATTGTACGGGCAAAAGGTGGTGCCCCTTCTGGCCATACCTGGCCTAAAAGTACGATTACGTTTAAAATGACCAGAATAATCAATCCGGCTCTGTTTGTTTTGGAAGACATTTTCATACTGTTGCTTTCTAGTTACTCATATATACGTACAAATCGGGCTGAAGGTAAACATCTTCAACATCATTTTCATAGGTGGCACCTATGTTGGAAACTAGAACATGCTGCACCTACCCCGTAATCAAACGTTTAATTAGCTCTGATTTTCTGGTTTCAGGCATCCCAAACATAGGTTCTGGCCATCCCAAATTATGGTAATGGTTGATGGTTTGCGAGATGGATTCATTCACATTGGTAAACCGGATATCCATTCCATTCGTTATTCGGGAATTGTCATACGTATAATAGTCGCAATCCAGCCACAAAGGCAGGTCCATCCATTGATTGACGTCGTTGGCTTTTAAGAATTCAGAGCTGGCATTTCTTCGAATGGGTTGTTTTTTTAGAAGGTCTGCTGAGCAATCAATAAGTTGTTTTATGGAACATGTTGGCAGTGTTGTTACGTTGAACGTCTCATTGTTTGGGGTCTCTACAATTCCGTTGATAATGGCATTTACCAGATCGTGAACGTAGGTGATCGAAAACACACTTTCTCCATGGTTAGGTACGATTAGTTCATCCGTTTGCTTTACCTGATACAACCAATAGTAGAGCCGATCTGTGTTGTCGTATCGACCATAAACCAAGGACGGTCTAAGGATTATATGATTCACGTCGGATTGTTCGAGAATGCGTTCGCATTCTGCCTTTCTATGACCATAACTCGCCGTGGACATGTCTTCTCTCTGTTCTGGGCTACACGGCAATATGGGTGCATCTTCGTCTCTTAATACACTGGTATTCATATCATTGTCGTAAACCGAACACGTTGATATAAAAATATATCGTTTCAGTTTTGTATTCAAATTCTTAAGAATACGTTCCAGTGATTTTGGATAATAGCAAGACAAATCAATAACGTAATCCCAGTCCTGTTTGCCGATTTGATCGATATCGTTGGAATAACGGTCTCCCCGAATTTTTGATATCTGTGGAAACAAATGTGGGTTCGTTTCCCCCCGATTAAACAAAGTCAATTCATACCGATCAAGTTCAATTAGTTTTTCCAACAGGTTTCTCCCGATAAAATTGGTGCCGCCTATAACGAGTAGTTTCTCCATACTACAACTTGTTAGCGATCTCTTCGCCTGCCCGTTCTCCACTGAGATATGCCCCATGCACCGTACCTCTATAATCTTTGATCGTATGCTCGCCTGCAAAAAACAGAGTATTTCCTACAGGTTTCCCCAATTCGTCAAACGCCGTTGATCGCGTGCCGTTTGTCGCAAAAGAGTATGATCCAAACGCATGCTCATTGGCCAACCAACGTGTTCGAGCAAATCCAGAAGGTGCCGGTATGCCATTGCCATATATGATTTTTAAATGGCTCATGATGTCATCCTTTATCTCGCTGTCTGTCATCAGTTCCGATTGCTTTGCATAGTTTCCAAAGGCAAACGTCATGAGGGCATTGGTGTTGGTATATTTTCGAATATTGAGAAAGTAATTGAATTTGCCTTTCGTTTCTGGCGTAAAACCAATGTACTGTAAGTCGTTATCCCAAAAGACGTTGTCCCAGGTGCAGACGAACTTATTGACCACACCCATTTCTACGGCATCTATGGCTGATTTCTTTGAAGTTGGAAGCGCAGGCTTAAAACCAATTACATCTTGTTTCAATACGCCTAAAGGAACCGTAACTGCCACATAGTCTGCTTCAAAATCACCTTGATCTGTTTTAATAAGGGTCTGATTACCCGAATAATCCACGTCCAATACCTTGGTATTGAGTCTGATGTCCAGGCCAGATTTCAGGTGTTCGGTTACCTTGTCGAAGCCGTTCACCGCAATCACGTCTTTACCCGAAAACTCTTCATCATTGTCAAAATCTAAAGACGACAGTTTTGTGATATCTCCACCTGTGTCAAACTCCAAATAGGCAGACAAAAAATACGTCCACAATCGGTTGTTTTTATACTGAGGATATTTCCCATAAAATGCATCGGCAAAACTTTGATCTTCGGTGCCGCTTAGGGATTCAATTATATCTTCAAATTCGCTTTCGGCAGGGTCGATTATGGAGTCTATATAGGCCTTGCCGTCAATATCGAAAACCGAAACACTGTTATCGTCGGTTTTTACCGTATCCATACCGGCTTCATCGGCAATGTCGGTAATTGGGTTTCCTTTGGGTCCATGAATCCAACTGGCCCCTTCATCAAAAGCGAATCCCAGGCTTCTATCCGTTCGAATACGCCCGCCAACACGGTCTTGCGACTCGAACAAAATGGTATTAACACCTCTCCTTTTGAGGTATTGAGCCGTTGCCAAACCGGCTATTCCGCCACCAATAATGATGATTTTTTTGTCTGTGGTAATGACAGGGAGATCATCGTCCTTACACGCGGTTAAGAAAGTAGGCAACAGCACGGCTGACGTACCTAAAAGGGATTGAATGAGAAACTTACGTCTATCCATAGTGAACTTGTCACCGAATATACGCTAATGATGTAGAAACTGATTTGTCGTTTAAACTCAACTACAGCTGACTCGATTTACTTACATTCTGCGTACAGGTTTTTGACATCGAGCAAAGAAAGGCTTGTTCGGTAATAGAGGCCTTGGCCTCCTTTCCAGGTATAAAGGCTGTCTTTGATCTGAAGAAACGTCGTATCACCATTCCGACCAATTACCTGTAACTCCGCATCGTGTGGACCTTCCATGGTGAAGGAGTCTTTGACTTGTTTCAATCGATTCATAACAATAAATCGGGTGTATTTGGACACTTTACACGTATCGTCGTTATGCACCAAATTGACTCTGAGTATGTTACGTTGATTAATGGGATATCGTACGGGGCTTTCTTTTGGCCCGCAAGAGCTTAAAACGCTCAGAATAAATACGACCAATAAGGCCTGTTTGCTGTTCTTCATATAAAAACTGATGTCGGTGATGGGTCAAAGTTAATGGCGAAATGGCAAACACGGCATACAACTCAATTTACTTACAACGTCCGTCTATAATTCCGTATCAAAATGGCACCCAGATTTTTATGAGGCGGTAAATAATCGTTAAATCGTTGTTTAGCGACCGTATTTTGCCCCAACCGTTTGCCAACAGCAGGCCAAAGCACCTCCCAGTTCAAGTCTTTACCCGTTCGTATATATTCGCAAATGGTAAAAATCAATTCGTTGTTTACAAACATCGTCCCCACTTGCTTGCTACTGATAATCTGGGCATTAGGTGCATAATCCAATACTTTACTTATGTTGTTGTATCCTCCGCAAGAACCCAGTATAACCAAATCTGAATTGGGCGTAATCGATTCGATAGTTATGTTGGCGTAGTAACTATGTCCTCGGTGAACAACCACGTCCGGATACCGTTTAGACGACTTAAAATGTGCTTTTAACGCATCTTGTCCGTCGTACTCTTTTCGCGCTTTATTGGCATATATTTTGACCTTTTTGCCGGATGTAGATTCAATAATGACGTAGTACCCTTTGTTGATCGTTCGCCATCCTGCTCGATTAAACCGTGCAATGAATGTCGCATAACTCGCCCAACCGTCTTCATCGTCAAAAAAGAAATGCTGTTGTATGTGTTGGCCGTCTTTCAACAAACTGGCATTCGTTACTGTGGCTAAACCCGACAAATCTTCCTGCAACTCGTCTGATTCTGGGTTGATGTGAAGCAACTCAAGCAGCAAACCATATAATTTCTTAGCCTCTGCATTCGTCCAACGCACACTCTGGTATTCCTTTTTTAACGCATTTTCAAACAGGGTTTTATTGTCATCGTCAGTCAAACTCCCGTAGGTATCTGCAACCGCCACGGCTTGTTCAAGTGCCTTGACTTCTTTTTCCAAACCACCCACGAAGGAATTAAACAACGACCTTTTTTCCCAAATGCTCATGTGTGATAGAAACTCGGGCAACACATTGTATGACGCACACATTTTTACAAATGTTCGGTATTTGTTTCTGCCCAGGTTATGTAGAAACTCATAGGAAGATTCTTCCTCCATCCGTTCGATTAAACGATTAAACAACCCAAGAAAACTGGATGTATACAATTCGTCCTCTCCATACACGATAAGGGTATACAGCTCATACGAAGACATGTTTCCCGTATCGCACAACTGAAATCGAACAGCATCCCGTGCTTCGTGCAATTCGTTTATTCGTCTCACTTTACGCGTCGCCATGTAGGTAAGTTCATCGTCTACCGAATACGCCCCTAAAATGGTTGGCGTCGTTCGAAGTTTAAGCAGGTGATTAAACAACTCACCTCTGTTTCTGCCCAACGAATGAGCTTCGTTTACCGTGAGTCTGTAATGGTCTATATCGTCTAATAAGATATAAGCCTTCGAATTCGATCCCACTTTGCGAAAAATCTCCATCATTTTCTCTATAGTCGGCTGTCCGGTTGATTGACTCATATCAATAAAAACGGAGTTGTTTGCCCCCATATAAAAACTGACATGGGCTGGAGCGTACTTACATATTTCCTCCAACACGTCCAGAGAATATGGCTGAAAAGCGAAATCCTTATAGCGTTTTAACAATTCACTGGGATGGATTTGAGCCATGAGTTTTAGAATTTCTTCGGCATACGGTTTGTCGTCGTAAAACGGAATAACGTTCAATGCGGTGAGGACGTCGCTCTTTAATATGGCCTTGATTCGTTTGGATTCAATGATTTCCTGAACTTTAATAATCAAATTAAAATAGGATGCGTAAGCGGTGTAGAGATGATAATTGTTACGATCTACACGCTCCAACATATTGCCCAGGTCGGTTAATCTTCGCTTTTTGTCCAGATCGTCGTAATTGGTATTGTTGTTTATGTTTTTTTGAATTTGGTCGATGGTGTTTAGATATAATGCCGTTGCCGCTTTGGTTTGAAGTTCGGACAACAAGGCTACTTTTCCATCGTCTTGTCCGTCGTAACGGTCTATCCTGCCCTGGTTTCCATCCACCCGCGCATTAGCTCGTTCAACAATGTCGGTTTGCGCAGAAGCCAAAGTCATACACTGACTTAGTACCCAAACGAACCATACAATCCGCGTTAACTTTCTATGCATTTATGTGAACCTTAGCTGCTTCCCAAATGACCACACCGGCACATACCGATACGTTTAACGAGTGTTTAGTTCCCCATTGGGGTATTTCGAT
>CAYZWM010000252.1:0-5687 GCA_964482155.1 uncultured Chitinophagaceae bacterium | reverse complement strand
AATACCGATAGAACATACCTGGTTCAAATTCCATTCGATAAATTAGGGCGGTTTAACGAATTAGGTGATTCGGTTTACACGTACGAAAGCCATGCCAAATCTGATGAGTTAGAACCTACACCACGTGTTAAGAAAGATGAGGCGAAAGTAGTAGAACCAGCTACGGTAAAACCTCAAGTGGTCAGTGGAAAGAGAATAATTTACTACACGGTTCGCTCCGGAGACTATCTTGGCAGGATAGCCGATTTGTATGATTGCAACATCTCGGATGTGAGAAAATGGAACAAGATAAGAGGCGATCGCATTAATGTAAACCAACGGTTAAAAATCTATAAACCAGCTTCGAAATACGCGAAGTATAACAAAATCAATTCGATGAGTTCGTATCAGAAGAACCAACTCATAAATAAGGATTAGTCACGATATATTGAGAGGTGAAACTCGACGAGGAAAAATATCAGAAAGCACAACAGGTTTCTCCAGGCAAGGTGGCCATCATGCTGGTTACGCTTAACCTTGTTTTAGGACTTCTTGTTTTCCTGTTTCCCAATGGGAAACGTTTTATTTCAGAAAACGTGAGCTTACAATTTGTCTCCGCCTCAGACCTATTTAATGAAAAGAATAGGGTCGTAGTTGACCTCGATTCCGTTATTGGCGATTTGGATGTATCGGATACAATGCCTGAAAAGGTAATTGTAGAAAGAGACACTACGTTTGACGAACCCGAATGGAACAAACGGATCCAGTATGCGAAAAATGAACCGTCAAGTTTAACCCACTTTTTTCAGGCCCTCAATGAGGTTGAAACTGGCTCGAACAAGGTGATTCGAATTCTGCACTACGGCGATTCTCAATTGGAAGGCGATCGCATATCCGACTATTTAAGAAACAAACTGCAAAATAGATTTGGAGGGTATGGTCCGGGTATTGTCTTACCAATTGATGTGAGTAGGTCACGTCGTTCAATTCGGCAAAGTGAAAGCAATGACTGGAAGAAATACGCCATTTACAACAAACGTAAAATCGAAGGCGGTCATTATGGTATTGGTGGTTCATCCTACAAATACACAGGCAAGTATTTAGTAAAAATTGGAGAAGACACCCTTATCCAAAAGAAATATGATTCACTGGTGGTGACTCAGGTGAAGCAGAAAATCGAGCCATCGGATAGCTTAAAAATAGACTCAGTCCAGTTTAAAATGGTCGAATTGGCGGTTCCTTTTGATTCTGCTCTATTTGTTTGGGATACCATTTACCAACCCATTTATGAGTCGAGAGATGCGGCTTACTCCTGGTTGAGATATCGATGTGCTTCTAAAAGTTACCCAAGGGTTCGCACCTTTAGCAAGGTAAACCTAATGTACAGCTCTATCGATTCGGTAAAACTGGTGGTTTCGGTGGATGGAATAGAAAGAATTTTGGCGCTTCCCCCAAAACCGTATGGTGGATATATACGTATTCACAGTGGTTCGGTTCATTCCGAAATAATGATCAAGTTTAACGGGATTTCGCCTACCGTACTGGGTGTCTTTTTAGATGGGGAATCTGGAGTGGCGGTAGATAATTTTCCGATGAGAGGCAGCAGTGGAACCGGTTATTCGACCATCAATAGGAACCTTTACACCAAGCAATTGGTTCAGTCGAATGCCAAGTTGATTGTGATGCAATATGGAATAAATGTAGTACCTCACCCGGTCAGAAACTACGATTTCTATGAACGGATGTTTAGTGCTCAATTGGTAGCCATAAAAAAGGCAAAACCAGATATGGATATTCTCGTTATTGGTCCGAGTGATATGAGCCGTAAAGTAGGCAGTGAATATGTTTCGTACCCAAACATTACCAAGATTAGAGATGCCATGAGAAATGCTGCGTTTGACAATGACTGCGCCTTTTGGGATTTATATGGTGTAATGGGTGGAGAAAATTCGATGGTTGAGTGGGTAAACAACAGCCCTTCATTAGCGGCTAAGGATTACACACATTTCAATGCGCGAGGTGCCCGGTACATAAGTCAAATGCTCTACAATGCGCTGATGAGTGAATACACCCACTGGAAAAACGTAAACAACTAATTGCACCGCCCTTCCTGTCTATTCACGTATTATCGCTTGATGATTTTGTTAGTAAGCAAGCCCTCTTCTGTCGTCGTTTCAATAAAATAAATTCCGGCGTTCAATCCGGTCAGTGATACTTCAGCTTCACCCAAATTCATATCGGGTTCATACCGGCTTACAATGCGACCGTTGAGATCAATGATCACCACTTTTTTAATGGCAGACTGAGCCTCAATGTGGATCAGTTGATCTGCCGGAACCGGATAAACCTTCGCATGCTGTTTACTTGAAAGTGATTGCGTAGATACGAAATCATAGCAACCAGGATGTCCTGTGCCGTAGTACCATTCTTTCATGGCTTTAACGTATTTCAAATTTTGTGGCAACTGGTCATATTGGCTGGAATCTCTAGAATATACCAATGCGTATTCAAAGATGGCTGTGTCGCTTGCTTTCAGGTCAAAAGGAAACGATGCTATAAGAAACCTTCTGTCGGCAGCCATGTTCTGTGCTGTTCTTTCTGTCCAGTTTTGATTAGTTAATTGGGGATTACTTGTACCTGGATAAATGTAATTGGTACACTCTGACCCGGTCCGACCAGCTTGAAAATCCATGGTCAAACAATCACCGTTTTTCCATTTGCCATGTAGGTAATTGTTATAGTGAACGGGTTCTTGTGGATTTCCGAAATTCGACCAGTCGTTGTCGTAATAGAAAAAACTACCCATCATTCGCTTTTCGTCATCTTCGTCAACGGTACCGTCACCATCTCCATCTACACCGTCGTCCATTTTTGTGGGAGCATCTAAAATTACGGTAGAAATCATAGGTGCATTGATTCCATAACCCCAGAGGCCTTCATCATTGGCGTCGCCGTTATATGCAAACCCCATGTTTTGGGTGACATGAGAGCCCACATAATCATCCGTATTGTTGCCAACATCTGGGTCAGTCCATGTCCCAATAACGACATCTTTATAATCCTGGTTGCTCCGATTAATTACGTTGTATCGGTAGAACGTGGAATAGTTAATCCCATACCCATCACTTGTGTTGGATAGGTCCGAGCAGTTATATGCGTATGCCATACCGTGAATTTCAATACCAAAAGGAGTGGCCCCAGATTCACCATGTGGATGAGCTTTGTCATTCATTATCCAATAGATGCATTGATCGCCAGGAATGTCTGGATAGTCGCCTAAACCAGGTTCATAGACACCGTTTTCGTTTCGGTCAATATATGGCGCCAATTGATCGGCATTACCCACTGAACCGTTGCCTGGCCAATTCCAGATGGCCTCACTTGTTTGAGACTCCATTACTTCTCCATGGAGATTATATCGGTTAATATGGCGTTGAACATCCGTTTTATTCACCTTCCAAACGCGATCGAATCGGGCGGAGTCGTTGGGGTTGTATTCACCTGTGGTGACATGCAGCGGTGCAGGCCAAAAATCAGCCCCACCTTGGCGATACGTCATCGCCGCAAGGTGAATATCGTTCGTATCGTCGAGGCCACCTATCCATAAACCCGAACTAAATAGGGGGGATTTGCCACTTCCTTTTGGGGCTTCACATGATGCACTAAAAAAGGAAAGGTCCTTATGAAGTATGCCATCATTTAGAATTGGAGTCGACATTAAGTTGATATCCAGAAGCGCCATTTCTTTTCGATAATTTTCTGTGGGATTTCGTACATCATCGAGTGAAAAACAGATATCGTGCGATAAACTGTAAACACTATCGGTTACTTGATCATACGCTAAGAGATTAGTTCGTCCAACATCAATTGGAACTGGTATTTCATATTGGGCAGGTTTGTATTTCTCATTTTCGATTGTCGATAAGGTAAGGAGGCCGGACCAGGGTTTAATATGCCACAAACGGCCTTTTTTGTCTGTAATGATAGGGATGTTTGTTCCAATGCCTTCCCAACTTTTCAAATTGTATAATGGCGTCAGAGAGTCTGTAATGGAGAATAGTTCATTCCCACCTAAGAGGTACGGTGTTGAATCATCTGAGGCAAATCCCACCACACGAGGTGATGTTTTTTTGACCAGAGTTGACGTTTCTGATTTGGTGTCGAATTTCACAATATCAAAGGCCGTATAGGGTGTCCAATAGATGGTATCACCCAAAATCATAAGGTGTCCAGGATTGCTTAACGACGGCATATTTAAGCTGGTTTTACTTACATTTTTCCAAGAACTGGTTTGGCCAATCTGATAACTCAAGCCTTTGTCCGTAAGAATAGCTGTGATGTGACCATCGGCCTTTACCCGTTTAACGTCGTTCGACAAAATGGTTGAATTACCCGTAGTAACCGAAGTCCATTTCGAACCTCGCTTGATGCTCAAACCAGAAGTGGTCGCATAATAAATGGAACTGTCTTTGCCCACCATGTCGCGTATTTCGGTAGACAGAATACCTGAATTTGCTGTGGTAATCTCTGTCCATGTTTTTGTGAATTGAAACAAACGGTACCCTTTATGGCCATTTGTAAAGCAATAATAGAGTGTGCCTGCATGTGCCATAAATACTTTTGAAGAAACATTTTGTTGCACCGGCAAAGGGTGATAACCTCTAGTAGATACTGGAAATTGCTGGGCCATTGAGGTGATGGAGGTTAGTGCAAAAAGGAGCAAGAGGTTCATTAATTTCATGAGCTTTGGTTTTTAGGTCAATCAAACATAATCCATGATGTTGATGAGCCCAAGTCTCTTTTGACGAACGGCTTATATGAACTTAAAAACGATTTGCATACATCCCATTTACAAGTTTTTGTTAACTTAGCCAACGTTCAATTGTTACATGAATATGCGAAATTCGAAAATTGCTGGAATGGGTTATTACGTACCTGATAATGTAGTAACCAATAATGACCTCTCTAAGATAATGGAGACGAATGATCAATGGATTCAAGAGAGAACTGGAATCCAGGAGCGGAGATGGGTCGTGCCCGGAGAAGATTCCACTTCAGGAATGGGTGTGAAGGCCGCAAAAATGGCCCTTGACCGTGCAGGGATGGAAGCATCCGAAATTGACTTTATTGTTTTCGCTACCCTCAGTCCGGATTACTATTTTCCTGGCCCTGGCGTAATGGTACAGGAAGCTCTTGGGTTAGATACCATTGGAGCCCTTGATGTACGTAACCAATGTTCTGGGTTTATTTATGGTCTAAGTGTGGCAGATCAATTTATTAAAACGGGTATGTACAACAACATTCTGGTCATTGGTTCTGAGCTACATTCAGGAGGCCTGGACAAGACCACCCGAGGCCGAAATGTTTCGGTAATTTTTGGTGATGGAGCTGGAGCCGCAATACTTACCTCGTGTGATAAGAACAAGGGAATATTAAGTACGCATTTACACAGCCAGGGAGCTCATGCTACTGAGTTGGCTTTAATCGGGCCTGCGACCAATAGGTGGGTTAACCAGATTATTGCTGATAACGACAAAAACGATGAATCGTTTTATCCGCATATGAATGGAAGCTTCGTTTTTAAACATGCCGTAACACGGTTCCCAGAGGTGATTAATGAAGCCCTCGTCAAAAATGGATGTACGGCGTCAGACATCAGCCTGCTTATTCCGCACCAGGCAAACCTTAGAATTTCTCAGTTTATCCAA
>CAYZWM010000251.1:0-5790 GCA_964482155.1 uncultured Chitinophagaceae bacterium | reverse complement strand
CAACAGCCTTTCGGCTAAATATACGCACAAGCTACGATCCGAAAGTGGCGCCATTCTGGTTGGTACACATACGGCTATTGAAGATAACCCGTCGTTAACCACACGAAACTGGTCAGGAAGAAATCCGTTACGAGTAGTCATGGATATCGAGGGCATTATTCCTTCCTCGCACACGATATTTACCGATGAGAACAAAACCCTGGTTTTTGGCCCAAAACGAGAAGGACTTCATGCTGAATTTATCGACGTAATTGGCGAGGTAAATCTGATCAATCAAATCCTATTGGATTTGACAAGACGAGGCATCACTCAGGTTATGGTGGAGGGTGGGCAAAATGTCCTGAATCAATTTATTGAACAAAATCAATGGGATGAATGCCACCAAATTGTGTCGTCAGAAAATTGGAGTAAAGGTGTTTCAGCTCCAAACATATCGCAGTGGAAACCTTCTAAATCAATAACCCTGGAAACCGACAAGATAAACGTCTATTACAATAGTTAATCATTATGTTCCTAGCGTTAAGCATATTGTCGTCATCCCTTATTAACCTCATATTTCGGTACTTCCCCAAATATAAGATTGACAACCAGCAGGCCATCGCCGCCAACTATATTACCTGTGTCGTTACGGGCTTATTGGTATCCGACGTTGGCTATTACCTCCAACCCAGAATCTATCAATTGGATTGGGCCCAGTATACGTTTGCACTTGGGCTATTATTTATTTTCGTCTTTTTTGGAATGGCTGTAACGGCTCAGAGATACGGCATCAGTGTCTCGGTAATTGCGTCCAAAATGGGTGTGGTTTTCCCCGTTATATACGCCTTTATCTTTCTAAGGGAAGAACCGACTGCCTTGCTCATTACGGGTATTGTAATCAGTTTACTCGGGGTTTATTTCGTGAGTCAAAAAGACCGCAAATCTGTTCAAATAAAGTCGAAGGTTTGGTTTGTACTTCTTCCAGCTTTGGTCTTGATTGGAAGTGGTGTCATAGACTTATCGCTAAAGGTTATTGAACTGAAGTTAAATGACATTCCTGCCGAGGTGCCAACGGTTTTGATTTTTATGTCCGCCGGATTTTTTGGTACCCTGGTCACCGTGGTGCGGTTAGCACTCGGTAAAACAAAAATTAAATTAAAGAACATACTCGCTGGAATTATTTTAGGAATCCCAAATTACTTTAGTATTTACTTTCTATTCAAGGCGTTACAGTCCAACCTCTTCAAAACATCTCAGATTTATCCGTTAAACAATATGGGCATTGTTGTGGTGTCTACCCTTCTGTCTGTCTTCATTTTTCGGGAGCATTTGAATCGCAAAAACATCATAGGTATTGGTTTAGCCTTGCTCGCTATTCTATTAATCAGCTGGCCATAGTGAGTACCGACTACGAATACAAAACCCTTGAAAAGCCTTCTGAAGCTTTATACAAAGAACGCGGATCCAAATTCTATGCGTATGCCTATCCCGTCGATAATAAAGAAACCATCAAAAGGCAGCTTGATCAATTGTGGTCCACCTATCCAGATGCCACCCACGTGTGTTATGCCTGGGTACTGGGCACATCAGCAAGCGAATATCGAGCCAACGACGACGGTGAACCCAGCAACTCAGCTGGTCAACCTATTCTCAGAGAGATCAATTCTGCTGGATTAACCTTTGTTTTAATTGCGGTGGTACGGTACTACGGTGGTAAAAAACTGGGTGTTTCTGGATTGATCGAATCGTACGGCACGTCGGCTAAATCGGCCATAGAACAAGGGCAGATCGTAGTCAAAACACTGCAAAAGCAATGTTGGATTAAACATCTTGGTGCTAAGGACTACCAGGTCTATGAATACGCCAACAGACTAGGATTTACCATTGTTTCTTCCCCAAATATTCCGGGAGGTTTCTTTGAAATTTCGCTGCCTCTTACCGGGTTTGAACCTTTGATCAATTCAATGGAGTCATTGCCCAATTTTGAACTTACCGATGACATAAGTCGGATCTAGAATGATTACCTTTACCCTATGAAAAAATTCCTGTTGTTGATGGTTTTCTCAGGGTTGCATGTTGCGCTATTCGCCCAAAATATTGCATTTCCGAGTCACGATAATGTGGTTAACCAAACCCAACATATCTATACCATTGAAACGCAGCTAACGTCATCAGAGGAAGTGGTTTCCCATTTCGTACAAACACATACTCTATTGTCAAACCCTCGGTATGCTCTTGATGAGAAGGCCGTGATAACGAGTTTAACAGGTATTCACTACACCTATACCGTTTTGAAAGACGGATTTGAGATATTTGATGTTGAACTTCGCGTTCATACCAACCACTCTGGACATGTGATAACTGTTCAGGATAATATTCCGTCCATTCCAGATATGGACCTTGAAACTCTGGAAAGAACTCAAAACTGTGTTTGGATGGAGACCTCTCAAGGCTGGCAATTACCTGAGATGAAACCCAGTTTGGAACTACCCGGAACCTGGTTATTTCTGGTAGATGATCGTCCCATACACGCCATTCAAACAAAATTATTCTACCAGGCGCCAGACACACCGGTTTCTGCTCTGGTTTTTTTAGTAAACCCGTTGAGCACAGCTGAACGAGCATACGGCAGCCCATACATCGACTCCAACGATTTGGATGTTCCCGTCATTAACGCGGAACGGAAATGGGTCACTATGAATGCACATTATGAAAACGATACCTTCTGGTTGCAATCCGATCGATACTTTATGGGTGAGATCACTGATCCCGTTACTGCACCGACCTATTCGCTAACCGACACCTTCTCATTTACGCGTAGTCAACACCAGTTTGAAGACATTAATGCATTTTATCACATTACCAACATGTCCGATTACGTTGAAGACCTTGGGTTCATAACTGCTCTACCTGACACCCTGCTTATTGACGCACACGGTCATAACGGAGCAGATTTCTCTTCGTTCAATTTCAACGTAAACCCGTTGGAGGTAGAATTTGGAGAAGGTGGTGTTGATGATGCAGAAGACGGCGAGATTGTGATCCATGAATTCTCCCATGCGTTATCACATACGGCTGGGGCAGATTCTTATTCTTCCACACGAGACAGGGGGGCTATGGAAGAAGGTAATTCAGATTATTTCAGCGCCTCATACTCCAAAGCATACACAGATTATGCCTGGAAACTCATGTTTAACTGGGATGGCCATAATCCATTTTTTGATGGTGTCCATATTGGCAGCAAGCTTATATACCCAACTGATATGACCAACAGCACCAATCACGATCGGGAATTGTGGTCGACTCCTTTAATGTGCATTTACGACAAAATTGGACGCGCAGCCTCCGACAGTCTGGTGCTTGAGCATTTATATTATCAATTTAAAAATTCAACAATCCCAAACATGGCTCTTGTTTTGCTTAAAGTGGACTCTCTACTTTGGGATGGGAAATATCACCAGGAAATTAGAAACTGTTTTGCAGAACACGACATTCTAGCGGGTACAGGGCAGTCTCTGGTCTTTACTCAATGGTTTAACGCATACAATACTGCTGGTTTTAGTTTTGGGAATAGTTCGGCAGAAATAACGAGCAAGGGCAACCAGGAGTTTAGTTACCTGATTTACAATTCATTAGGACAGAAATTAGGTGAAGAAAAATCAACTAACAGATTAAGCCTTAACCCACAAGACTTTGTTTCTGGAATTTATTTCGTAGAATTGAACATAGGTAGTATATCGACCTATTTGAAAATTCTAAAGAATTAATTGGTATGGACTGGAAGGAAGAAAACAATCGATTGACCAAAACCTTTGTGTTTAAGAATTTCCTAGACGCAACGCGTTGGATGTTTGATGTTTCAGAAAAGATTGAAGAACTCAACCATCATCCAAATTGGAGCAATGTCTATAATCGAGTTACGGTGGAACTCTCCACCCACGACGCGGGTAATATAGTTACGCCTAAGGACCACGAACTTGCAGCGTTGCTGGATTCTACTTATTCAGATTTTAAGTAAGTAATGGACAAGATTGTCTTGTTTTCTGAGGAGGTCACACCGCGACTCTCTTTCATAACGAATCTTATTTTTAATGAGTTATTGGGCTTTCATGTCGATGTAACACCAGACCTTGACATATACCGTGCTTTGGATAGAGCCAAACTGAACTACTCGAATCAAACAGAACTGGAAGGGGTGCAACTCATTCCAGACGGATTGTTATTTGAAAAAGACATTCAACCTAAAACTGTTCGCCTCAGTTCGGATTGGAATGGCCTTCCGGGATTACTCGTTAATGATTCAGATAAAATGGATGTGCTGTCTTCCAGTTTTTACCTGGTAAGCCGATATGAAGAATATCTGCCGTTTGAAAAAGACGACCACAATCGTTTTCCTGCATCCGAATCATGTTTGACAAAGCTGGATTTGCTTCAGCGCCCTATAGTGAACGAATGGGCGTTAGCCTTGTACGATCAACTTAAAGCTGTTTATCCCGAAATTGACACAACCAAACGGCAATTCGAATACCGTTCCACTCTAGATATAGACCAGGCCTGGAAATTCAAGAATAAAGGCTTGTTCAGAAATCTTGGCGGATATTTCAGAGACATCATGAGCAAAAACTGGGAAGACGTTCGAGATCGAATGGCCGTCATTTTTAGAACTCATAAAGACCCATTTTACAACTACGATTGGCAAGATGAAGTACACGATCAGTACAGCACCAAAGTTCAATATTTTGTTCAAATTGGAAATAATGGTCCTTTTGATAAAAATATCGCGTTTGGAAACACCGACTTCAAGCTTTTAATTAAACGTTTAGATGCCACCCATGCTGTTGACATCCACCCTTCCTACCAATCTAATGAAGACGTGGCTATTATGCAGCGCGAACAACATCAATTGGCCGATCTACTATCGCGCGATGTGCACACCAGTAGGCAGCATTACCTCATGCACACCATGCCGAAGACGTATTATGATCTGATCGACATTGGTATAACGGAAGACCACACCATGGGATATTCGACGCATATGGGGTTTCGAGCAGGTATCGCTTCTCCGTTTCACTTTTTTGACCTTGCTAAGAACGAATTGACACCACTGCGTTTAATTCCTTTTTGTGTTATGGATATTACTCCTCTGCATTACATGGAAGTTTCGGTTGTGGACGCCAAACGTCATATTCACCAACTGATGGACCGTGTTGAGTCTGTAGGCGGTTTATTCGTCAGTTTATGGCATAACGAGTCGCTCAGTGAGACTGGACGTTGGAAAGGTTGGAGAACGGTTTATGAAGACATGATTGCGTATGCAGACGAAATGAGAGTTAAACCGAAGTAAAGTAATAGAGACCTTTAGATGTTTTGATATTTAGATTTTGAGAGATGTGACCATGCAGGATGTTCTAACGGACTCAGAACTACCAACTAATCAAAAGTAATTTCTAATCGTCGCTTAGGGCTTATGCCGCCCTATAACCGGCACTTCCTTTTTTGCTCAAAAGGAAGCAAAACGCTTGAAAATAAAAAGCCCGTCGTTTTGACGCGCACCACCCTCCGCCCCCGGAGCTTCAAAACCCCCCTTCACGCATCTCCGCTTATTTTCGTCCAACGCTCGCTACGCATTGACTAAGAACTTACAACTCTGGCCTAAGAACTAGCAACCCAGAACTCAAAACTCAAGCGATAGAGACTTTTAGATGTTTTGATATTTAGATTTTGAGATTTTGAGAGATGTGACCATGCAGGATGTTCTAACGGAGTGCCAATTAAGAACAATCAACTTGGAACAATAGGCTAAGAACTATA
>CAYZWM010000250.1:0-5849 GCA_964482155.1 uncultured Chitinophagaceae bacterium | reverse complement strand
CAACGAGTGGGACCCATCCTGGATCCTCCCCTTTGGGAAGACATACCTCTCCATTGACAAGGCATCCAAATGTATTTTGACCAGATTGCGTTGCAGGTGGAAGTCTTTTGTCGATTTGTATTATTTCTTTTTCTTTACAACTTGAAGAAATAAATCCCAAAATGAGTACGGCATAGATCAGTTTCACGGTGTGAAGTTACGATGAGATGTACATTAATGTGTTAGGCGTGTGTCAAATCCGACCAACAGATCACATTTTAATTCCTTTTCCAACCAAATAACCAGCTGTCCAGGCCGCCTGGAAGTTAAACCCACCCGTCACCGCGTCAATATCAAGGACCTCTCCTGCCAAATAAAGCTTGGAATGATTCTTAGCACTAAAGTCGTCGAAATTAATTTCACTTAAGTCAACCCCCCCGGCCGTTACGAATTCTTCTTTATTGGTGCTTTTGCCGGTAACGCTAACCTGAAAATTAAGGAGAATTTCAGAGAGCTTGTTTATTTGCTTTTTGCCAATCTCTGCATAATTGCGAGTTTCAGGAATGTCGCATAGTTTACAAACTCGCGCCCAAAATCGTTTTGGTATGTCTAGGACTGGATTTTTTGAGACGTATTTTTTGGGATTGTTTTCTTGTTCATTGCGAAGTTCCTGAATCAGTTTTTCTGCCGAATCCAGACCCAACCAGTTTAACTTAAAACTAAAACGATATTCCATATCATATAGTTCCCGAGCCGCCCATGCCGATAATTTCAGAATTGCAGGTCCAGACAAACCCTCATGAGTAATGAGGATAGGACCTTCCTGAACGATCTTGGATTTAGGTATGCTTACGCGTGCATTTGGAAGACTAATGCCTGCGAGTTCTTCCAACAAAGGAGATTGGCAATGAAAGGTGAACAAGCTTGGAACCGGAGGTATTGTTTTTAATCCGAGTTTCTCAAGCGATTCCCAAATTCTTGGACTTCCTCCCGATGCAATAACAAGAATGTCTGTGTCTATCGATTCGGAATTGGTCATTATTCGCCAACCATCGTCGGTTTTTTCGAACGATTCCGCTCGGCATTTAAATCGCGTATGGATTCCGAGTTTTTCCGCCTCCCAGGTCAAGGCGTTGGCAATAGTCTTTGAGTTATCTGTTGTTGGAAAGACGCGACCGTCTAGTTCCGTTTTAAGCTGAACACCGCGTTTTTCAAACCATTCTTGCGTGTGATCGCTGCTAAATTGCTCAAACGGTTTTCTTAGTTCTTTATGACCTCGAGGGTAGAACTGAACCAATTCGGAAGGAGTGGATATAGTATTGGTTACATTGCATCGCCCACCTCCAGAAATCAGGACTTTAGCAAGTACTTTGTTGCTTCCCTCTAGAATTGTGATGAGGGCATTTGGATGCTCTACTGCGGCATGAATAGCTGCAAAGAAACCAGCAGCCCCACCACCTACAATGGTTATGGTCTTTGTCCTTTCGATCATTAGGCGCAAAGAAACTAAACTTCCGTTTACTTCTAACTTACTTTGCTTCGGATGGGGACAATTTATACTTAATAGGCACAGTGTATTTCACATAAACCCCTTTGCCTTGAAACCGTGCCGGCGACCAGTGTCCGGAAGAAAGGTTGACCAAACGCAATGCCTCCTGGTCCAGGTTGTCTTCTATACCTCGTAACAGTTTGACGTGACATACTTTTCCCGTGGTATCTATAATCATTGAGATAAAAACCGTACCACTAATCTCGTTGTCCTTTGCAATTTGAGGATAGTTCATTTCATCCTCAATAAATGAGTATAATGCCTGATCACCTCCAACAAACTCGGCTTGCTGGGTGAGCCTGCGACTATCGAATACCACAACATAAATGGGCCAGCCTGTAATAGAATCCATTCCGCCTTCACAGGGTGTAATCCGTTCGATGAGTTGGCGATGTTGGTAGGTAGGTTGAATCATGGCGCATTCCTCTAAAGTCAGTCCATTTACCTTCATCCATTCCACAACCACCTTATCGTTCATGTCTTCGATGTAGTCATACTGAAAAAGTTCGTTCACATTTTCCGCAACCTGTCTCCCTGCCGATTTTTCAATTAGGTATCCGACCGCACAGATGTTTCCGGTTTGGTCAATAAAACAAGGCTTGCGTTCGCCTGGAAAATCATAATTCGCCGGAAATATTCCAGCGTCCGCGTAAACACCAAGATGATCCAGGAGCAAACTACGGTTTGACCGCTGTTTGTCTGATAGATGAGAAACAGGAACGGAAATTAATTGAGTTACCACATATTCCAAATGCGTTTGAATCCGTAGAGTTTCGCTCGTCTCGTGGGTTGGTCGAGTTTGAAACGTTGAGAGGTAACTGATGTCACCAATAACGTTGTTGATGGGTTGGATCTCTTGAGCGCTTGCCGTTAATGAGCTAATGAATAGCAAAAAGCCGATCCGTATTGTGCGAGTTGTTATGTTGTGAGTCATAGATGTATAAAAAGACCCAGACGCGCCTAAGGCGGTCTGGGTCGATATTAAAGATTGAAGTACCAAAATTAATCTTCTTGCGTATAGACGTTATATATTTTCTCTGCCTGGTTGATGAGGTTGATCAACTCTTGTCGATCTCCATGCACATCTTTACCTATCGATTGAGTGAGTATACGTTTAGCCATCGAAAAGTCTCTTTGCTCAATGTATTTACTCTGTCGAAGCTGTTGTGCATACAAAGCCGTGCCCGCAGCAAATCTAAAATCCTGACTGGCATCGTTGAATGATTTAGAGCCCGATGTCAAACTCTTTTCAATCAACCAACTCACGCTTCCATTCGGTTTCTTGTAACGCAGTTTTACCGTGAGTAATTCGTTGGCAAAATTGGATTCCTTATCCGCTTTTGGCGTTTGATACTTTAAATTAAACTCACCAGGAATGGGCTCATCGCTGTTTGCGGGGATTATTTCATACAAGGCAGTTACGGAATGACCTGCACCCAATTCTCCACCATCCTTCGTGTCGTCGTTAAAATCTTGTGGTGGCATTTTGCGATTTTCATATCCAATCAAACGGTAAGCCTTCACATACTTTGGATTAAATTCCACTTGAATTTTTACATCTTTAGCAATCGTAAATAGAGTGGCTCGAATGTCTCGCTCAAACACTTTTTCACTTTCACGATACGTATCAATGTAGAAGTAGTTGCCATTTCCATTATCGGCGATGGTTTCCATCTTAGAATCTTGATAATTGCCCATTCCAAATCCACAAGCCGTAATAAATATGCCCCTGTTTCGGTGTTCAATAATTAATTCTTTCATGGCTTTGTCACTGCTTTGGCCCACGTTAAAATCACCATCGGTACACATAATCACTCGGTTGTTCCCTTCTTTAATGAGATTGTCAAGAGCCACAGAATACGCAAGTTTAATGCCTTGTCCCCCAGCTGTGGACCCACCTGCGTCTAGTTTGTCGATCTTCTTTTTGATAAACTCCTTTTCATTACATCGGGTAGATTTCAAAGCCAGACCTGCTGCGCCAGCATAGGTTACAATCGCAATACGGTCGTTAGGCCCCATCTGGTCAACCAATAATTTGAGTGATTTCTTAACCAGGGGCAGCTTGTTCTCTTGATCCATCGAACCACTGACGTCGATAAGGAATACCAGATTGCTGTTGGTGATGTTTTGGTAGTCGATTTCTTTGCCCTTTAATCCAATGCGAACAAGTTGGTGTTTGGTATTCCATGCGCAGTCAGCGGTTTCCAGGTTTACTGAAAATGGTTGTGAAGCCGAAGGTTTTGGGTATGAGTAATCAAAGTAGTTGATAAATTCTTCCACCCGAACGGCATCTTTTGGAACGACTTGTCTGTTGTTTATTTTGGTTCGCATCACTGCATAACTAGCATTGTCTACGTCGATACCAAAGGTTGACAAAGGTTCCTTAATTGGACTTTCATAATCGTTTTCAATTAAGGGAAAGTAGTTTTCGGTATTGATCGGTTCTTCAGATCGGTATAAGCCTCTATACTGAAAGTTAATCGTATCGCCCATAATTCGTAGGCGACCTAAAACGGGTTTTTTACTTTTAACAGCCGTATTTCCAATTTCACCTGAAGTGTATCCCTTGTTAAAGTATCCAGCAACACCGTCATCATCTGCTTCTTCATAATACTTGATATCCACATCATAAACCGCAGTTTTGTCTTCGTAGCTCTCCTCATATTCAATGACCTCATAGCTTTCTTCAGGTTTTTCAATTTCATAGGCAAATTCCCAATTGTCTTCGGTTTTTACATTGTCAACATTGACCGTAAAGTCGATAATGTCGCCCTTGGTTATGGTTGAATTATTCTTGAATTTGTACTTCATTTGACCGTTAGATGTCTCATTCCCTGTGACATCGGTAACCACAATTTGGTATTTACCTGCACCGGCATATCCATGAGTTTTGGCTTCAGAACCTTGTGCTGTGCCCTCACCAAAGTCCCAGTCCATATCATACGTTGAAGTATTTTCTTTTGCAAAATTGTCCCCAAGGCTCCAAAGACGTAGCGCTTGTTCGTTTGACGTCTTTGAGTTGTCATCAGAGCCAGCCAGCCCATATTTTGTGTCCTTGTCAGGAGTTGTCCAACTAAACTGTCTAAGCTTTTCGTTCGACGAATTGTTTGGTATAACAGTAAATTTCGCTCCAGGTATTCCACGATTCCAGGTTATAACTGATGAGTCTTCAAGCATGGGGTCATACGCAGGAGTAATTTGTTGATCGTTAGATTCCGTTTTATCGGATTTGTTCACATTACCCTCCGTTTGAGAAAGACTGCCAGGTTCTGATTTTTTGAAGTCCACCTGCATGACCTTCTTCTCTACATTGGCGGTTTCCATGTTTCGATTAACCATAAATTGTACGGCCAACATTAACGTAAGTGTAGCTGCTATACCGACAGTCCATCTCATGATAACAATTTTAGAATTTTTGCCTTGTTGAAGTGACTGGTTTATTTTATCCCAGGCCTCTGGCTTGGGTTCATATTGGGGTAGATTGTTTAACCCCTTTTTGATATTATTATGTTCCTTTTTCATTTGTTTTCCCCTTTAAGTTGTTCACGTAATGTTTTCTTAGCATGATACAGTTGGCTGCGGCTCGTGCTTTCAGAAATTCGTAACATTTTGGCAATTTCAGTGTGTTTGTAGCCTTCAACTTCGACCAGTGTAAACACCGTTCGGTATCCTTCCGGCAGGTTGAGAATAGCCTGTTCCAATACAGTAGAAGCGATTTCTTCATAGGGTATTCCCTTGTCGTGTTTCTCTTCAAACGTCTCGAAACGTTCCTCAAATTTTTGCTGCCTTACAGCTTTCCGGATCACAATCGTTTTGATCCAGGAACCAATCGTACTCTTGGCCTTGAAACTTTTTAGGTCTCTAAAGACGTCAATAAACGCGTCCTGCAGAACGTCGTGTGCTAAATCCGGATTGTTGGTGATTCGATAGGCCAACGTGTACATTGCCTTCGAATAATTTAGGTAAAGCTCTTTCTGGGCTAGCCGTTCGCCTTCCAAACATCGTTGCAACAGATGATTTTCAGGGTAGGTTTGATCAGAAATGGCCATTTGTGCCGATACTGTATTTGCCATCATGTAACATAAAGGGGCGACCAAAGATAAAAACGTTGTATGAAGTCTAAAAATTTTATTCTCGGGTCTGTTTTAGTCGAAGCTGTCAAATAGCGACATAGGTCTCCAACTTTTCAAATATTAACTAAACCTTTATATGCGAAATGGATGAAAGGTAAATGAGGAGTTTGGAGTAGTGAGTGTTGAAGGATATAATGATTGAAGGGTTGAAGGGGGGAGGTTGAAGGATATAATGAGTGTGAGTGTTG
>CAYZWM010000249.1:0-5871 GCA_964482155.1 uncultured Chitinophagaceae bacterium | reverse complement strand
GCAGAAAAGTCTTTTTCTAGACCTTTAGGGAAATCACCTTCTTTTTTTAAGATGCTCATGATGGCCTCGGCATCGTAGTATTTCTCCTGGGATATGTACGCGTGTAAAATTCCCAGTTTTGCATGGTATTTATTTTCACCATCCGGAAACTGACGAATTACATATTGAAAGGTCTCAATGGCTGAAATGGGGTCATTTTGGTATAAATACGATTGGCCAATTAAAAATCGACTGTCATCGACCCATTTACTCTTTGGGTGTTTTTTTATGACATTAGAACATTTTTTATAAACTTCTTCCAGGTTGGACTTTTCCGCTGTTCGTTGTTCACCAGTGCCGTATGGAAAAACACTTAAAATTTGGTTATAATCATCTTTGTGGTTGGCCTTAAGATTGGTTAGCGACTCGTCTAGCCTTACCTGTGCGAGATAAAGACCATTAAAACGAGCATTCATATTATGCCAGTTCCGTTTCAACCAACTTTGCTTCGGTTGAGCAAATGTGCTCAGTGCAAACAGGGAGAAAGCAACAGCAATCAGAATTTTTTTAGGTTGAAATACCCTCACGATTCAATTAAATATTGGTATAAGTTATAACTTTGAATCTGCAATAATATTTTATTAAAAACTATTTTTAATCAAGTAGTTCCCACAATTCAAATGAAAATCTCTCGTATAAAGGAATTTTTGTCGACCAAGATGCGTAATCGGTATCGACTAATCATCAGAAATGACCGGAATTTGGCCGAACGAATTTCAATCATTTTAACCCCTCTCAATGTCGTGATGTTGCTAAGCGGTTTATTGGTGGTTTTTACCGCAATTGCCATATTTCTCCTGCCCATTACACCACTGAGATACTTTATGCCTGGGGGAGGAGAGATTAATCCGCGCGATTTCAAAGTTTTACAGCATCGGTTGGATTCGTTGGAAAAAACCATGAGGCTACAGGAACGAAGAGATTCGAATTTAAGGAGGATATTACAGGGTGATGAAGAGGAAGAAACCTCCTATTTTTTTCCCGAAAAATCAAATCGTGGTTCAACTGAACCGGGCTTTTCTTTTTTTTCGTCAGCCTCTGCGGCGAACACAATACCCCAAAATTCGAAAGACCGGGGATTAGTTAAAACATCCCCTGGCTTAAATTTAAGCCATAATTATGCCTTTTTTACACCTATCAAAGGCGTGGTTACGGACACTTTTAATCTACGAAATAAGCACACGGCTGTTGATGTGGCGGCATATTCCAACGCCGCTGTAAAAGCCACATTAGATGGTACGGTAATCCTAAGTACATGGACGCCAGAAACGGGGCACGTCATGCTGTTGCAGCATACCGACAACCTGATTTCCGTATATAAACACAACTCCGTCTTGTTAAAACAACAGGGCACTCGGGTTCGTGCTGGAGAGGTGATTGCCCTAATTGGTAATTCAGGCGAATTGACCTCAGGACCCCATCTGCACTTTGAACTATGGCAAAATGGCCAGGCCGTAAACCCAAGGGATTATATAAAGTTCTAAATTAATAGTCATATTTGTACCATGTTGTCGAACAAAAAGAAGAAAGAAAATTACCTGAGTGTTAACGGATCAATTAATGTGATTGGTGCAGATACGACCATTGAAGGAAACGTTACGTCCAAAGGAGATGTCCGTATTGATGGAACACTAATAGGTACGATTAAGACGTCTTCAAAACTGGTTCTTGGTGTTTCGGGAACCATTGAAGGTGATTTTGAAGCGAAGTCAGCTGATATAAGTGGAAAAGTAAAAGGAAATGCGCGTGTATCTGAGATTCTATATTTGAAGAGTACGTCTCGCATCTTTGGCAACATACAAACGGATAAATTGGTTGTTGAGTCTGGTGGAGAATTTAACGGCAGTTGCGAAATGGGCAAAACGGCCATTCCAATCGATTCGATAAACAAGAAAAAAGACGCCGTTGGGCAATAAGCACAATCAGGGAAGGAGTTATCTTAAATACTCCGGATTAGCCATTCAATTCATTGGCACTATTTTAATTTTAGTATTTACAGGCGACTGGTTAGACGACCGAATGCAGAATCAAACACCGTGGTTTACCTTAGTAGGAGGTGTATTAGGTATCGTAGGTTCTATGATCTACCTCATAGTTAAAGTGGGGCAAAATAAGTAGGAATCCCGACGTGACTCAGGGTACTAAATAATGACAACATTTCTTGCCATTGAATAACATAAATGGCACCTTTGCACCCTAATTTTCGGTAGGTGAAAAAATTTCTAATACGGTTGAGCATTTTGGCTCTCATTGGCGCAGGATTAATCGTTGGCGTCCATGCGCTATTAAAAGCTCCAGTTTCTATGTGGAGTTGGTTTGCTCTAGGTTTATTCTACCTACTCAATTTACTCGTCTTCTTTTTGTCTCAAATGTTGTTGAAAGGAAGCCAAAAGTCGTTTCTCACATTTGTCTATGGCAGCACGGGTTTGAGATTTATTTTTAGCATATTCTTTATAGTTATTTATCTGGTTGTCAACGATGTAATGGATAAGATGGTAATAGGTAGTTTCTTGTTTTTATATTTATTATTCACATCGTTTGAATTGTATCAATTAATGGCTAATTTGCGAGCCGGAAAATAAGGAGTCATTGATGTTTCAAACCGCTGATAATAAGCAACTTACAATAGTGTCTGGATTGAGAAAATACATAATATGTGCGTTGATTTTGGCTTTTGCAGTCTTCCAGGGCTTCGCAGAACCTGCGAATGCACATGACGAGAAACAAGAAGCAGAAGAAGAGTTTAACGCAGGTGAAATGATTATGCATCACATCGCTGATGCGCATCAGATTCATTTCATTACGTTGAATGCAGGAACTCCTAAAGAAAAGCACGTTTCTGTTAACTTACCAATCATTCTTTTCGGAGACAATGGTTTAGAGGTTTTTGGATCAGGTAATTTCTACCATCACGAAATTCATTTGACAGATGGTCATGGATATGCACATGGGAATTACATCATGGCAGACGAAGTGATTTATACCAAGAATTCAGAAGGTGGTCTTACCTATGATGAGGAAGGATCAATTCTGAATGAAAAACCATGGGATTTTTCGATTACAAAGACCGTTTTTGGTTTATTACTAACGGTGGCTATCATCTTGCTCCTGTTAATTTCTGTTGGACGAGCTTATAAGAAGAGAGGTCACAAAGTGGCTCCTTCTGGTATCCAATCGTTAATGGAGCCTTTGATTGTTTTCGTTGAGGAACAAATCATTATACCATCGGTGGGTAGCCGTGCAAAGGCAGCGAAGTTTACCCCGTTCTTGTTAACCGTGTTCTTTTTCATTTGGATTGCCAACCTGTTGGGGTTGATGAGTTTTCTTGGAGGGTTCAACGTTATGGGGTCAATCAGTGTAACTATTGTCCTGGCCTTCGCAGTATTTATTATAACGAACATAAACGGTAATAAACATTACTGGAAGCATATATTTTGGCCTGAAGGAGTGCCCCTGCCTATCAAGTTTATCTTGGTGCCTATTGAGGCAATTCAGATCATCTTAAAACCAATGGTGTTAATGATTCGTTTAACGGCGAACATTACAGCCGGTCACATCATCATATTAGCGTTCACTGCATTGATCTTTATTTTTGGAAGTGGCAGCGTAATTGGTGGGTATAGTGTAGGCCTTGGTTCGCTGGCCTTTATGATTTTTATGTTTGTAATTGAGTTATTGATTGCGTTTTTGCAAGCATACGTGTTTACGTTATTGGCTGCCTTGTATTTTGGGTCAGCCGTAGAAGAGGCACATTAATTAGTGAATTTTTATTAAAACAGTATAATTTTTTTATTCAAAATGGAATTACTTACAATTTTGTTAGACTCTAACGCTGGACTTGCAGGTATAGGAGCAGGTATCGCCGCGGTTGGAGCAGGTATCGGTATTGGTAAAATCGGTGGTTCTGCCTTAGAATCTATCGCTCGTCAACCAGAAGTTTCTGGTGAGATCAGAGCAAACATGATTTTGGCAGCAGCCCTTATTGAAGGTGTTGCACTATTTGCCATTATCCTTTGTTTGCTAGTGGTTATTTAGGATAAGAAATTAATATACTTCGGAGCTCAATGAGCTCCGAAGATTTTTCTTATTTATTTATTCAACCTTTAACGTGAACGGATTATGGTACTATTAAATTTATTAGCTGCCCCTGTTGGTCTGATGTTTTGGACCTCATTGGCTTTTATCATCGTTTTGCTGCTGTTGAAGAAACTGGCCTGGAAGCCAATTTTGAACACATTGCGAGAAAGAAACGAGTTTATTGATAAGTCCTTGAAGTCTGCTGAAGAAGCAAAAGAGCAAATGAGTCAGTTAAAGTCTGATAACGAAAAGTTATTGGCTGATGCAAGAGTTGAGCGTGAGCTAATGCTAAAAGAAGCACGTGAAACAAAAGACAGTATTATCTCTGACGCAAAGGATGCAGCAACTACAGAAGCTGAACGATTGGTGAGCAGTGCACGTGCCGAAATTGAGAAAGAGAAGGCGAAAGCCATGTCTGAAATCAAATCGCAGGTTGCCTCATTGTCAATTGATATTGCCGAAAAGGTGCTTCGTTCTGAGTTGTCAAACAGTGATAAGCAAGCCGAAATCATTGCTGAACATTTAAAGCAATCACAATTATCATAACATGTCAAGTAGAGTAGCATATCGATACGCAAAATCTCTTTTAGACTTGGCACAATCTCAATCGGTGGATGGGGAAGTGTATGAAGATATGTTGGCATTCAGCCAAACAGCATCTGATAGCATTGACTTGAGAAACTTGTTGAGTAACCCTGTGGTTTCCGGGTCGGACAAACTCAAAGTGTTAAACGTCATTTTTGAAGGTTCTAACGAACTATCCAAAAGTTTAGTGGCACTGGTGATTGAACGAAAAAGAGAATCCGAACTTGCCAATATTGCAAACGTTTTTATTCAGAAATACGACGCATTGAAGGGAGTAACTAAAGTAGAGGTAAAATCTGCTATTGCTCTTGACGAAAAATCGTTGGAAGATGTAAGACGGTACCTTGTAGGTGTGGTTAAGGATGACGAAATTCAAGTGGAAAATGTAATCGATCCGGCGGTAATAGGCGGAATGGTTATTCGATTTGAAGATAAGTTGTTGGACTTAAGCATTGCGAAAGAATTAAAAGAAATTAGAAAGCAATTAATTTATAATTAATAGGTTATGGCTAAGATAAGACCAGATGAGGTTTCATCAATCATCAGAGAACAATTATCAAATGTTCAAACAGCTGCTCAATTAGAAGAAGTTGGCACTGTATTACAAGTGGGTGATGGTATTGCCCGTATTCACGGTTTGACCAATGTTAAATCAGGAGAGTTAATTGAATTTGAAAACGGTACCAACGCCATCGTACTGAATCTTGAAGAGGATAACGTAGGTGCTGTATTATTAGGTTCATCGGCTGAGATCAAAGAGGGCGACGTGGTAAAACGTACCAACCGAATTGCATCTATCATGGTTGGTGAAGGTATGTTGGGTAGAGTTGTTGACACCTTGGGTCGACCGATCGACGGTAAAGGAGATATTACTGGAGATTTATACGAAATGCCGTTGGAGCGAAAAGCACCAGGTGTTATCTATAGAGAACCTGTAACGGAACCACTACAAACCGGATTGAAGGCAATTGACGCCATGATTCCAATTGGTAGAGGTCAAAGAGAGTTGATTATTGGCGATAGACAAACGGGTAAAACTGCAGTAGCTATTGATACCATTATCAACCAAAAAGAATTTTACGACAAAGGAGAGCCTGTATTTTGTATTTACGTAGCATGTGGTCAAAAATCATCTACCGTAAAGCAAATAGTTAAAACTCTTGAAGAAAA
>CAYZWM010000248.1:0-5874 GCA_964482155.1 uncultured Chitinophagaceae bacterium | reverse complement strand
GCCTAAATGTATTTGAGTCCAGAACCAACTTACGCTCTAGTATTGGACCAATGTTTTGGAATTTATTTGTCCACTGGTTGAAAGTCAATAAGTTGCATCATATACATTCCAGGAAGAAGATTACCTGGCACATGCTAAATCCACATGTGTGCGTTCGTCGTTCTACAGGGTAATTACCCTTTCTGAGTAAACGTCACCCACTTCGTTTCTAATCCGTAGGATATATGTTCCTCGTTGATTTATTTGTATTGAAAAGGAGTGAGAAGAGTGCTGTTTCTCATAAATTATCTGACCTATTAAATCAAATAGTTCAACATCAAAATGGTTCCCCGAACTTTTAGAGAGCAGTATCCTAATGGTTCCCTCGCTTGGATTTGGGTAAATGAGGGCATCCATATAGTTTAAGCTATCCATTTTGCTAACTGGAGCTGGAGGCACCAGCAGCATTTGATACGCATTTATTCTCCCATGTCCATACGAATTGTTAGGCAGGCTTCCCATAAACTGCTCAGTGTCAGCCGAGTTGATAATCGCATTGATCACATCCAGGTAGGTAGCTGTTGGGTATTTTTCAAAATAAAGCGCCACAATTCCTGCGACGGCTGGAGAGGCAAAACTTGTGCCATCGGTAATGGCGTGTTGACCTCCCAAATAAAGTGTACTCCGGGCATTTACGGCTTTGTCTGCTAACACTTGAGACGCCTGGGTGGTAATGATCCGGCTACCGGGGGCGATTATTTCAGGTTTTATTCTTCCATCTCTAGAGGGTCCTATGCTGCTAAAGTTTGCTCGTCTATACGGATTTACAAAGTATGATCGTGGTATTGAGTCAACGTCGAGCATGCTGTTCCGAACATAATAAGCCCCGACGGTCATAACATTTTTCGAACAGGCATAGGCGGTACCTATAGTCTGGTCATTATCTGGGGCAACAAATTTGTCAACGTTTTTTATTTGGGAAGAGGTTCCCACACTGGACGGATTTAGAATATAGGTAGAGTTGCAAGACCGCCTGTTCAATGGGCCTGCCCAACCGTCAATTTTTCATTTGCCGGTTGCAGAAAACCGCCAAAGCATGTTCATATTGGTGGATTCGATTTCCATAAAATAGGCATAGGCATCTTCCATTTTCTCAACAAATGTGTGCACAATACCAATGGGGTTTGAGCCATCCCAAAGTGTATCGGTTTTGATGGTACCTAACGAACTCAAAAAAGGGCGAAAGCCCGTCTCATCCAAAATTTGGCAACATGGCGAACGGTTTTCCGCGGCAATTGAGATACGAAGATTCGCTACATCTGCCGAATCACCGTAGAAGCTCATATAAGCACCGCTATCTCGCTTACAGACTCGTGTATTTGCGTACATAGTTTCAAACCAGGTAAACAGCGTATCACCGTTTACATTAAACTGAATATGATGTCTGGTTAGAGCCGCATTTCCAGCACTTGTAACCAAAGACCTCCCGTGGCGGGCTTCAAGCATGGCATCGATCATCTGTGTCGGCAAATCACGTCCGTCGTGGCTGCCCTCAAGTCCGCCAAGACTGATGTTTATAACGGCCGGTTTATTGACAGATTCCGCATACTTAAATATATAGTCGATGCCATCTACAATGTTGAGCATAGAAGGTTTTCGATTGAGGTAGTCAAGAACACTTGGGTTTATGCCCACCGCTACGATATCAGCATTCGGAGCCATACCTTTGACATCTGGGTGAGTTCGCCCACCTCCAACCGCCACACCTGCAACAGCAGTGCCATGACCTCCATAGGTTGTGTCGAGGTAGCTAAGCAAGGCTCCATTGTTTATTTCTTGTTGGGTATAACTCTTTCCATATCCGTATGGATCTAGAGAAGATGAAGAGTCATTTTGATCCCAAAATCCAAGGATTCGGGTAGATCCATCCTCGTTTTGAAAATCAGCATTAGAGGGGTCAATTCCTGAATCAATGATGCCAAAAATCACCCCGATACCGGAATAGGGACTTTCAAGCTCAAGCCCTCCTGCATGTATCGTATCTGCCATCGTTTGTGCCAGGGCATCTTTATCATTAAAAAAGAGAGGGCCACTGCTGGATTCAGCCTTTATCAGATAAGGAAGTTCAGAAAGTGATCTAAGTTTATGTACAGGTATGGTAATGGCCAGATAATCGGCAACCTGGTACTTTACGACGCCTTCATTATTAATCACGAAATCAATTAACGGGTCAGTTTCACCTTTTAGGATGACGGTTATAATCTCTTTATTTGCCTTGTTGTGAGCATCCGGACTGTTCAACATTTTGACAAGGTCGAACGAGAGCTTCGAGTAATTCTGACCGTTGACCTCAAGGGGCGGCAACAACGTTACGAGTAGACTAGTGAGCAATAGTGCCCATTTTGTACCCGATTTTTTAACCGTATTAATTCGTAATACTCCCATGCTATCTAGTTGTTATATGCTGACAACGTCCTACGTCGTGCGTGTTTTTCTGACGGTTTAAAAGTAGGAAAAAATGTAAGACAGGTCGGTACATTTTTTCATCTCCCTTCAAACAGCCAATATCATCGGAAGTTAGTGAATCTATCCTGAGGAGTTGGTTGGTTTTTCAGTTCATCGTATTTCAGGTTTTGATGATTGCCAACCCTACCTATCAGAATTTCGAAGTAAAACCAGAACCCAAAATGTTTACCTTAGTTGGAATTATAAGAACCACTGTTCATGTTTAATAAACTAAAGAAGAAATCCATCAATGGATCCAATGTGAGATCCTACTTACTCTATGCATTAGGAGAGATAATTCTTGTAGTGGTAGGAATTCTCATCGCTCTGCAAGTGAATAACCGGAACATGATTTCTATTGAGAAAGAGCAAGAAGTAAAAATGCTTAAAGAATTAAATACGGCCTTCATATCAGACACTGTTAACCTCGATTACTTCGCGAAGAGAGTCGAGTATAATGCCAAAAGTATAGGCACTTTACTAGATGCACTATCTAGTAAGGAGGAATACCACGATTCTCTCAGCTATTACTTTCCGCTAGTCGTTACTTCATTTATGTGGTCGGAAGGCAATAGTGCGTACAAAACATTGTTGTCAAAAGGTGTTGACCTTATCTCCAATGACACCATTAGAAATAGTATAATATCGATTCATACGAATTATTATGAAACCATTAAGTATGCAGATGGGGGTGTTTATGTTACTCATGCAAACATTCAAGAGTATTGTTTAAAAAACTTTGACCAGGTAGGGAGCGAGGCTATAGATGAATCTGGTAATTATGGCCGGGCTCGGATGACGCCAAACAATTATGAAGACCTGAGGTCCAATCCAGAATACCTGTCCATTTTGAGAACGGTTAAAGCGCAACATCAAGTTCTTTTAATGATTCTAAGGTCAACCAAGGACCAGGTAAAAGGGACCATCGAAATGATAAAAAAGGAAGTTCACACCTAAAGAAGAGTAAATCAAGACTTGTTTGGGTTACGATTATAGGTTCAATTGTTTTTGTATCCAGTAGGGGTCAAGTATCGAATTTTGGATGTATTCAAATTAAAAACCCAATCCTACCTTAGTTTTTGAGCCCCTAAATTCAAATGGGGAAATGACTTAAACCTATAACAAACTATGGACCATCTATAAGTGTGATATTTCAGAAACTTGATTTAAATCATTTTTTTTATAACTTTAGCGATCCAAATTTTGTAAAAATGATTTGCATCAAAAAAAATTCACTCGTTATCGCAGTACTGTTTCTTGGTTTAAATGGCTTCGCACAAGTTGAACCCGATAAACCTAAATTTGAAAAAGTAGTTTACCAAAACAATGGTAATATTTATGTTCAGAAGCAACTGCCCCTCTATTTGAAATTCTCCACCGAACGGTCTGGAACAAATTACGATTTAAAGAGCAAAAAAACGCCTGATTACGCTGATCCAATGAACCTAGACACAGAAGGAATTAATTACATTCGGAGTAAATGGGCAGTCGATAAGAACACCAAGAAAACGGTTATTCCTATGCGAGAAGTGATGTATGAAATTTATGCGGATGGATTAGCTCCGATTTCAACAAGTACTTTTTTAGGAGCACCATTGTATTATGGTAATGGGACTGTTTATTACGGGAAAGGATTAAAAGTGAGCCTATCGTCAAGAGATGCTGTATCGGGAGTTGAACAGATTCAATATTCGATTAATGGTGCTGCATACCAACGTTATGGGAACACACTGTCATTTGATACTGACCTGGCCAACACGCTTTATTATTTCGCAAATGATTATGTTGGAAATGCAGAACAAACAAGAAAAAAGAAATTTACGGTTGATGTGTCCTCTCCTCAAAGTTCTTCGGCTATCTCCGGAATTAGTTATAACTCCAATATCATTGCTCCTTCTACAAGATTTAAACTCAGTTCCTCTGATAATTTGTCAGGAGTTCGAACCACGTATTATTCCTTCGACAGCAGAAGTAAGGGGGTTTACAGAGGCAATACAATAGGTGTATCTTCTCTTCGAGACGGGAATCATGTTCTTCATTACTATTCCATCGACAAAGTTAAAAATGAAGAGGTGCACAAAACCTTCAATTTCTATTTAGATAAGATTCCTCCTGTTGTATCGGTTAAAATTGACGGTGACCAACATCGGGCAAATGGCCGTATGTACGTGTCAAGTAGATCGAAAGTAAATATGTCAGCTACCGACAATAAAGCAGGTGTTGCTAAAATCACCTATAGATTAGATGGCTCTTCTTCAAATACTTACAACTCACCTTTTAGCATTCCCAACAAGCTTGGAACCAGGTCAATTATCTATTATGGCACTGATAATGTTAAAAACAGAAACAACAATAAACAGGTAGCTACCGCTTTAGGCGTTGGTTCTGTTTATATGGATAACAGAAGTCCGATTACAGGAATAACCTATGGGTCGCCGCAGTTTTTCCATAGAGATACGTTGTTTATCAACCATAAGACAAGTATTAAACTGAAGGCAGTGGACTATGAATCAGGAGTAAAAAAGATTGATTATTCTGTCAATGGTGATGCAAACAGTTATTCAGCGCCATTTACTATATCAAGTGAGGGCTTTAAAACCATTCTGTTTCAAGCCACAGATAATGTAAACAATCTGGAAACACAAAAGACCAGTTATACGTTTGTGGACAATACGCCGCCTGTAATATTCCATAATTTTAGCATTCAGGCCATTGGGACCAAAAAGAGAGGTGGTGAAACCATAAGCATTTACCCCAACTATACAAGACTGTATTTAGCCGCGACAGACAAACATTGTGGTACTCAATCAATTAAGTACAGCATTAACGGTGCTTCATTTGCTGAATACTCAAGTCCGTATACCCTGGACATATCTGAAGTAAGGCGGTTCAGAAAAAACACGTACCACAAGGTTGTCGTAAAAGCGACCGATAAACTCGGAAACGAGAGTACCAAAACATTTGAATTTTTCATCGGGGAATAATCAAAGCGAATTCTCCTCGTCAGAGCCACCATTGTGGGAAGACTAGAGAGGGACAAAATTTTGCAAATAGGATCGTACTTTGCTACGAACAACTCTCAAAACTCAAGCTCGCACTAAACAAAAAGAGACCTTGCAACTGCAAAGTCTCTTTTTACTTTCGGAGCTCCTGGGCACCTTTGTAGCCCATAGGGATCTTAAGTTGGTTTCTATGACAAAATAAAATCATTTTTATAAGTGGTTTGATTGTTAACTGTCGCACAGACCCTGGCAACTATTTTCTTTCTTACGGCGTTTAAAACTCTCATTCGGTTTTTGCCTCCTGCGATTTTTAGTGCTCAAAAAAAATCAGCAACCCAATTGGGCCACTGATTTAGATGTATGGTAGTTTAAATATGGATCAATTTGT